>DBMI01000089.1:36719-55232 GCA_002298165.1 Desulfarculales bacterium UBA702
TGACCGCGGCAGATGATTTCCTTCAAAACGTCGTTTTGCACGGTGCCGCCGACTTTGTCCCAGGGAACTCCCTGTTCATCGGCTATCGCAAGATACATCCCAAGGAGTACCGTTGCCGCGGCATTGATGGTCATCGACGTGGTGACTTTATCAAGAGGAATGCGGTTAAACAATATCCTCATATCGTCTATGTGATCGACCGCCACGCCAACCTTGCCAACTTCACCCATTGAAAGGGGATGGTCGCTGTCGTAGCCTGCCTGAGTCGGGAGCTGGAAAGCCACGCTGAGGCCGGTCTGGCCCTGGTTGAGCAGATAATGATAACGCTCGTTGGTGCCCTTTGCATCTCCGAACCCTGCATACTGACGCATCGTCCAGTAGCGGCCACGGTACATGGTCGGCTGTACACCGCGGGTGAACGGAAACTGTCCCGGATAGCTAAGGTCACGGTCATAATCCAGCCCCGTAACATCCAGAGGGGTATAGAGCCGTTCGACCGGAGTGCCGGAGATAGTTGTGAAAACAGGTTTTGCTTCGGGGTTCTTCGCCAAGGTCTTAGCAACAGGTCCCTGGTCCCACTTTTCTTTACCAGCTTGAATTTTTTGCAGTACCTTCTCGTCAAACATACGCAGCCTCCTCAACTCGAAATTCCACAAGACACCCCGCTGGTTGCTTCAGCGGATTCTGTTAAAAAAAGCACGAACCGCAACACAGTTCGGCGCCCTTGGCCCTTTTTCCTCTCCGTCTAACTCACGGAAAAAATAGACCTGAGCATAGTGAAAAAGAAGGATTTAGGAGCGAACATGCGCCACCCGGCCCGCCTGGCCGCAACAGAGGGGCAGGGAGTAGAGAAATTGATCACATTCGTCTATAGCAGCAAGTGCCTAAAGAATCAAACACATTTGACGCGCACATCGTGAAAAACAGCAAAAGCCGCCCGCAAAGGCAGCGGATGCGGCGAAACTGCGCAAAACTCCCGCCAATCCAATGCGGCTTTCAAGAGGGGATCAGGTAAAATTTTTTTGATATCAACTGCCGCAAATAAATTATTTTCACATTTTATTCCCGGATTAGGGCTGAAATAACTAATAATAAGCTTGAAATTTTGTGAAAAGTTGTGCTAAGATGTTTTTCGCGTATTCTCTTTTCACTCTAGCCTTCTGCCCCGGAGGAATTTAGCTCATGATCCCCTTTGCACGCACGTTGGAAAGTCCTTGCCGTAGATGCGAAAACATTGACCAGAATAAAGATGACTGCGCAAAAAATTGCGCCAGACTAAGCGCCTTCCAAGCCGCCATCCTGCGACAGGATGAGCTCAACATCAAAAATTTCCAGGTCCGACTCCCTCGCCCCGCCTTCGCCGGCAAGTAGCCCGGTTCTGCCGACGCTTGTTTAATGTAAAGATTCATCCGCTAATTTAGCCCATTGAAGGCGGCATTCCAATGCCGCCTTTTTCGAATCCGTTTAGCTTCGAACCGCTAACCGATGTGGATGGCTTCTATTTATATATTGAGCGCCTCCGTAGGTTCAAATCCAATCACGCACAATGGAAAAAGCAAAACCCGGCGCTCCGGCGTCAAAAAGACTCCCGCGGCAATGGCTGAAATGGGTATAAAAATCAAATGCGGTTTTTTTCAGGGTCGACTTTATAGCCCGATTGTTCGAGAGCGTGGAGGACTTGGGTTATGTGTTCGAAATTCCGGGTTTCGATTTCGAGCTCGACTTGGCTCTGGTAAATTGTCAGGGCCGCGCCCCCGCGGTTGTGGTATATCTGAAGTACGTTTGCACCGGTTCCGGCAATGACTGTCAGAAGCGAGGCAAGGGCACCTGGGACGTCGTCGAGGCAAATGCTGAAATGCATGATGCGGCCATGCCCGGTGAGGCCCTTTCGCAGGACCCTGTCCAGAAGGGGAGTGTCCATATTACCGCCACTTATCACCAGCACCGCCTTTTGTCCGGGTAAGATCCGGACCGCGCCGCTCAGGAGCGCCGCCACCGGAACGGCGCCTGCCCCTTCCGCCAGGATCTTGTTAGACTCGAGCAGCATAAGGACAGCCTCTGCAATGGTGTCCTCGTCAACTGTGACGATTTCATCTACCTTCTCCCGGATTACCTTGAATGGGATCCCGCCGATTTGCTTCACCGCTATCCCATCCGCGATCGAACGTTTAGCATCGACAATTACCGAGCGGCCGGCATCGAGCGCCTCTACGGCGGAGGGGCATGCAGAGGCCTGTACCCCGATTATCCTAATATCGGGCCTGATCGCCCTGGCAGCGGAGGCGATCCCAGAAATGAGGCCGCCTCCTCCGACAGGGACAATGATGATATCGGCATCAGGCAGGTCCTCCAGTATCTCGAGTCCGATGGTACCCTGCCCGGCTATGATAAGCGGGTCGTCAAACGGGTGAATGAAGGTCATTCCAGCTTTAGCAAGCTTTTTTGCCCGGACTATGCAATCCGCAATATTGTGGCCCGCGAGTATGACCTCGCCGCCATACCCCCGCGTGGCCTCCTGCTTTGAGATCGAGGACCATAGCGGCATTACGATCAAAGACCGAATACCGGCCCTGCCGGCCGCAAGCGCCACGCCTTGGGCATGGTTCCCGGCCGAGGCCGCAACTATGCCTTCAATGCCGATCCGATCTCGCTCGGAAAGTATCTTGAAGGTTGCACCCCTGATTTTAAAAGAACCCGTCTCCTGGAGGTTTTCCAGCTTGAGCCTGACGTCAGCTCCGGCTAGCCTCCCAAGGGCTGGGGATTGGATGAGGGGTGTGCGGATTATCCTGCCGCGAAGCACTTCCGCGGCCTTTTGGATCTGGGCAGGTGAAATCATAGGAGTTTTCCGGCGGGTTAAATGAGGTGGTCACAGGGTCTTCGTGCCCCCAATTGCTAATCGAAACTGAATGTTGGGCACGAAAAACCGGTCCGTCGCCCAAATAGTTTTTCGAAAAATGCTAAGCAAAATTGGATGGCGCGAACCTGATGAACGTCATTCCCGCAGCGCTTCTGGGCGGGAATGACGATGTTCGAAGCTAAGATCCCGATCATGCAGCGGGCTTGGGCAACAACTCCAAAACCTGTGCCCACCCTTTTCTTCTGTTTCCCGTCATCTGCATCCGTCATCTGCATCCGTCATCCGTCATCCGTCCGCTACTGCGGTTCCTTTGCAAGGATAAGGACGAAATCGGAACCGTCGCGCTTGGCTTCGTACCAGATATCGCCGCCGTGCTTTCGCACAATTTCGCGAATCAAATAGAGGCCCATTCCGAAACCGTCTTTTTTCTCCGCGCCGACGTCGATCTGTGTGAATTTTGTAAAAAGCCTGTCCCGGAATTCCTCGGGAATCGGGTTGCCGCTGTTATAGACGTTTAAGCGGTAAAAGCCTCCGTGGTCCTCGAAGCCGAAGGCAATATTGCAGCATTTACCACCGTATTTTATGGCATTCTTGAAAAGATTTCTAAACACCGCCTTCAGCCACATCATTCTGACGCTGATTGGAATGCAACCGGCAGGAATGGCACCGAGGCGGTTGTCGATTGTTATCCGATGGAGTTCGATTTCGTTTGAAACTTCGTCAAGCACTGGATCGATGATGTCCTGTCTGAGGTCAACCATCTCTCGATCTGCACGCGCGGTACCTTCAAGAGAGTGGGCCCTGCCCAGGCAATCTTCTGCAATTCCGATCAGGTGGCGCACCCGCGCGAGCAGTTCCTGGACAGTGTTAATTACACTTTCATCCATGTGCCCGAAGGAGCCGCGCATTAGAAGTTTCAAAGTGGCGGCAATCGAGACAAGCGGACCCCGGATATCATGCGACATGATCATCAGCATGTTCAGAATGTCAGTATTGAGATCCCGTATCCGCCGCTCAGACTCGGTGAGTTCCCTGTTTGCCTTTTCAGCCTCCAGGCACGCCTCCTGCAACTGTTTGATTTCGGTGATATCCCGAAGGACCCCCTCACAGGAAATCGCTCCGTCTTCTTCAAACCACAGGCCGGCGGTTATCGACGCGGTAAAGAAGGTCCCGTCACATCTTCTCATTCCCACCTCGAAGTCCTTGATGAAGCCTTCCGCCTCAATACGGCGCTGGAATACCTTTCCTTCCTCGGGATTGCAAAACAGGATGCCGACGGTATCGAGAGCAAGCATGGCTTCCTTGGTCGCAAACCTGAAAAGGTCAACCCCAGCCTGGTTTATGTCCAGTATTTTGCCTTTGCGGCTGGTAATAAAATGCATCTCGCCCGCCGAGTCGAAGAGGCGCTTGTATTTTAGTTCGACATTGCTAAACGTCTCCCTCATCTGGGGATGTTGGGACAACTCCGAATTAATTTCCCAGGACTCTGGATTTTCGGAGCATCCTTCTTTTTCGTCTGCCATCGTTCATCTCCCGCGGTCGATTATTTCCCGCTTAGATTTCGTGGATGGGCCAGCGCAGTCCGGCGCCGAACTTTAGTCTGTCAGGCCAATTCCGTAATCTCCGCACACGCCGGCATTAACGCCGGGAGCTATGCGGGCAATGTCCTCGGCCCATGTGCCATATCTCAGGGACTGCAGTATCCTTGTCGCCTTCTCTTCGACCTCCGGGATAATCAGAACCAATGTCCTCAAGGATTTGAGCACCCGAAGTACCTGCTCCTTATGAGCAACAGGCAGTGAAGGATATTCGACGAGCCGCACAACCTCATCAATCTGGTGAAGATTGCTGGAATTGATATTGATGTAAGCAAGCCTGGACCATTCCTCCAAAATCTCCGGGGGAAAGCCGTTAACCTTGCCTACCAGGGTCTTTTCCATACCGGTGCGAAGTGAATCAGACAAGCGGTCCAGAAGCGACTTTATCTCTGGCGCATCCCATACCGCATTGGCGGAAAGCAGCTTCTCCCATTTCGGCCGGATCTTGTTTGTAACCCAGTCTTGCTCCTGGTATGGGGAAAGGGATATCCTGGCCAGTTCTTTCTGTTCCGCAAGAAGCGTCTCGCTTATTGCAAAGATATCGCTGCCCGGCTTGAGAAAAGCACGCTTTTGCTCGAGTTCCGAGGAAAGCGTTCCAAGAATGGCCCCCTTCCATTCGAGACCCGAAACATGGGTTTGCAGCAGGTGTTCCCAGCTTTCGCGAATGATTGCCACCTGTGCATTTATGGCAGTAAAGACAAACCCGAGCTTTACCATGGTGTTTCTGAGTTCATGGGCCAGGATTTCACAGCTTTGAAGTCTTTGCCGGGCAAAATCCTTACGCGCCCTGTAGAGCATATCATTGATGTAGAGTGAAAGCAGTTCGGTCCCGAGACTCTGGGAAAGCTCCCGTATTGCCCGAATCGAACTGTCGCCCACCTTTAGGCTGCCTGGTTCGAAATGAATCTTTATTACCGCGGCTACAATGTAGCCGGTATCCTGCCAGATTGGATTTCCGAAGTGATCGAGGGGATAACAGAGCCCGTCGGCGGCACTTCCGTACAGGCTTTCCTTGGAAACCAGCACGGGTTCCATATGGTAGTGGTCTTCGACCTCTCCCCGGAGCTGTTTTCGAACGCTGCGTTCATCTTCCTGCGGGTTGTCTGCTGTCCAGCTCAGTTGCTTCTCGACACACCAGCCCATTGCCTCCAGAGGGCGGCCTGGTTGATCGCGGTACTGCTCCCAGTTCTTCCCCGGCGGATTGTAGTCCGATGCTGCCGGAAGACCCCATTCGATTTCTTGAGAACTTGGCTGCCTGCTCCCTGAGGTGATCCGAACGGCCGTTAGGTCCGGCATCAAACCGATCCTGTAAATGGTGCCTTTCGTAGCATTTTCGAGGCATGCCAGGATCGTTTTGATCATGGTCCTGCACGATGTTTCGAGCAGGCTGTCGAATTTTTCCATGCAATTCTCCAGGGCTGGTGCTCTGTCGCGAAGAGACATTAATCCTTTTTGATTGTCCCGCCAACAAATGATACTAAATGACAAACCCTCACTTATCAAGAATATCGTGCATTTCGAGCAATACGATAACCAAAATCCGATAATTCCGATCGATGCTCCCAATTACCGGATTATTGTGGACGAATGGATCAATTGATTTGACAGGTCACGTTAAAATGTTAGTTTTCTAATCTTTTGACAACTGGACCGGCAATTCGATGTATGAATATATTTAACAGGGAAGTCAATTTTGGGACCTCTGCTGTGGGCGAAAAATTTGCGGCTGATGAACTCGACCAAGGAGATCTTCCGCGTCGATTCCTTTTCGATGATGCGGGGAGAAGCGGTTGCCCTGGTCGGACCGAATGGGGCAGGTAAAACCAGCCTGCTTCTGGCCCTTGCCCTTCTTGTGCCTCCCACCTCAGGTACAATCGAATTCGACGGCAACGTGGCCGCCGCGGGAAACATCCTTGCGCTTCGCCGCCGTATGGCCGTTGTCTTCCAGGAATCGACCCTTCTGGACATGACTGTTTCCTCGAATCTTTTAACCGCTCTTCGCATCAGGAACGTAGCTCGTGGGGAATCGCTCGCCAGAATGGAAAAGTGGCTGGAAGTCTTCGGAGTCGCACATCTAAAAGGACGCCAGGCGCGCTCGCTTTCCGGCGGGGAAGCACAGCGAGTGAGTCTTGCCCGCGCATTCGCCCTTGAACCCGACCTCCTTTTCCTCGATGAGCCTTTTGCCTCCCTGGACTATCCAACCAGAAACAGCCTCCTGGACGATCTTGGGCAGGTTATAAAGAAAATGGGAATGACCACACTTTTCGTAACCCACGACTACACCGAGATCCCTCATCTTGCCGAGAGAACCGCTGTCATGTTCGAAGGCCGAATGATAAAATCCGGATCCAACCGGGAGATCCTTGGTGAAGATTATCTGGAAAGAAGGTGCCGGGTTCCCTGGGAGGACTGAAAATTGAGTGAATAGCTCGTTTCTGTCGAAGCTCTCGTTCTGGCTGAAAAAAATGCTTTTTATCGGGCACTTTTTCGATTAATTTTGTTTTTCGCTGCTTTTTGCATGATTTACTATTACGATGTCAGGCGGCCCCGCGATGCAGGGGCGTAATCGGGCTAAATCGTTGAATAAAATGAAAATCAAATTCGGAATAGTCTTAAAGCTTTTCTTTTGGTACGTAATAACTTCGCTTATTTTTTACGGCACTATTCTGATTCTGTTTATTCATATTCAGCAGTTGGTAAAGACTTCCGAGGATATTGCAAACAAGAATTACCGAATCTCGACAGCATCCAAGAAGATGATAGACAATCTGCTCTGGATGGCTGAAAACCAGAAGAAATACGATCTGCTGAAGAAGGAAGACTACAAGGAATACTTTGCGTCAGCTCAAAAAGAGTATGAATCAAACCTCTTTGACATACTCTGGTTTGGTGGAGGAGAAACGGGCGCGGCCCCGTGGGAGGAACTTCAAAAAGAGTACGAGCAGCAATTTCCGCAGCAACCGAAAGAAAGCTCCGAATCCGATCTACCCTGGCTCAAAGAGGAGATAATTAACAACTGGGTGGATAAAATTTCCAAAGCCCGGTTCGCAAATGAGCAACAGATCGAAAGCCGCCTGAAGAGCCTGAACGAGCGCGGCCGAACCGCAGTACAGTGGGGCTTCATCGGATTGGGAACGTCGCTGATAATAGGGTTGCTGGGGGTTATTGCGATCGCCTACTCGATGAACCGCCCGCTTCGCGAATTGAGGCGCGGAATAAAATCGATCTCCCGCTCCGGCCTGAAACAGCCGATCCGGGTCTACTCAAACGATGAGTTTGGGGAACTGGCGGGCGCATTCAACGACATGGCTGCAAGGCTTGCAGAAGAGGAGCGGATGAAATCCGACTTCATTTCGATGCTGAGCCATGAAATACGGACCCCGCTTACCTCCATTCGCGAATCGGTAAATCTGATCGTCGAAGAGGTCATGGGGGATATAAATGAGAAGCAGAGGCGGTTCCTGGAAATTGCCAGCCATGAACTGGAACGCATAACTACGTTGTTGAACCATCTCATGCAGATTTCGCGACTCGAAGCCGGGGCGGTTGAAATCCGAAAGCGCCCCATCGACGCCGCCCAGTTTGTCGAAAGTGCCATTTCGCGGCTGATTCCGGCCGCTGAGGCAAAAGATATAAAGATCCAGGCCCATGTTGAATTGGGGATCCCCGAATTCAGCGCCGATCCGGACAACCTGCAGCAGGTGCTCTTGAACCTGATCGGAAATGCTATCAAGTTCTCTCCCCAGGGCAGCGAGATTATGGTAAGTGTAGCTCAAGGTGCATCGGAGAATGGACCTGAATTGGTTTTTTCGGTGTCCGACAATGGTCCGGGCATCCCGGAGGAAGAGCAGCAACTGGTTTTTCACAAGTATTACCGGGCTTCAGGGTTACGCGACCAGGTCGACGGAGTTGGTCTCGGGCTCAGTATATCTAAATATATAGTCGAAGCCCACGGAGGCGAGATTGCGGTGGCCAGCTTGCCCGGACGCGGAAGCACCTTCAGCTTTGCTCTTCCGGTACCTCGGAGAATATAGAACGATGTCTGTAAAAAGAATTATCTGGAATCAGGTTTTACTCGGATTTTGCTTACTCGCGTTCCTGTTCCCGTCGGGGTGCGCGTCACCGCCTCTTGTCAATACGGCAGCGGTTCAACAGACCCCTCTGCCACACGAATTCGAAAGGGCGGCATGGGAAGATGGCCTCATGGCGTTTAAGGATGGTGACTACAAAAAGGCCGCGAGCGTTTTCGAGGCGCTCAGCCTGCATTCCCGACTTCCCGAAACCGCCCGAAAGGCCGTTTTCGCTCGTGCGGCGGCACTCTTGGCTATGGCACAGACATCAGACGAATACGAGCAGGCGGCCTCGCTTTGGGATCAATGGAGCAAGCAGGCCCAATCCGGTCTCGAGGGCGAGGACCCTCGGATGCTGACCCCTTTTGTCGGGCGCGCCATCTCACAGGCATGCAAAAATGGTACATCGGCCTCTCAGCCTCAAAAGGCACAAAAAGATGCCCCCAATCCGAACCTCAAGAACGCCTTGCAATCCAAGGAAAGAGAGGTTGACGGCCTGAGGGCAAAGCTCGACTCGCGGGAGAGGGAAATCCGAAGACTTCGCCAGCAGTTAGAGTCACTTGAAGAGATACACCGCAAGTACCAGGAGAAGAAACAGGAAGCATCGGCTCCTTAAGAAGTGTATGCAGCGGGCCTCGAGGCCCACACAAGTTTGGTTACGGAGCAGCAATTTGTCGAATAAGCCAGTCATTCTGGTCGTCGATGACGATCAAAACATCCTGGCGGTGCTGGAAGCCCGCCTCACCTCGATTGAGTATCGGGTACTGACTGCATCCGGGGGCGAAGAAGCCCTTCATATCCTCAAGTCGATGCCGGTAGATCTCATGATTACTGATGTAAAGATGCCGGGCATGGGCGGCATGGATTTATTCTCCGCCTCCCAAACGGTGCGTCCGGGCATGCCGGTGATGTTTTTGACGGCTTACGGGACGATCCCCGACGCGGTAAGGGCGCTAAAGGCCGGTGCGGTAGAATATCTGACCAAACCGTTCAATGGCCGGGAACTCATTCAAAAGGTCCAGGAAGTGCTCAAAAAGAGCACCCCTCGGCCGACCCTCGATGCCCTTCCCCCGATCAGCGAATCCCTCTGGGGTGGCAAGAGTTCGGCGATGCGCGAACTCTATGACCTCATTGACCGGATTGCCAGGAGCGACGTAAACGTACTGATTCTTGGCGAGAGCGGCGTGGGGAAGGAACGCGTGGCAAGGCTTCTCCACCAGCGCGGCCCCCGTCGGGACCAGCCGTTCATGGTGGTAGACTGCGGCTCCACTCCGAGCGGACTGCTCGAGAGCGAGCTATTCGGGCACGTAAAAGGCGCTTTCACCCATGCCATAAAAGATAAGAAGGGTCTGATCGAGGCAGCCGACAAGGGGACCCTGTTTCTCGACGAAATAGGAAATATCTCTCAGGACATGCAGATCCGCATGTTGAGGTTCCTCGAGGAAAGAAAGATAAGGCGAATCGGCGACCTCAAGGAAATCCCCGTAAATTGCCGCATTATCTCGGCCACAAATTCAGACCTTCGGGAAGAAGTCGAGGAAGGAAATTTTCGCGAAGACCTCTATTACAGGCTCAGGGTAGTAACTCTAAAGATCCCCGCTCTCCGGGAAAGACGAGAGGACATTCCGGTACTCGTCCAGCAGTTTGTCGAGCATTTTTGCAAAATCCAGAATATTCCGCTGGTTAAAATCTCTCCTGAAACCCTCAAATGGCTGTGCGAGTACCGATGGCCAGGGAACGTCAGGGAGCTGAAAAATGCGCTTGAAGCAGGCGTAGTCTTGTGCCGCGACGGCATCCTGCGCCAGGAAGACCTTCAGCTTACGGACGATGTGCAAACAGCCCACAAAAGCCCACCCGTTTCCGGCGATTCACTCTCGCTTGAAGAGAGTGAGCGAAATGCCATCATCCGCGCACTCCAGCAGGCCGGCTACGTTCAAAAAGATGCCGCTCAACTACTGGGAATAAGCCGCCGGGCCATTCACTACAAAATCAAAAAATACGGAATCGAATTTGCCGGAAAGAAATCGGGTGCAAGCGAAGACGCCGATTGAACCGGTACAATGCTGCTCCAGCTATTGCTTTATACGCCGGCCCGCCAGTAACTCTCTCAAATTCAGGGCCACCTCACCGTCCGGTTCCCCAGGCTCTACATCCATATTCCAGTCGAATATTTCCGCCTCGGCCCAAGTTCTTTTCAGTGAATAGACATTAGCCGCCTTGGGTCCCCAAACGCAGGGGTCCGTCGGCCCGAAAATCACAAGCGATGGTGTCCCACATGCAGCCGCAAGGTGGCTTACGCCCGAATCGCATCCGATGTAGGCACTGCAAAGCGAAAGAACCGCGGCAAGCTCGACCAGTGGAAGACCGCTTATAACCGGTTTCTCCTCTGTGGTCATTAAGCGGCAAAATTCCTTTAGACGATCGTCGGCCGGCCCGCGGGAGAGGATCACCGGGACCGAAAGCTCATTTTCAATCCAATTGAGAAGGTTTCGCCAGTTCTTAAGGGGCCAAATCTTTTTTGTCCCGCCGCTGCCGGGATGGACCAGCACGGGACGTGCATCCTTCAATCCGAGGCCTTGGAGCAGCTTATTTGCCGCAGATGTCGCGGAAAGCGATGGAGTTACCCTCGTCATGCCCCATTTTCTTCGGCATGGCGGCCGCAGCCTTGCCAGTTGATTATGTATAGAATCGAGCACGTGAGCTTCACCGCACCCCGGCAGCGGAAACGACCTCAGCCAGTCCACCTTTCCACCGGTGCGTGCCTTTAGCCTCTCTGCAACCGTTCGACTCCCCTCCTGGCCAAAAATAAATACCTGGTCTGCATTTAGGAGAAACTCAGGCAATGGGACTTTTTCCCAAAGAACATCATCAAAAAGTGACGGGATCAGCAGGCCATCCAGGGAGTAAAAATCGCCGAGGTATTCTTTCCCGGATAAAAGAGAGACGTGCTCGCGCTTTGACCAAAAATCCACGATGAGCCCCGCACGCGGCTCGCACCATCCCTCGAAGGCGCTAAGCGCGAGCAGAAAATCCCCGAGGGCGCCCTGGTGAAACACGACGACCCTCATTTTTTTGCCCCGACCAGGGAGAGAAACTCGGGTACGCCGAATCCGGTTCTTCTTCTGGTAGCGTAATCTATTTCGACATCAGCGAGATCGCGGTACAAAAGCTCCCGGGACTCAAGCAGGAGCCTATAGCAGCGGCCGAGCGCTTCTCGCTCGCTCTCACCTTCGAGTGCACTGAAACGGCCGTTCCATAGGACCGGGCGCGGTTTCTCAATGTATCGCCTGAACATCTCTTCCATCGCTTCGGGCGGCGAAGAAAAATAGACGATAGTGGTCAGCCGACTCAAACGGCCGGTCAGTTCCCTACCGGTATAAATCACGCTGCCCGTAGTATCGACCACTGCATCACTCACGCCATAGCCGGTGGGGGCCTCGATCAGGTCCAGGACCTCCGAGACGACCTCCTTTTCGATGGCGAGGTATTTGGCCTCCCTCTCAAGATACCCCGGATCAAAGGGGAATCCCATCCACTCACCAAGATTCAGGATTTTGCCGTCAGGACCAATCAACTCCGGCGCAAGCCTGTCGCTTATCAGGTCGTCACAGCAATACCGCCTGAAGCCAAAACCGGCCAACCTGGCCGACCAGTGCGATTTACCCGAACCCGACATCCCGACCAATGAAATAGGCACCATACTACAGCCCCAGCTTGGAATTTTAATCCCTTATGTGGAATTTAAGGACTTCTACACCAATTAGCGTTCGAGGTGAACGCTGTAGTGGGATGTTGGTTCGAGAAAACGCCCATAAAGAGTCGGACTCAGCCTGGCGGCGATGGCCCGCGGAACCTTAATGAACGCTAGTCTGTAAAACCTTTCCCAGATTGTGTTCTCAATAATTCCTCATCCCTTGCTCTATAATTTTACAAACCCCTATTTCCTTAAAGAAGCTTTTACGAAGTGCCGATCTATTCATTGTTCGCGGACAGCCGCACAGATACTTGCCGCAGCTATTCTGAATTTCAGGGGAAGAGACCTTGAATACCGATCTGGCCGAAAAAGAAGAGATACTGAAGTTGATGGGCGAAACCAACCCGACCCAAAACGAGAAGAAATGCCTCGCCACGAGAAACGAGCAGGTAGGCGAGCTTTACCGTATCTTAATGCAAGAAGGGGTCATAACTCCGGATCAGCTCAAGCACGCGATGCGGGTACACTCGAAGCTTACCGGCCACGTTACGCTTCTCCAGGTGCTCAAAGATCTCAAGCTGATCAACTCGGAGCAACTGCAATCCACACTCGCGGCTCATCGACTCAATCTGAAAATCGGTGCTCTTCTTGTCGAACTCGGCCACATCACGAAAAGTGAACTCGAATCTGCGATCAGCCAGCAAAAGGAAGGTGCTGTCAAAAAGAGCCTTGGCGAAATCCTCATAGACGGCAGCTTCATCGAGGAGCGAAAACTGCTCGAAGTTCTTTCCTTTCAGCTGGGCCTGCCATTTCTTCACATCGAGGTCGCGAAATTAAATCCAACACTGCTCAGAAGGGCTCCCGCAAAGTGGTATGCCCTCCACCAGTTTATCCCGGTAGCCGTGGAGGAAGGCAAGGTAACGGTAGTCTTTACCGATCCCCTGAACCGCGATAATGTTGAAGCAGCCCAAAAAACTTTCGGCAAAATCATCCCGGCCCTATGCTCCAAGGCTGACTTCCGCGAGGTAGTTGCAGCCCTGGAGCGCGACGCTTCGACCGCCAGGGGTATCGAACCCGACGAGAAGTCGGTGATCAGTATAGTGAATTCTCTAATCGAGGAGGCAGAGAAGAGCAATACGAGCGATATCCATATCGAACCCATGCGAGACAAACTCAGGATAAGATTTCGCATAGACGGGGTCCTGGTCCAACACAAGGACCTGCCGATAGAAATGGGGCCGCCGCTTTCGAGCCGCCTCAAAATAATGTCTCGGGCCGATATCGCCGAAAGAAGAAGACACCAGGGCGGCAGAATCTTATTCGAAAACAGCAGGACCGGCTCGGCGCTCGACCTTAGAGTCTCTTTTTATGTAACCGTATGGGGAGAAAAAGTTGTCCTTAGGCTGTTGAACCGCAAGGGACAGGTGCTCGATCTAAAAGAAATCGGGATGTTCCCGAAGATGATGGATAATTTCCGGGATACAATCGATATCCCGAACGGAGTTATCCTGGTAACGGGTCCGACCGGCTCGGGGAAGACAACAACGCTTTATAGCGCTGTGAACTATCTGGAAAATATCAATACCTGCATCGTAACGGTCGAGGATCCGGTTGAATACCTGTTGGACGGCATAGCGCAATGCTCAATAGACCCGAAGATCAATCTTACATTCGAGGAGAGCCTTCGACACGTGGTGAGGCAGGATCCCGATGTAATTGTGATAGGTGAGATCCGCGATCAGTTTTCGGCCGAGACCTGCATACAGGCCTCGCTCACGGGCCATAAAGTCCTCAGTACCTTCCATACTGAAGACAGTATCGGGGCGTTGATACGGCTTATCAATATGAATATCGAGCCTTTCATGATAGCGTCGACCGTTGCGGGCGTGGTCGCGCAGAGGCTCCTCAGGAAAGTCTGCCCGAACTGCGCCGAGAGCTACATACCGCAACCATCTGAACTCTATCGCCTGGGCTATTCGCCCTCGGACGTCAAAGGAGCCAAATTCATGATGGGGCGCGGATGCTCGGCCTGCCGTTTCACCGGCTACAAGGGCCGCCTTGGGGCCTTCGAACTGCTTTTTCTTAACGAGCAGGTCAAGGACGCTGTCTTGAACAAGAAGACCACTTACGAGATAAGAAAAATAAGTATGGAATCTTCCGGTCTGGTCACCCTGATTGAAGACGGTATCATGAAAGCCGTAACCGGCTTAACGTCCATTCATGAGGTCTTCAGGTCCCTGCCCCGAGTAGGCAAACCCAGGCCAATCCCCGAACTCAAACGCCTTTTGGGTGCAGAACTATGAACCTAGAGAAAAATGGTAGATCACTGCTGGAAATAGTCAGGGAATACGCAACCTCGGAACAGTTGAGCCTGCCCGTATTCCCCGGAGTAGCCGTGGAACTGCAACAGATTATGTCGGAAGACGAGCTGCCACCAATCGACCAGGTGGCCAGGATTATCAGCAAGGACCAGGCCCTTGCAAGCCAGGTCCTCAAATTGGCGAATTCCGCCTTTTTCTCTGGCTTGAACAAGGTCCGGACCATCCGCGACGCTCTGATGCGCCTGGGAATAAACCAGGTATTCAACTGCCTGATAGTGAGCAGCCAGCGCAGTATGTATTCTTCGAGAGATGCCGTTATCGACAAGTACCTCAAGGAGTTGTGGAAACACGCCCTGGCAACTGCAATAGGGACAAAATGGCTCCTCAAGAAAACGGGCTATCCCGATATGGGCGATGAGGGATTCCTGGCCGGCCTGCTGCACGACATAGGAAAACTGCTGCTTCTGCGGGTCATAGAGCACCTGAAAAAGGATAATGCGGAACTGGATCTTTCCGAGGTCTTCATCTCGGAAATCCTGGAATCAATGCACGTCGAGCAGGGATATAACCTGATGGAGGAGTGGTGTATCCCTGTAAACTATTGCACGGTGGCTCGCGACCATCACCTCGAGGAGTTCGACCCGGGTGACGTATTGCTGCTGGCGGTAAGGATTGTAAACCAGGTTTGCAGAAAGGTCGGGTTGAGTCTTAAGCCGGAAAGCCACATCGTACCGGCTACATTGCCCGAAGCCCATGCGCTTGGCGTAAAGGAAATTATGCTTGCGGAACTCGAGATAGCCCTGGAGGACGCGGCGGAATTGGAACTCGCAATTTAAATTCGAGGTTGTGTTTAGCCTGAATTGAAATTAAACTACGCGGTCGATTCGTTCTGCTATTAATTTTGTTGCCCGTTTCTATTTGCTTGTTCATGTTCCCAAGGATAATCAAGATGTTAGTCATCGACAGGAAGAGATTTTCTTTTGCTCGTTTATCAATTCCGGTAGTCGCGGCACTCGGCTGTTTACTCGTATTAAAAATCGCCGCTTACCTGTTCCCTCAGGGGATCAATGGCCACCAGATCTTTGATGCGGCTGCCTTTTCCACGATTGCGTTATTTTCAGCCGGGCTTTCAATGTATTTATGGGAAAGATTCCTGGTCTTCTGCGGTGTACTCAGTGACGATGACGGCAATGGACATGCCTGTACCAACCACTGTAGGAGCAAATAATTATTTGCCGCAATGGATATGGTAGGGGCAAATAATTATTTGCCCCTACCTTTGGATTCATGCAGCCACGGGAGAGACTTGATACCCCGCGGATTGCATTAATTTACCCGACTCTAGTGCTTAAACGCCCTCTGCCCGGTCAGCACCATCGTCACGTCAGCTTCATTGCAGGCCTCTATTACTTCCCAATCCCTCATCGATCCACCGGGTTGGACAACGGCCGATACGCCCTGACGTAGTCCAACGTCAACACCGTCCCTGAACGGGAAGAATGCATCCGACACCATTGCCGAGCCGATGAGGCCCGCTTTTGCCTCTCGAGTCAGTGCATCTATTTCGTCCTTCTGCTCCTTGGGGCGCTCGCCCTTCTCCACTGCCAGCTCGAGTTCCTTGTAGGACATTCGGTAACGGTCGAAACAAAGGGTGTCGGCGTATTTCTGGTAGGCCTTATAGACGGCTATTTCGGCAACCCCGACGCGGTCCTGCTCGCCCGTGCCGATTCCGACCGTGCACTCATCCTTTACATAGAGCACGGAATTCGAAGTTACGCCCTGCTCGACAAACCATCCGAAAAGCAGGTCGGCCATCTCCCGCTGGGTCGGTTCGCGCTTGATTTTGTACGTCTCGCCCTTGTAGGTGGTTTCGGCAAGTTTCAGGTCTTGCGGCCCTTTAACCTTGTTCAGCGGGGACTGCTGCAGTATCAATCCGCCATCGATCAAAGACTTGAAATCGACGAAGCGCTCATTGGTGTATTCAGCGAGGCGCTCGATGCGTGAGACCTGAATAATTCTAAGATTAGCCCTTCTTTTGAGCGCATCCAGGCTGCCTTCTTCGAAATCGGGTGCGGCGACCACCTCGAGGTAGTTCTCGGAAATCAGTTCGGCGGTCTCTTTATCAACCGGACGGTTCAATACGAGGCATCCTCCGAATGCGGCAATCCGGTCGGCGCGGTTTGCACGATTGTAAGCCTCGGCAAGAGTTGAACCGTGAGCGGCCCCGCAGGGGTTATTGTGCTTGAGGATAGCCGCCGCCGGCTTTCCCATCAGGTACTTTAAAATATTGAGGCCATTATCGAGATCAGTCAGGTTGGTTTTTCCGGGATGCTTGCCTTCCTGAAGCATATCGGCTTCCGTGATCGCGCTTACAAGGCCTTTGCCCGGTTCTATGAACCGGCATCCACCCAGAAGGAGGTTGCCGCCTACCAATTCATAGAGTGCTGCCTCCTGTCCCGGATTTTCTCCGTAGCGGAGCCCTTTTTCGATCAGCTCACCCTTTTCATCGGGGAACTTCCAGGATCTTTTCCTGTACACCAGCTCCCGGTCGCCGAAACTAATCCGCATCGAGTCGGGAAAATGGTCTTCCATAACAGTTCGGTACATCTTTTTGAGATCTTCGGCCATATATCCTCCCATGAAATTTCTTTCGCAAAAATGTATTTGTAGAACAGCGTCGGTTCTGAAATCAAATAAAACTTGCGGCGGCCCTGAATTGGATAAATAATCTCACCTTCCGCAACCACCGAAAATGGTGCTGCAAGCTATTGCACTGAAAGGAGCACGTAGTGAGAAAATTCCAGGGACTTGCATCCGCAACCCTTATTGGCAGCATGCCTCACAGGGACAGGCAAAGGGCAATCGATCTGATTCTGGAGTCGGTTCCGGATATACCGGTCTGGCCACAACTGCCGGCATTCCCCGCCGAACAGATGATGGTACAATACTCGGAGGGCTTGCCGGGCCTGGTCTGCGAGGCAGACAAGGTATTTGCCAGAACCGATGGCTCCGGCTTTGATGATGAGACATACTCGTTTTACGAAGAGTACCTGGAGGTAGAAGAAGGGATAAAAGCCGTCGAGAATTCCCGTTTCAAGATGGGGCCGGACACCGGGGCTACATTTGATCTGTTCCTCGATACGCTTTCCGGGGCGGCGAAAAACAATAAGTTCCGGGCAGTGAAAGGTCAGGTAGTCGGACCTTTCACTCTGCTTTCGGGCATGAAGGACCAGAACGGCCGATCCCTGCTGTTTGATGAGCGCTACGCCGATATTGGGCCGAAGCTCCTAGCCTGCAAAGCCAGGTGGCAGATCGAAAAATTGAAACAGTTTGGTGCGCCGGTCATAATTTTTCTCGACGAACCGGGACTGGCGGGTTTTGGATCCTCTGCCTTCATAACCGTAACTGCCGAACAGGTGCGGGACCTTTTTTCCGAGGTCGTGGCAGCCATTCATGCAGCCGGGGCCCTTGCCGGAATCCACGTGTGCGCAAACACCGACTGGCTTCTGGGGTTCCAGTCCGATTTCGACATCATCAACTTTGACGCCTACACCTATTTTGACAGATTCGTGATTTACCGCAAAGCCTGCCTGGATTTTCTGAAGCGGGGAGGAAACCTCGCATGGGGGATCGTTCCCACAACCGATGTGGAATCGATAATGGCGGAAACCCCCGAAAAGCTGGCAGCCAAATTGGCCGCCCAGGTGGATGAGCTTGCATCGGATGAAATGCCGGCAGAAAAGATATTGTCGCAATCCCTGCTCACCCCAAGCTGCGGATGCGGCAGCATGTCCGAGTCGGCGGCCGACAGGGTGCTTGAACTGGTAAGCGCCACCAGCCGGATAGTTGCGAAAAGGTAGGTTTTTGGGAACAGGACACTGCGTGATGAGGTGGGAACAATAAAATGGGTCGATTGCCCATAGGAGTTGCGATATGTATTCCCCTCCCTCGATGGGAGGGGTTAGGGGAGGGT
>DBMI01000078.1 GCA_002298165.1 Desulfarculales bacterium UBA702
TAAAGCGCTGTGCCCACCCTACAACCGCGAGCGTTGCTCCGGTAAGTTGACGCATTATGGGATATCAGTTTATCTCTCGGCGGAAATCATCTCCGGCAGCTTTCCGGTAATCAGCTTCCTTAATTCCTCCCTGGTATTCCTGAACTCGTCAAGGCTATGGCCGAAAGGATCGCGGATGTATATGGAAATCAACTTCCCGGTAAATGTGGGCGGGAGAATTTCACCGATATCCATTCCGGTGAGGTCCACTATCAAGTCAATTTCTTCAAGCGCAACCTGGCGCAGTCCTTTCGAGTAGAGGCCATCGGCCGGGATGCCGGCTTCCCGTAGGGCCTCCAGCGTGTGCACGGTTATGTGTCCATGCGGAGCAAGGCCGGCCGATGATACCTCGATATCGCTTCCCCAGTAATGGCGAGCAAGAGCTTCGGCAAGGATGCTCCGGCATGTGTTTCCGTAGCAGAGAAAAAGAACCTTCAAAGGCTGTTTCTTCATTCAACGCTTTGAGTTTAGGCCAGGGCCGTTTTCTCGGCCGATTGAGCTGTTTTCATTGCACGGCCGACCTGTCTCCCCAATTCGAAGCATCTGTCGAGGTCATCCTTCCGCGGGGCGTACTGCACGCGGATGCCTTCCTCGACCTGCAGGTTCATCTCACCCAGGGCATCCGATATCTGCTTGACCGCCTCTCCGCTCCAGCCGTAGGAACCGAAGGCGGCGCCGATCTTGCCGGTCGGGCGAAGACCCTTCATGTAGCACAGGAAATCGGCCACCGTCGGCATAATGCCGTTGTTGATCGTGGGGGAGCCCAGAATCAGGGCGCCGGCGTCAAGTACCTCGGTCATGATATCGCTTCGATGATTGAGCCTGAGGTTGAATATTTTAAAATCGATTCCTTCTGTCTTCAGGCCTTCGCTGATGGCGTACGCCATCGACTCGGTTGCCTGCCACATCGTGTCGTAGATAACCAGCGCCTTTCGCGTACTTTCCTGCCTGCTCCAACGGCCATAGGCTTCGATGATCGAACCTGGGTCCGAGCGCCAGATAAGCCCGTGGTCGGGGGCGATCATATCGATCTCGATCCCGAGTTCGGCAACCTTTGCCAGAAGCTTGCGCACGAGCGGCGAAAAAAGCAGCAGGATATTCGCATAGTACTTGGCTGCATGCTTCATCAGTTCGCCATTATCGACTTCGTCGTCGAACCGCTGGCTCGTGGCCCAATGCTGCCCGAAGCCATCGCTCGAGAGCAGCAGCTTTTCTTCCGGAATATAGGACATCATGCTGTCGGGCCAGTGAAGCATGCGGGTTTCCAGAAAATTGACGCTCTTCCTGCCAAGGCTCAGCGTCTTGCCTGTTTCCACCACCTCGAAAGGCCAGTCCTCCCGATGATAATGCTGGATAAGCGCCTTCTTTCCCATAGGGGAACAAAAGACCTTCTCGGGCTGTATGAGCTCAATCATCTCGGGAACCGCCCCGGAATGGTCCATCTCGACATGATTTACAACAAGGTAGTCTATCCGCTTGGGATCGACTATCCGCCGGATTGAAGCCACAAATTCCTTCAGAAAAGGCTTTTTTACAGTGTCGAAGAGGGCGATCTTTTCATCCATTGCCAGATAGGCGTTATAGGTTGTCCCCTTTGGGGTGGAATAGCCATGAAAATCCCTTATGTGCCAGTCCAGCGCGCCCACCCAGTAAATATCTTTTTTGATCTCAACAGGGCTCATAAACATCTCCGTAACAGAGTTTCAGATCAACATTCATACCGATCCATCCTCCGATCATAACCAAGCTGGTCAAAAATTTACATGTTATACTTTGAGAAATATATATTTTTTCGGTCCCGGCATTCTTTGCTGTATCGCAGGCCCGAAAAATCAGAAGGGGTTTTAGATGGAAAAAGAGGAACGAAAATATACAGTTGCGGAAATAAAGGAAGAAGACAAAAAAATCAGGCATCTCAGGAGGCTTGTTGATTTTTCACTAGCGCTTATCGCCCAGTCTACCATGTCCATTGATGAAGCCCAGGCGGTTGTGAAAGGGGTCAAAAAATTCGCCATCGACCTTTTTCCCGGTAAGGAAGAAACTTTCGACCTCGTCTACACCCCTCGGTTCAGGAGGCTTATTGCGGAAAAATACTGGCTGCTGTAACATTAGCCCTGCTGCACGTTCAGGGGGGGGCATGCCGGTTCTATTTAAAGCTTGAGCGATTACCCAGCCAATCAACAGAGGCGGGTTCAGTCTAAATCACCATTTCCCGCGGCATTCACCTGTTCGAAATGAGCATTAATGAAACGAACCAGCCTAATCCTAGCCAACAGCCAAGGGCTGCGGGATGAATGAAACTATCCGGAAATTGCAGCGCGAAGCGGAGAGGATAGCCTCCAAGCATCCCGTTCCGGAATTCTATACTCGATTCAAGGCCCCGGTTTCCATTGCACGAAAGCTCTTCTTCCGCCACCCCGGTGTTCTTCGGTTGCGCGGAATCGTCGAGCCTCAGTTCAACGAAGAACTCGGTCATGGGCTCTATCACAGCACGAGGGTCAGCATCGATTCGGCCGTTCTGCTCTTTATCGAGATGGATTCGGTCAAAATGAAGCCCATAGCTGTCGAGCGGCTGATGGTTCTCGGGATTTTCGCCGGCTTGCTTCACGATATTTGCCGGGGCGAAGAAAACCACGCCGGGTGCGGGGCTGAAAAGGCGGAGGAAATTTTGAAGCGGTTTCCACACCTCAGTAAAAATGAGGTGGGCTGCATCTGCAATGCGATAAGAAACCATGAAGCTTTTGTAGCCGAAGCTCCATCTGCTGAGGGCGAAGGCCCTCGCCAATGGATCAAACTGGTCAGCGACTGCCTCTATGATGCCGACAAATTCCGCTGGGGCTCGGACACATTTACCCACACGCTCTGGCACATGGCCGATCACCAGGGCATTGGCCCGCGCGAGTTGATTGAAAGATTTCCCTGGGGGATGTCGGGGACGGTGAGCATTATAGAGACCTTCCGAACCCCTACCGGCCGCCAGTATGGGCCTGAGATCATCCAGACCGGAGTTGAAATCGGCAAGGAAATTTACCGCTACCTTCTCCAGCAATACCGGGACCAGCAACATAATGAATGACACCATAACCGAAGTCGGCGGACTGCACGTCGGACACGCTCGACTCGATGCAATTCCGAGCGGGTGCACTGTAATAGTTTTCCCGGATGGCACAGCCTCGGCCGGGGTAGACATTCGCGGAGGAGCGCCGGGGACCTGCGGCACCGATACTCTCAACCCGCTGAACCTTGTCGAGCGGATAGACGGCCTTTTCTTCTCCGGCGGGAGTGCTTTCGGGCTGAGTGTGGCGGACGGATTGCGGCAATGTCTTAGTGAGCGCGGCACAGGTTTCGACACCGGCCACGGTGTGATACCGATTGTTTCGGGCGCGATAATTTTCGATCTTGGAATTAATACCACCGGAAATTATCCGGGACCGGATCTGGCTGAGACTGCATTAAGGAATGCTTCGGCCGGCCCCGTACTGGAGGGAAGCGTAGGGGCTGGGACCGGTGCAACGGTTGGGAAGATATTCGGTTTCGAGCGCTGTATGAAAAGCGGACTCGGGAGCAGTTGTATAACCGCATGTGGTGGCGTAAAAGTTGGGGCCCTGGTAGTTGTAAATTCGTTTGGCGAAGTTTACGACCCTTCGACCGGCTCCAAAGTGGCAGGCGCAAGAAAAGGGCCTCAGAGTACCGAGCTTGCCGATTCGATTCCAGAAATCATGAATCTGAGCTGCTACAGGGGATTTTCAAACACCGAGAACACCATAATAGGCGCGGTTGCCACCAACGCCAGGCTGGACAAGACACAACTCACCAAAGTGGCCCAGATGTCCCACGATGGCCTTGCAAGGACCGTTTTCCCGGTCCACACCCAATATGACGGCGATACCATTTTTGCCCTTAGCTGTGGGGGAGTCCAGGGTATCGAGGTAAGCCTGATCGGCACCCTGGCTGTACTCGCAGTTACCGAGGCAATTCTTCGAGCAGTCAGGAAGGCCACGAGTATTGCAGGGATTCCTGCTGTGGCGAATTTAGGAATATTAGGAGCTTAAGGGCTGCCGAGCTGCTGGTACGCCTCTTTGCTTTTCCTTTGCCCTGATATGTAGTATCTTAAAACAGTGA
>DBMI01000026.1 GCA_002298165.1 Desulfarculales bacterium UBA702
ATCAAACTCTTCAGTTAAATCCTCTTAACCTTGTGTACTAGGCCCAGCACACTTATCTTTTCCGCTATTTAGTTTTCAATGAACATGCCCCCCGTTTTTCCGAGGAACTTTTAGTTTACCGAAACCCACTCGGCTCTGTCAAGCTTTTTTTCTTGCACCCTTTTTCAGGGCAACCTAATGAGTATAGCAAACTCACTTTTTAAGTCAACACATAATCGCACTCAGATGCGATTTTTTCCGCCCCTCCGGGAAGCTCCAAAAAGAGCCTTGATTAACTCCATTCGCTACCCCGCGGGAAGTCGCGTTTGTATCCCACCCGGCCGACTTAGTCAACCGCAAAATCCATTATTCCACGCGAATTCTGTGCACCTTCTTTTTGCCGGCCTTGAGCATTATGCTGCCATCTCGCAAGTGGTTCGAACCAATACGGAAATCAATATCGGCAATTCTCTCTTCGTTTACGTAGGCCCCGCCCTGCTGGATCAAACGCCTGGCAGCGCCCCTGGATTCGCAGAGTTTCATTTCGGCGAATAGCTCAAAGGCCGGAATTCCGGCATCGAGGCGCCCCGTTTGGACAAGTGTCGTCGGGACAGCTTCGGCTTTGCGCCCCCCTTGCCTCGGAATGGTGCTGGAAGGAAGCAAATCAGGGGGTAATGTCCTCCCGCCGAAAACGCTCTCAGCAGCTTCCATTGCCTCCAGGGCCGCCTCTCTTCCATGGGCGAGCCGGGTCACCTCGAAGGAGAGAATGGTTTTGCAGAGGTTAAGGTCCTGGCCTTCCAGATTTGCTACCATCTCAATTTCCGAAACCGGCAGAAACGTGTAGAGCTTCAGGAACCGCACCACATCACGGTCGTCGGTATTTATCCAGAACTGATAGAATTCGAACGGGCTGGTCTTCTCGGCGCTCAACCACACGGCTCCGGCCGCCGTTTTGCCCATCTTCGCCCCAGATGCCGTGGTAAGGAGCGGGAAGGTGATGGCGTATGCGCCCTTTTGGAGTTTTCGCCTGATAAGATCGATTCCGGCAACGATATTGCCCCACTGGTCATCCCCACCCATTTGGAGGTAACAATCATGTTTTCCGGCAAGGTAGAGGAAATCGTATGCCTGAAGGAGCATATAGTTGAATTCGATGAAATTGAGTCCGGTTTCGAGGCGGGCTTTGTAGGATTCAGCGGCTAGCATTCTATTGACGCTGAAGTGGCGCCCGATATCGCGCAAAAACTCGATGTAGCGAAGCCCGACGAGCCAGTCAGCATTATTTACCATCATGGCCCCACCCTCGCCAAAATCGAGAAACCGGGAGAGCTGGCTTTTTAGTGCCGCCACATTGATTTCGATCTGATCGAGTGTGAGGAGCTTTCGCATCTCGGTTTTACCGCTGGGGTCTCCCACCAGACCCGTTCCGCCGCCAACAAGGACTATGGGGCGGTGACCATTGCGCTGCATGTTGGCAAGCGCCATTATGGGCACGAGGCTGCCAACGTGGAGACTGTCGGCAGTGGGATCGAAGCCGATATAACAGGAGGCGGAGTTCAACAGGTAGCCCCTGAGTTCTTCGGCATCGGTTGACTGCGCGATGAACCCCCGTTCGGCAAGGATATCGTAAACGTTTTTCACCGGTGAAAAAGGCCCTCCCAGAATTCGAAACTTATTTCGCGTACTCGACTGCCCTGGTCTCACGGATAACCGTGACCTTTATCTGGCCGGGATAGGTGAGTTCGCCCTCGATCTTCTTGGCAATGTCGCGGCTTAGCAGGACAACATCGGCATCATTTACCACGCCGCTTTCGACGACAATTCGAAGTTCACGGCCAGCCTGAATGGCGTAGGCCTTGTTTATACCGGTAAAAGAGCTTGCGATCCGCTCAAGGTCTTCAAGCCTGCGCACGTACGTTTCAAGCAACTCCTTGCGGGCGCCCGGCCTTGCCCCGGAGAGGGCGTCGGCTGCCTGAACCAGGACGGCCATGACATCTTCCGCCGGAATATCTTCGTGGTGGGCGGCAATTGCGTGCACAATGGCAGGGGATTCACCGTATCTTCTGGCAAGGTCTGCACCGATTGCCGCATGGGGGCCTTCCATCTCGTGGTCGATTGCCTTGCCGATATCGTGCAGGAGACCGGCGCGTTTGGCCTGTTTTTCATTGAGACCAAGCTCGGCGGCCATGATTCCGCACAGAAAAGAGACCTCTCTTGAGTGCTGGAGCACGTTTTGCGCGTAGCTTGTCCGGAACTTAAGCTTTCCGATAAATTTGATGATTTCGGCGTGAATACCGTGGACGCCAACATCGAATGCGGCCTGCTCCCCTGATTCGCGGATCGAGTTTTCGATCTCGGCATTTACCTTTTCGACAACTTCTTCGATCCTTGCGGGATGGATTCTGCCATCCGAGATAAGTCTTTCCAGAGACAATCTGGCAACCTCGCGCCGCACGGGGTTGAAGCCCGAGAGTATCACCGCTTCGGGCGTGTCATCGATTATAAGATCAACCCCGGTCGAGGCTTCGATGGCCCTGATATTGCGACCCTCGCGGCCGATTATCCGGCCCTTCATCTCCTCGTTTGGCAGGTTTACAACCGAGACGGTCTTCTCGGCGACATAGTCGCCCGAGTACCTCTGGACTGCGAGAGAGATAATGTCCTTTGCCTTTCGATCAGCGGTTTCGCGGGCTTCTGTCTCGATCTTTTTGATGATAACGGCGGCATCGTGGCGCGCTTCGTTCTCAATCGACTGGATCAGCATCTCTTTTGCTTCCTGGACAGACATGCCGGAGATGCCCTCAAGCTTTCGCTTTTCTTCTTCGATGATACCCGTCAGTTCCTTCTCGCGGTTGACGATCTCATTTTCCTGCTGAGATATTTGCTTTTCACGCTTGGCGAGAGCAACTTCCCTCTTCTCGTTCGATTCGGCTTTGCGATCAAGGTTTTCTTCTTTTTGGAGTATTCGTTTCTCCAGGTTCTGGAACTCTTTTCGGCTCTCCCTGGTCTCCCGTTCGAATTCTGCCTTCATTTGAAAGAGGGTGTCCTTAGCTTGAAGGATCGCCTCTTTCTTTATCGTCTCAGCCTCTTTTTTGGCCTCGACAATTATGTTTTTTGCTTCAGCCCCGAGTTCCTGGTTTTTCTTTTCCAACCAGAGATAGCGCCCGTAAAAACCGAGTCCGGCACCGCCCGCAAGTCCCACTAGGAGTATAAATAGTTCCAATATATAGCTCATTTTTAAAAGATTCCTTTCGAGCTTAAACACTTGCGATCCCATTACGAGGAAGTGCGGGGCCTCATAAGATAAGGGGCATTGCAAGTAAATTCGGGAAATTACCGGATTTTCACCGGTTGGCGCGGAAGAGCCCGGGAAGGTAAAACTCATGGAAGGACTGGTACGGCCCGTAAAAAAGAGGCATACGGCACCCCGCAGGTGCCGTGTTGGCAGGTGGTTTTGAACCGTACGGTTCAGGTGGGCGCCCTATAGTTCCTTCAGGCTTTCAGCTTTAATGCTGACTTGCACACCGGAAAAAGGCAGAGCTCCCGTTTTTTAAGTGTTGGCTCAGAAACATTCTACCAATCACGAACACCGCAGGGGGAACCACTAAAAAGCTCATTATCCAGATTTATTCTTTCGGTTCGCACCAGTGTTAATAATTATAGCACGAGAAAGCGCGAACCGTGACAAAAGTGAGTATTTCTTCCGAATAATCCGGCAATAATGACCGGTCTTTGCCGATTTCTACCTCTTATGAACTCCATTTCCACAAACAGCCGGGACGAAAATTCCCTCCAAAGTGTACCTTCACGCTCCGACCACGTATCGGCCGCATCGCACATCCTGCGGCAAATTCCGCGCCCATCTCTGCCCAAACGGACCGAATATTATGCAAAAAAACAATCCAGCCGCATTTTAGCCAAAGCACATGGGAATAGTCAAGGCGATTGTAGCTCCGAGGGATTGCACCACTTCGGTTTGAAACTGCCAGTCTAGGTTTCCGGGTTACATCGAGGTGAAAGCAACGAAAAAGCCCCCCGATTTGATAACCGGAGGGCTTAATGATCAATTCACAAGGAATCTATAGCTTCTCAGCAACCTTGAGTCGTGCAATTGCCCTTTGCAGGGCAGCCTGCGCGGTGGCAAATTCGAGGGCATCCCTGGCTTCGGCCAGACGCCTCTCGGCCCTTTCACGAGCAGCTTTTGCCCGGACAACATCGATCTCGGCCGCATCTTCGGCTGCAGTGGCGAGGACGGTTACACGATCCGGCAGCACTTCGGCATATCCCCCCATTATTGCAACGTGCCGAGCGGATTGGCCGACTCGAAACCGGAGTTCACCAACCTTGAGCTTGCAAAGGAAAGGGATATGGCCGGGAAGAACGCCGAATTCCCCCTCCTCGCCAGGCGCGACCACGATATCCACGGTCTCGCTGAGAACTCTCTTTTCAGGTGTTACAATATCGAGCAAAATTTTTTCCGCCATAAGCTCACCATCTTTCCCTGTTAGGCCGCAGCCATCTTCTTGGCCTTCTCGACCGCTTCCTCGATGGAGCCTACCATGTAGAAAGCCTGCTCGGGAATATCATCGTGCTTGCCTTCGCAGATTTCCTTGAACCCTCTGATGGTGTCTTCCATCTTGACGTATTTACCGGCGACACCGGTGAAGGTTTCAGCAACATGGAACGGCTGAGACAGGAAGCGCTGCATCTTTCTGGCACGAGAAACGGTAAGCTTGTCCTCGTCTGAGAGTTCGTCCATACCGAGAATTGCGATGATGTCCTGCAGGTCTTTGTACTTCTGGAGGATCACCTGAACTTCGCGCGCGGTATAGTAATGATCGGAACCGAGGACGTTGGGGTCAAGGATTCGCGAAGTCGAATCCAACGGGTCAACGGCGGGATAAATACCAAGTTCCGCGATCTGGCGCGAGAGAACGACCGTACCGTCAAGGTGGGCAAAGGTCGTTGCGGGCGCGGGGTCGGTCAAGTCGTCGGCAGGGACGTAGACGCACTGAACCGACGTAATCGAACCCTTTGTGGTCGAGGTAATCCGTTCCTGCAACTCGCCAAGGTCGGTACCAAGAGTCGGCTGGTAACCAACGGCCGAAGGCATGCGACCCAGGAGTGCCGAAACTTCAGCACCCGCCTGGGTGAAACGGAAAATATTGTCTACGAACAGGAGAACGTCCTGCCCCTCGACATCGCGGAAATACTCGGCCACGGTCAGTGCCGAGATGGCAACACGGGCGCGTGCTCCGGGGGGTTCGGTCATCTGGCCGTAAACCAGGCCGGCGCGCGGCAGAACTCCCGAATCCTTCATTTCATGGTAGAGGTCGTTTCCTTCGCGGGTTCTTTCGCCAACGCCCGCGAAAACGGAGATACCACCATGCTGCATGGCGATGTTGTGGATCATCTCCATCATGACGACCGTTTTGCCAACGCCTGCTCCGCCGAACATGCCCATTTTACCGCCGCGGGGGAACGGAACGAGAAGGTCGATAACCTTAACGCCCGTCTCGAGCACCTTAACTGAGGTGTCCTGCTCGGTGAATGTAGGCGCTGCGCGGTGGATGGGCATATAAGTATCGGACTGGATCGGTCCGAGTCCGTCCACGGGTCTTCCAACGACGTTGATAACGCGCCCGAGAACCGTTTTGCCTACCGGCATCATGATCGGCTTTCCGGAATCCTTGGCCGTCATACCGCGAACCAACCCATCGGTAAGGTCCATTCCGATGGTGCGCACAACGTTGTCACCAAGGTGCTGGGCGACTTCGAGGACCAGGTTGTCTTCTTCGGGGCCGATGCCGGGGTTGCTGACGAAAAGAGCTGTCAGCAGAGGCGGCAATTTGCCTTCCTCAAATTCAACGTCCACGACATTTCCAATAACCTGTACGATTTTTCCCACGTTCATGGGCATTTATCCTCCCTTGCCAACCGGCTGTTCTCTATTTCCTGAGGGCTTCGGCACCGCCGACTATATCCATCAATTCCTTGGTAATACCAGCCTGCCTGGCCTTGTTGTAGGTCAGGGTAAGCGTCCTTACCAGTTCTTTACAGTTGTTGGTCGCGTTTTCCATTGCGGCCATCCGCGCGGCATGCTCGCCCACGGAGGTCTGGTACAAGGTTTCGAGGATCTGCACATATATGTAATTTGGCAGCAGGTCCATCAAAAGCGCCTGGTGAGAGGGTTCGAAAAGGTACTCAAAGTGTCCGCCAGCGCCTTCATCCTGCCCCGCGGCCGGTGTTATGGGCAGCAGCTTTACTATTGTAGGCTGCTGTTTGACTATATTTATGAAGTGGCTGTAGATTACATAGACCTCGTCGGCACCACCCGTTTCGAACTGCTCGACGAGTTCATCGCCGATCTGCCGAGCGTCCTCGTAGCTCACCTTGTTCAAAAGACCGGTGTAACTTTTGCGAATATGGTACTTGCGCCGCCTGAAGTATTCTCCGGCCTTCCGCCCGGCAGCCGTAAGGCTAATCTCAAGGCCCTCGGCCTCTTTAGCCCTTAAGAACCTTTCCGCCGAGACGATCAGGTTGGTATTGAAACTGCCGCAAAGACCCCTGTCCGCGGTTACAAGCAAAAGCTCGATTTTTTTGACCTCATCCTTGGGCGTGAGCAGCGAATATTGGCTCGCATCCTCCACGCCCGCGGCAAGCCGGCCAATGAACTCCTTGAACTTGAGCGCGTACGGGTGAAACTGTTCCATCCTCTGCTGCGCGCTGCGCAGTTTTGCGGCGGCAACCATGTTCATGGCCTTTGTGATTTGCGAGGTCTTCTTAACGGCGGTAATTTTTGTCTTGATGTCCCTTAGAGTTGCCATGTCTTCACTCTCTTGTTCTCAGTTTTGGACGTCAATTACGCCTGGAAAACCGTCGCAAATTCCTTAAGGGCGGCGCCAATCTTCTCGTCGAGAGAGTCGCCGATAACGTTCTTTTCCTTGATTTCGGCAAGGATCTCAGGATACTTGCGCTCGACAAACGCCAGCATCTGCTGCTCGTACTGGCCGATCTTTTCTACCGGGACAGAATCCAGGAACCCCCTGGTACCCGAGTAGAGCGAGATGACCTCTTTTTCAGCCGGCATTGGCTGATACTGGGGCTGCTTGAGCAACTCGACAAGCCGCATACCGCGGTTAAGCTGTGCCTGTGTTGATTTATCAAGGTCGGAGCCGAACTTTGCAAAAGCTTCCAGTTCGCGGTACTGGGCAAGTTCGAGCCGCAACTTGCCCGCGACCTGTTTCATCGCCTTTGTTTGCGCGGCGCCGCCGACTCGGGATACCGAGAGGCCGACGTTGATGGCCGGGCGAACACCGGCGAAGAACAAACCCGGCTCCAGGTAAATTTGGCCGTCGGTAATCGAGATGACGTTAGTCGGAATAAATGCCGAAACGTCGCCTGCCTGGGTTTCGATGATTGGCAGGGCAGTGAGCGAGCCGCCTCCAAGTTCCTTATTGAGTTTTGCGGAACGTTCGAGAAGCCGCGAGTGATTATAGAAAATGTCGCCCGGATAAGCTTCGCGTGCGGGCGGGCGGCGCAGAAGCAGCGATACCTGGCGATATGCGGCGGCCTGTTTGGACAGATCGTCGTAGATTATCAGGGCATGGCCGCCTTTGTCGCGGTAATACTCGCCCATAGCCGTTCCGGCATAAGGCGCGATGTACTGGAGTGCCGCGGGGTCGCTTGCGGTGGCCGCGACAATGATGGTGTATTCCATCGCCCCATGCTTGCGGAGGGTCTCAACGACCTGGGCCACGGTAGACTTTTTCTGACCGACCGCGACATAGATGCAGATGATTCCGCTACCCTTCTGGTTTATGATGGCATCGACAGCGATTGCCGTCTTGCCAATCTGGCGGTCACCAATGATAAGCTCGCGCTGGCCTCGGCCAACAGGGGTCATGGCATCGATTGCCTTGAGGCCCGTGTACATCGGCTCCTGGACAGCCTGCCTGGCGATAACGCCCGGGGCGATTACCTCAATTCTCTTGAATTCCTTGGCGTCGATCGGCCCTTTGCCGTCCAGGGGATTTCCGACCGAGTCGACTATCCTGCCAAGAACGGCGTCGCCTACCGGAACCTCGGCAATTCTGCCCGTACGCCTAACCTCGTCGCCTTCCTTGATATGGATGTCCTCACCCATGATGGCGACACCCACATTGTCTTCCTCGAGGTTGAGGGCCAGTCCGAAGATGCTTCCATGCTTAGTAGGGAACTCGAGCAATTCCAT
>DBMI01000010.1:0-2677 GCA_002298165.1 Desulfarculales bacterium UBA702
ATGAAATCCATAGCGGCCGATTTTTACGTCGTAAAAAGCTTCGACCTGACGGAACTCAAAAAGAAGATAGCAATGGCGCTGGAAACAAGGCTGCCGGGCTAGAGGGCTATCAGCCGACGTTGTGCCAAAACATTAGTCATTTTGCCCCGGCCCGCCGGATATGTTTGATGAAAGTTCCCGGTGCAGTGAACTTCCACTCGGGCTGAAGTCCCCAGAAATAAAAATGCCGCAAGCATCTCCACTCATGCATGGGGATGCCTGTGGCGTTTTTTCTTTTGAGGATAGTGCTCGTGGCTTAAGATGGTTGAGAGCGCAATCAAACGCGGCAATCTCCATTTGGGTGATGCGGCCCTTCTCTCGAGGCAGACCGTTTGCCGGAAAGCCAAACCCTCTCTCCCAGAAAATCCCCGATCCCCTTATCGGTCCTGACAGGTATTAAATTCTGAAATCTATTAGCAAGCTCCTTCATCATGGATGTCAGTAAACGGGAGGGATAATCCGAACCGCTGCTCAGCCATCGAAGAAATAGGGCGGTGCTGGGGTGGGAATCGAACCCGCACACCTACAAGGCTGGGTTATTTCACTCGTCTGAAGGTCATCATCCCTGCATTTGGAAGGGTGATACGAATTGCGCCGTCCTGGAACTCGCCGAGGACAACGCCCCCTTCCCTGGTGTACAGGCGGAGCTCGTTTCCTTTTGTCACCCAGGAAACAGGGATTTCCTCCAATCCCATACGCCAGACACCGGTTCCTTTTTCTTTGAGATCCAGGTCTGCTTCGACGAGTTCGGAAGCTATTTTGGTCTCGGCCCTGTAAACACCGGTATATTGCTCTCTTTGCTCGCAAGCAGTCAAAACGGCCAGAATCATGCAAAAAGATAGCAGTCCGCACCATCGCTTGAATTTCGGTTTTGTGTGCATTTGTCCACCTGTCAGGGGCCTGCGTGAGAAGGGCTGCCGGTTGATGGCCCCGGCAGTCTTTATCTTTTTGCGGAAGATGACCTGCTTGTTGCAATAATAAATCTGGATGGCTGCAGCCAGCATCAGGAAATTTTCGAGCAGCTTCATGAGGCCAATGGGCTCGCCCACCGTGTCATAGCAGCCGCAAGTAATTGGCGCGCCCCACGCCAGGTTTATCGAGACCATGGTGTTGAATGCGATGAGGAGCGACCCTATGATGCACACCGCAGTCCACGGCATGAACCCGATGATGAGAAACAGGCCGGCCAGGAGTTCGACCCACGGCAGAATCAATGCCACGGGATGGAGGAGCGAGAACGGCACCAGCCGGTAGTTGGCTATGGCATCGGCAAACTGGGCGGGGTAAGGAATTTTGCTCACGCTCGCATAGATAAAGAAGTACCCGAGATAGAGCCGGAGAGCGAGCGCGAGATAGCTGCTCGTAACAGTGCGTCTGAAAAATGAAGCGTTCATTTTGGAGGTGTTCCTTCCTCTACCGGATATCCACCCTTCTCCCAGGCCGGCAATCCCCCCTGCATAAGTTTCACATTAGTATAGCCGCGAAGGACGAGCTTGCTTGCGATCTCCTGGTCATACGGCCTGCTGACCGAGTTGCCGTAAACCACGATCCTTCTGTCGCGGTCATCTTCGGTGAAGGTCATAAGAAGAACGATGTCGAAGAGAGGCAGCGGCATGTTAAGGGCGCCCTTGACATGGCGCTTCTGGTAGAAGTTGGTTGGCATTGCGTCCACGATGAGGACCTCGCCGCGTTGCCATTCCCCGGCGGTTGTTGTCGCGGAAACAGCCGTTATGGTGCTAATGTCAGGGAAAGCCGGGAATATGGGAATGCCGTTGGGATTGGTGTGGTTGAAGGACAGCGCCAACACGATGCTTATTAACGCAATCAGTGCCGCCCCTGACCAGGAGAAATGGGAGGCCTCGTAAGCCTGCTCAGCTTCCGACCCGATGATTTGCCGGTCCTCGATGAGCCAGGTGCGCATTTTTCTGATAAGCAATTTCGAGACTTCGGGATTGCTTTGCAGCATTCGCTGGAAGCTGTCTTTTCCGAGGACCAGCAGACGCGCGTCTTCCAGTACATCGACGTTCGTGGACCTGCACTCACCGGCCATGAGCGCAACTTCGCCGAAGCTCTCCCCGGCGCCAAGGATGGAGATGTCGCGCTCGACTCCTTTGTCGTGCTTTGTGAAAACCCGGATTCGACCCGATGCGACAATATAGAAGCTGTCCCCTGGGTCGCCTTCCCTGTAAATGACGCTACGGGCCGGCGCCGCTTCGATCCGGGCGGCCGAAGCGATCTCTTCCAGTCTTTCGGCAGGCAGGCCCCGGAAGATGAGGCTACTCAAAAGAGCTTCTCTTCGCTTGTCGCTTGTCATAGGGGACTACTGCTCCTTGTGAATTTCACGCACCCTGAAGCATGCAGATCGATATTAACCTTTCGAATTATGAATTCTCATTACCCTGCTCGGCTGCGAGTACAAGTTACATCCGCGTATGTAACGGTAACCTGGAGTATGGGACAGATGAATGCCGACCGAAAGCCAAGCAATTCAATCTAAGGGCCTGGCAGTTGGTTTAGCTCTGGTTAGTCAGCAATACAGGCCATCTGGAAAATACCAGTTTTCTCACGACTTCTCTTAAAAAAGGGAGGCGATCAATGTTGAGATCAGTGATTTGGGGATTTAAAGCCGCTGGATTCC
>DBMI01000010.1:2741-2959 GCA_002298165.1 Desulfarculales bacterium UBA702
GGGAATGACGCATTTGGATAATCGCGGATTTGCTGGAATTACATCAAATCGCTTAACTTAACGGCAATGCGCTCTTGCGGGAATAAGGCGCTTGCGCGTGAAGCCGAGATCAGGGGAAGGCGGGGGACTCGTACCCATAAGCGCTCAAATGAGCAAGAAAGTTATTTAGCTTTTCGATGGGCCCTTCTCGTCACTCCCGCGAAGGCGGGGGTCCAGTG
>DBMI01000041.1 GCA_002298165.1 Desulfarculales bacterium UBA702
CGAGCAATTCCGAAGAAGTTCAACACAACTCTCCTGAACATCAAGAGAACAGAATTCAGAAAAACGCAGCCTTCCCAAAGCATACTGCAAGTATTCTTATGGAAATCAGCAAGTGCAGATTTTTGCGATGGTGTGATCGGCTTTAATCGATCCGGGAATAAATCCCGAGCTACAATCAAGATGGAGCAAAGAATGCATGCGCAAAAGACCTGCACCGGAAAAGGACATTCTGCATCGTAAGCAGTAAATACTATCGCTATCCGGCGTTATGCCGCAGGAAATGGTGAGTTGTCCGCTAACCGGCGGCCTCAATGTGAAGCGGAAATAGAAGATCGTCTCCTGGGCACACCAAACCGCCGGAATCAGCTTAAGAGTGCGGGAAGTAAGGCATTCCTACCCCTTCCCCAATTCCTCCGACCTCCTCGTCGCGGCTTCAACCGCCTCGAAGATGGCTCCTCTCACACCTTTTTCCTCCAGGATTTTCAATCCCCTGATCGTCGTCCCACCAGGTGAGGTAATCATGTCTTTCATTTCTGCCGGGTGCTTTCCGGACTTGTCGAGCATCGCCGATGTACCCGCGAAAGTCTGAACCGCCAATTCGCGGGAAAGATTGCGGGGTAGTCCCATGAGTACTCCAGCGTCTATCATGGCTTCGATCATCAGGAGCACGTAGGCCGGACCGCTGCCGCTGAGGCCGGTAACCGTGTCCATCCATTTTTCCTCGACCTCGACCGCCTTGCCCACGGCCCTGAAAATTTCGAGTGCAGTCTTCATCTGCTCATCGGTAACCGCCCCTCCTCGCGAAAGGGCCGATGCACCCATCAGGACGAGTGCGGGAGTATTTGGCATCACCCTTACCACGGGAGTTGCCTTGGGCAATTCCCTTTCGAGCATCGTAAGGGGAATACCGGCTGCAATGGAAATTACCAACTGCTTTTCGGCAATTGCCTGTCGAAGCTCTCCCAATACCGGGAGTATTACCTGCGGCTTAACTGCAAGCAAAATCAGGGAGCAGTTTTCCGCAAGTTCGGAAATGCTCCGGTACGGCTTGATTTTGTATTCTCCTACAAGGTATTCCACCCTCGCGGCGCTCGGATCGTAGACGAACATTTTGTCCGGCTTGAACAGGGATGCCGATATAAGGCCGCGAATGAGTGCCTCACCCATGTTGCCGCCGCCGATAAAGCCGATTGTCCGGTCCTTCGACATAGATTTTCCTTCCAGGTAATTTGAAATCAAAAGATGCACATCACCACGAAGAATTCCGTGCACGGAAAACGACATTTGCTCTGCCCGTGCAAGTTTTTACTAATCAAAGTAGATCATCTCTTCGAATATCTCTTCGTAATCTTGTTGCTCTTTATCGTTTGAAAGCAATAACAAATCAGGCAAACATCACGCAAGTGAAACTATCTCATGTTGTGCCAACCCGGCTCCGGCAAGCGATTTGCCTTACGGGTTGTTTTTCGATCGTGTATAATTACCTTTCATGCGTAATGAAATGGCTAAACAACTGAAAGAATTCGCTTTTTGCCGCTGCAAATAAAAGGAGGAAGGACCTGCCATGGATGTTGCCTCAAAAGTAAGCCAGACAGCCGGAAAACATTCTCCCCTCGAGGAGGAGATTCGAAAGCTCCCCTTACCGGTCACATCGGTATTCCTTGGGAAAGATGGAAAGATAAGACCCGCGGCGTTCAGGGAAACGGATATGACGCTCGTGTGCAAGGGCCATGACAGAATAGCCGAAGTATTTTCCAAGACTGTTTCAAAGAGCGGGAGCAAAATTTTAGAGGCGGTGGCAAGCGCGCAATCAAGTTCTGTTTCGGGCAAGCGAGTTGCCGTGCTTTTCTCGGGAGGTCCGGCCTCCGGCGGGCACAATGTTTTGGCTGGCCTTTCCGCGGCGTTGGGCAGGGGCAATACTCTTTTCGGGATCAAAAAAGGGCCGAAGGGCCTTCTTAACAGCGATCTTACCGAGATCACTCCACAGAATGTTCAGTCGATTCTTAACCTCGGCGGGTTCGATTTTCTCGGGACCGACCGCACCAAGATCAAAAGCCCGCAGCAATTCGAGCAGGTAAAGGAAACTATTATCAAGAACAGACTGGACGGCCTGGTGGTAGTCGGGGGCGACGACTCGAACACCAATGCCGCTTTTATAGCCGAGTACCTCGAACAGGAAGGCGTAAACTGCTCGGTTGTGGGCATTCCGAAAACCATAGATGGTGATTTGGCTGCCGGCAAAAATCTTCCCATATCGTTCGGGTTCGACACGGCCAGCAAAATCTTTTCCGAACTTGTCGGGAACCTCACCCAGGATGCGGCATCCGCGGTCAAGTACTACCATGTGGTGAAACTGATGGGCAGGACGGCAAGCAAGATCACCCTGGAGGTGGCCCTGCAGACCAAGCCGGCGATAGCACTAATTTCCGAGGAGATCGCCGAAAAGGATATGTCGCTCGAGAGCATCGTCGATTACGTAGTGAGGGTAATCGTCGAGCGGCGCAAAAGGGGTATCAATCACGGCGTGATCCTTGTTCCGGAGGGGCTGGTCGAGTTCATACCGGAAATGAGGCGCCTGATCAGCGAGTTGAACGCGGTCCTCGGCGAGTACGAGTCGGATATTACAGACCTGCCCTCCCTGGAGCACAAGAAAGAATTCATCATTCCTCACCTCACGCCGGCTTCCGCCCAGTTGATGGCGTCGCTGCCCGACGAGATACAGGAAATGCTTATTCTCGACCGCGACGATCACGGCAATGTAAAGGTATCGCAGATCGAGACGGAAAAGCTTCTCATCGAGAAAATCCGCTATCGCATATCCGAGATGAAACGCCACCCGGACAAGTTTTTCGGAGATGGCAAAATTCCCGCTACCCCTCAGCAGATAGAAGATTTCAAAAAGATGAGCCTCTCCACCCAGTCTCATTTTCTTGGCTATGAGGGGCGCAGCTCCAAGCCAACCAGGTTCGATGCCGCATTCACCTTCCTGCTCGGCCTTACCGCCGGGTCGCTGGTGCTTGCCGGAAAAACCGGGTACATGGCCGCAGTAACAGATTTCGACAGGGGCGGCCGCATCCTTGCCCTGCCCCTTGCCGGGCTGATAACCGTCGAAATGCGCAAGGGAAAAGAGGAGTTCGTGATCGAAAAATCACTCGTGGAACTGGATTCTCCCTCTTTCAAACTTTTTGCCGAAAACAGGGAACGGTGGGCAGAGGTGGACCTGTTCAGCAGCCCCGGATCGATCCAGTACTGGGGGCCGACGAGCAGGCAAATACCCATAATTGTAGCCCTGGACCAGAATTATCCTGATTTTGGAACCTTTGAACTGGGCGAAGAAAGGGAAATCAAAATAGATTAGCTTTGCCTGGGGCACATGCCTCATTTATCGAGAATACGGGGCAGTCTTTTCCGTCTGCCCCGTATATTTTTTTATACACCCGTCGATTTATTGCCTGCTCACACAATGTGCCACCGGCGATTCATTCAACCGTATATTTAAGTATACGTTTTGCCTCCATTTCTTCACTTCACTGACTTGCCCGCCCTTAAGCCTTAAAATTGATAACAGGCTGATATTTATATTCCTTTCAGCCATGCGCCATGCGGCGCCCTTCCCTTGCCGGCATGGCACGACCCTTGCCTGATGTAAAGTCGACTTAAGCTTTCATCCTATGTTCCCGGACTTTTCTTTGAAGGGATTACGGCAATGAGTGCGAGCAAAAGCGATATCGGGGCGACAAGTGCGCGTAAGCTTAGAATCCTGGTGATCGAAGACGAATTATACGTGGCCAGGGCCTTAAAGATGATTTTAGACGAGGACGGATACGAAGTAGACGTGTCCATGACCGGACAGGACGCACTGAGTCATTGCGCTGTACTGGAGTACGACCTCCTGATAGCCGACCTGCGGTTGCCTGACATCAACGGCATGGACGTCATTCGAAAAATAAAGGGCGATCATCCGGAAACCCAGGTGCTTGTGGTCACTGGGCATGCGACGGTGCAATCGGCAGTGGAGGCCATGAAGCTGGGTGCTTTCGATTACCTGCCCAAGCCCTTCACCGAAGAGCAACTCAAAACAGCCGTCTCTTCCGCTCTGCGGGAAAAGCCACACTTCCTCGACCGAGCAGCCGGAACTACCGGCATCAAGACGGCAGCCTTAATACAGAAGAGCGAGGTAGTCAGTGTACTGAACAGGACCTCGCGTACTTAAACAGGCAACTATCCCATTTTTGTGGATGAAGAGACTGGTGAGGAAAAGAGATGAGAGTAATGTATTGCGAGCGCTACGGTAAATATGTGAGCCAGAAGCACTGTGAGTTTTTCAACAATGCGCAGGACCAGTGCAGCTATTATCGGCTGAGATGCTGGGAAAGTATAAGTAACCTGTTGCGCGACCATCAGAGGCCCAAAAAGGAAATCGGAGCAATAAGCAAGCCCTTTAAATGCGATTTTTTCGGCGGAGGCCAAGGTTAATTCCGACTTGCCATTCCTGTATTCCAAATTCGGCAACGAAACGAGGTCCCGTTTTGTGCCGGTACGATGGCTGAACCCGTCCGAATGGGCCAGGAGGTAGCGAAAACCAAAATTCATGAACGAGTCATTCATCCCCGGAACTAGCTGTGGAGCCCGGATCCGTACCCTACCCCGCTTCTTTGTGGTGGAGGTTAAACTTAGAAAGCACATGTCCTGGCGGCGAGTCCGAGGCAGACTGACGAAACCGCCACCTTTGCCTCATTTCAAGACTTGAACTTTTCTACACCCTGAACTTTTTGCAGAAATCGCAGAACGCCCGCACTTTTTCAAGCTCTTCTCCGGGACCGTTGAAACTCATCCCGATAGCCGTGTACTGCCGCATGTAAACCTGCTGGATATTGCGCACGGTGCATTGAACCTTCTCCACAAGCTGGTCGTCGGGGAGCTTGAAAGTTATCGCGGCAAGGGCACCTTTGGGAATATGCACTATGGCCGGCAATACCAGCATACAGCCGCCTTCGCTGATGTCCTTAACCGACCCGCGAACCGGCTGGTCCATACTCGCAATCTCGAACTTGGCCTCGACACTCACTTTGATGCGGCGATGCTTTCTGAGCTGAATCGTTTCGAACTTGTCGGGGTATTCTATGCAGACGATTTTTTTGGACAGCTCCTTCTTCTGCTTGGTCCTGAACCTGTAGAGGTATCCCTCGTGAAGGTAGCTGCATGTATAATCGCTGTCGACAACGGCTGAGAGCCGGTCACTGATGCTGAACTCCGGGCGCTCGATCATTATGCAATCGTGCTCCACCGCTCCGATGATCCTGGTTCTCGCCCTGTGCGCGGTATTGGAGACGTCATAGAGCATGATCTGCGAATTTATCTGGAGGGGAAGCTTTTTCGATGAGGTCGCATCGGGGGCCTTGTCCTCCAATTCCTCTTTGCTCAGTACGTCAAAAGCTGATGCCGAAGGTACTTTCATATTCTCCTCTAAAAACTTTAGTCCGTTACCTCTCTAATCGGTTTTTTCCGGAAATGAGTTAATCAAAACAACAGGAGCCTTTTTCGAAATATATCGGTAATGTCCCACCCAGCCAACTGCTTTGCCTGGGATTTTCCCAAGGAAGCCATCCATGGTGGAAATTATTTGGGAAAGCCCGCACCAGCCTATGGATCTTCTATTAATTTGGCCGTATAAAATTTAAAATCGTCTCTACGGTCTTCGCGCCGGACCCATTGGCCACGGTTAAGCCAGGACATGCTGATTTTTCCAGCGGGCACCGTCACGATAAGGTCACCCGGAATATTTGGACAGGGCAGTGCCCGCGCAAAGGTGAAATAGAATGTTTTATCTCAAAAAGATACTCTCACCCTTCCTTCTTCCCGTTCCGGTTTGCCTGGAAATTCTACTGCTTGGGTTATGGCTGCTCTGGTTTACCAGGAGAGAGCGAGCCGCCAGGATTATCATCTCCGCCGGAGTTCTCCTACTGTGCCTTTTCAGCTTCGGCCCCCTCCCCGATTACCTCCTGGGCAATCTGGAGTACAGGTACAATCCCCTCCCAGGTCCTGTGGAGGATGTGCGCTGGATCGTCGTGCTCGGGGACGGATTTTATTGTGATATGGGTTTGCCGCCCGGAAACCAGGTCGCTCCAAGCGGGATTTTCCGCCTGGTCGAGGGAGTGCGTCTCTTGAAGGAGAATCCCCGCGCCAGAATCATCTTCACCGGATATCAGGTTGCCCACGTAATGTCCGGAGTGGCCGGAATGCTGGGGGTTACAGACGCACAGATGGTTATTGAACCGGATCCACGAGACACTGAGGAAGAAGCAAAAGCTGTTTCCCTCCTGGTCGGCGGTGAACGGTTCATTCTGGTAACGAGTGCATCTCACATACCTCGTGCAATGGCCCTTTTCGAAAAGGAGGGAATGCGCCCGATACCGGCGCCGGCGGAATACCTGGTGCGGAAATCGCAATGCCTGATGCCCCACTCGGCTATACCGAGCCCCGAAGGCCTTAGAGCCTCCACGACAGCAGTCTACGAATATCTCGGCCTTGCATGGCTGAAGCTGAGGGGCAGGATTTAAGGGGCTGATTCCTAAATAGTTTCCGGAAAATGCTAAGAAAAGTTGGATGGCACAAGCCAGATGACGATGTTCAACTCAAAGCTGAGATCCCGATAGATCATGCAGCGGATTTCGGCAACAGCCTGTAAATACCTGTCGGCTGATAATGGAGACTCGGCAGGCCGGATGGTTCAGACCAGGAGCACTTGATGGCTTAAATTGTCCGCGCGGGCGCTGCATTTTGGAAGTGATCTGTTTTGAAAACCACTTGTCAGCTTGCTGCTTTTTCCAGAATTTCTCCAGGAAGGTGCACAATCTTTGGATATGAAATCCCGCCTTTTTCTCTTGCGGCAACGCAAAGGCTTACAATGACTAAACCGGCCAGACATCCCGCCATGAAACCAATCAGAAACAGCATCATATATTTCCTTTCTCCAGCAGGGGGAATCATCCAGTTTAGAAGAGCATGTTCCGTGCCAAAGAATGATTATCGATGCTGCCGCAACCTGGGTTGCTGGCTGCAAATCCTTATGGTACGCATTTCCTGCGTTTATTATTTTTGGACCTGTTGCCTCGATCTGGAGCGCGGGTCCTGGATTTTTGTTGGCGGTTGAGTACAAAAATCAGACTGAAATGTATGCATATCCCTACAGTGCAAAGGATTGATTCCATTTCCAACCTGATAAGAATTATTAACTTGTGGTAAGGAGTATTATTTTCCACATTTCACAGGTGAAATTGAGAAAGGATGAAAATGAAGAAGCTAGGTGTTCTTCTACTTGCAATGACACTCGTTTTTGGACCGGCCATGATCTCCATGGCTGCCCAGTCCACTGGCGGGATAATGGATGACAGCGCCATCACTGCTCATATAAAGGCCAAGCTCGCGAAGGACGTTCGCCTCGGAACATTGACCGGAATAGAAGTAAATACAACCGACGGCGTAGTGACTCTGGCCGGTAAGGTGAAAAGCAATGATGAAAAGCAGGCCATTGAGGAAATCGCCCGCAGTGTGGACGGTGTAAAAGACGTGAAGGATGCTCTGCAGGTCGTATCCTGAAGGAGACAATAACTCGGTTTTAAGATAGGAAAAGGCAGAGCAATATTGGCTCTGCCTTTTCTCGTCAGAGATTGGCGGGAAGAATTTCGGCAGGCCGGTAAGCCTGCCCCCGCATGTTTCCTGCCTTTGTCCAACCTCCCTTTAATCCGTCGCACCTTACGATTAAGCTGACGTTGAGATTGGACCGGCCTCTCCCATCAAACTTCCTCGGCAGGGATGACCAGCACGGGCTGTTGGGCTTCGGCGAGGACCTGCAGGGTTATATCTTCGAGGGCGAACGGCGGACGTGAACCTGGGCCGTGGCTCCCAACCACAATCAGATCGTATTCTCCCTCTCGAGCTTCCGCCAGGATGCCTTCCACGGGGTTCATCGCGGGGCGGATATGTATATTATTTGAAACGTCCATGGCTCGCAGGGTGGCCGCGGCAAGATGGAGATGATTACGGGCGAAACGCATTGCGCTATCCGACCCGGAGGCAACGTGCAACAATGTCGCCGGAATTCCCAAACGGCGCGCCAGCCGCCCCCCGACACGCACATTGTTCTTGCCTGCCTCGTGTGTCGCCGTACAAATCAGCATCCGCCTGTACTTCTCAGGCTCCTTTTTAACAACAAGCACCGCGGCATTGGTCATCGCCAGCACGCCTTGGACTGTTTCTCGCAGCCGTTCTGGCTGAGTCTTATGCTCGTAGTCCACCGCGACCACAACCATTTCATAGAGCGCCTCGGCATACTCACATGCTATCTGCTCGGCCGGCAAGCCATATCTAAGACACTTTACCGCCAGGGAGAGATCGACTTCTTTCTGGGTCCTCAGCGCTGCAACCAGATCGAGACCGGCTTCCGACTCGTCGGTCACACCCAGGACGGTGGCCGAAGCATTGAGACGGTCCATCAGGTGTTTTCCGATATTCAATGTAGTCGCTGGGCCTGCCCCTGCATCATAAAGCAGAAGCCGCGGTTTTGGGTGGTTCAGTATATGCCATCCGCGAAGGCACACCCATACTTCCTGGCCATCCATGCCGACCTCCGCGGGCAAAACCGCCTCCACCAGCAGGCCCTCTTCCCCGAAGGGCAATGGGGGTGCGATCTGCCGTGTGGACTTGAGGAGCGGCAACCGCAGTTGCAAGCGTCTCGCCGCACCTGCAAAGTTTTGACCGATGATGGTGCCGCGGCCAATGAGCGGAAGGTCCGATTGGGGTTTTTCACTGCTCAGGACAACGTGTTCGGGCCGAAAGAGAACCAGGGCGCGGCTTCCCTCGGTTAGGAGCATGTCATCCGGAACAGGCAGCGAAAAATCGCCGAAATGAGCGCGTCCGCCATGTGCCCGTCCCACAAGCACCGTGCCGGCGCCAAGGAAGGTAGCGGCAAAGAGCGATCTGGGGCGGGCGTAAAGCGCCTCGGGCCTATCGACCTCCAGCAGGTGCCCATGCTCTACGATGCCTATGCGGTCGGCTACATTCAGCGCCTCCTCCTGGTCATGGGTGACCAGGATGGTCGTTACTCCGAGGCGCCCCTGAATGTCTTTGAGGGTACGCCGCAGCCGCTCGCGAATCTTCACATCAAGAGCGCCGAAAGGCTCGTCGAGCAGCAGCACGTTGGGTTCGTAAGCAAGAGCCCTCGCGAGCGCAACCCGTTGCTGCTGACCTCCCGAGAGCTGGTGGGCATAGCGGTCGCCAAGACCTGTCAGGCCAACAAGGTCGAGCAGTTCATCGCGCTTCGCTTCGCGCCCGGGTTTTGGCACCTTCTGAACCATCATCCCGAACTCGATGTTGTCGGAAACACTCATGTGCCTGAAAATCGAGTAATTCTGAAAAACGAAGCCGGTTCCACGCTGTTGAGGCGGCAGGTCGGTCACGTCGCGTCCGTTTAGCAGTATTCGGCCGCTGGTGGGTTGGGTCAAACCGGCAATCAGCCGCAGGATGGTACTCTTGCCGCTTCCGCTGGCGCCGAGAAGAACAAAAAGTTCGCCGCGCTCTATTTCGAGCGAAACCTGATCAACTATATTCTGTGCGCCAAAACTTTTGCTGAGCCGGTCCAGAACGATTGCCATCACGCCCTCCTCCCCTGCCCTCCGGTGTACTGGAGCAGAAAGAAGAAGATGATAAATGAGAGCACGGCAAGAACTGCGGCCACGGCATTTGCGTTCGCGACATTGCCGGCCTCGAACTGGGCAAAAATATAGAGGGGGGCGGTTTGTGTGCGTAGACGCAGGTTTCCGGAGACAAGCACGGTAGCCCCGAATTCACCGAGAGAATGAGCAAAGGTGAGGAGCGTGCCGGTAAACAGGCCGCCGCGAAGGGCTGGCAGAATCACATACCGAAAAGTCTGCCATCGGCTTGCGCCCATTGTGTAGGCAGCCTCTTCGTAGGTCGTTTCGAGCTCATCGAGCACCGGTTTTACTGAACCCAACATGTACGGGAAAGTCACAAAAAGATGGGCAAGCAATACCCCAAAAGGCGTAAACATCGGCTCCAGGCCGAATTTGCCCAGGAATTTGCCAAGCAACCCGATCGGCCCCCATAAAAGCAGCAGTGACGTACCGACAACGACCGTCGGGATTGCGACGGGGAGGTTTACGACTATTCCCAGCGGCCGTTCGCCGGGAAAACGGTACTTGCTGAGAATGTATGCGGCGAAGGTGCCCAGCACGGCATTGACGGCGGCCGTTGCAAAAGCGATAAACAGGCTGAATCGCAGAGCGAATACCGCATCCGGGGAACTCAGGGCGGTTATAAACGTCGATAAGCCGCCTTCGAAGGCAAAGATAAATATCGCCGCCAGGGGCATGAGCAGCAGCGGCAGGAGCACCAGCACCAGCAATCCGACAGGCGCGATCGCACTATGGGGCCGAGTCTTTGCCGTTGAGACATCGGGAATGTCCGGGCTCATTGCTTCAAATCCTTCAACACGCGATTCTTCCAAATCCCGTCGATAATTCTCTTTTTGGCCTCGGGCCAGCCGCCCAGATCCTCGATCAGGAAAGGATCCTGAATTTTGCCGAATTCCGGGTTCTCCAGATTCAGCGACTCATCGACACTGCGAAACCCGTAATTGACGAAAATCCGCTGTGCTTTTTCACTCCACATAAAATTTGCGAATGCCTCCACCAACTCCCGCTCTCCCGGTGCAATATTATGGTCCAGCAACAGCAGGGTGTGTTCGCTCAGGATGGTCCTGCGGGGGTAGACCACTTCAAGTTTGAACCTGCTCCGAGCCTTGTCCCGGACTGCTTCCTGCTCGTAGGTGATAAGGGCATCCCCAAAGCCCTGTTCGAACTCAGTGCGGGCGCCGCGCGCGGAAGCAGACAAGGCTGCAATGTTCTTCCAGATTCCCAGCAGCAATTGATACCCTGCTTCAGGATTCGACGGATTTTGCCGCAGGCCGGCACCATATTCGGCAACTACGGCCCAATTAGCCCCGCCGGAGGTCATCGGGTCCGGATGGATTATCCCGATACCCGGCCGGGTAAGATCGCTAAAATCGGCGATTCTTTTCGGATTGCCCCCGCGAACGAAAATCACAAATGGTGAGCGGTTCACGACGCCGCCGCAGGGCAGATTGCGCCAACTTCGAGGCTGGGTCAGATCGGCATCGGCCAGCCTTTGGGCGTCAAGCTCCGTGGCGAGCAGGACAATCTGGGCGGGCACGCCCATGATAATCTGGTTGGTGACTGTGCCCGACCCTGCAAATGAGCTGATAAGCTCCACCTCCTCGCCTGTCCGCTCCCGCCATTCTTCCCGGAATGCCGGGAAAACGCCTTCGTTCATAACCTCGCCAAGGATACTGAACCCGTAGAGGACAATCGCACGCGGGGCCGCACCGCCGGAGTGCGGCGATATCCATGGATGGATCGCAAAAAGTGCAAGCAAACCGAAGATTATTATGGGCAGCGCCGACCTGAGCCTTGGCAACAGCCCGGAACTTCTCCAATTGCGCATGATTATTCCCAGGGAATGACATGAGGTGGACCGCCACCCTGAAACATTCTGGCGAAATCACCAAGGGCTGTTGCCTAAACAATTTGCGATGCAAATTCCCCTCCCTTTGATGGGAGGGAGCCAAGGGAGCGGAGTTTTCCTTCAACTCCGGCCCATTATTTTCCTCTCATGTTTGGGCAACAACCTGACTAGTAATCGCCACGTACCCAATATAAGCTTTGTCTCGCAAATTCGACAGGGCTACGGAAAAAGCTACGATCGGCACGAGAATAAGCACTGCTATGCGGTATGGGAGAATAGAAGGGCATCCCTTGGCTCTGATGAACCGGGGAGCGATTGCAATCTTAATGCATGCAGGTTGAGCAAAAGCTCACCGGTCCACTATGCAAATGCCGGCAGCAAATTTGTTAGGGCGAAAATTGTGGAATGGCGGGTAATGGCGAGCGATGTTCGCTAAAGATTGAAAGATCCGCTACTCGGTCGGTTTTTTCGGGTGATCCAGCTTTTTAGCAATGGAATTCATGATTTCTACCCACTCACCGAAAGTGGCCGGTTTGGTAATGAATGCGTCTGCCATTGCTCTAATTTTTACGGCAACTTCTTTTTCATTGGAGGTGGTGAGAATAACTATTGGAATTTTCTTGAATACAGGATGGGATTTTATTTGAAACAGGGCGTCAGCGCCATTTTTTCTAGGCATATTCAGATCGAGAAGAATAAGGTCGGGCAGTCCCGGTCCCTTTGATCGAGCATTTTCGGCCAGCGAGTTTAAAAGCTCAACCCCATCCGAGACACAGGAGAAGGCAGCCTTTGACCCGGTTTCCGCAAAGGCTTCGGATGCCATGAAGCAGTCATCTGCGTCATCATCAGCCATCAGAATGGTCTTTTTGAAGTTCATTCTTTTGCACTACTTTCCGCGGCTTGTTGAATCGGAAGAGTGATCATAAACGTTGACCCCTCCACGGGCTGACTCCTGTCTGTAATGCTTCCCCCCTGGCGCTCGACTATCTTGCGGCAAATGGCAAGTCCCGTGCCGGTCCCCTCATAATGACCTTTTGCATGAAGCCGCTGGAAGGGAGCAAAAATCTTGTCTACGAATTGTTCTTCAAATCCAATCCCGTTATCCTCTACAAAAATTTGGCGGAATTTGCCACCCTGATTTTCACTATAGATTCGGATTTCCAAAGATTCGTTTTCTTTCACCGCACTTGGAGATACCCTTCCACGGTATTCATCCGCCAATGGCTATCGGAAGAAAGAGGCCGAGGATCTAATTCGAATACCTGGATGAAGTCGACAAGCTTATGCCCAGCTATCTTGTAAGTAAGCCGCTCATATATTTTTAACACATACCCGGTGAGCAATCACCAATTTTGAGTGCTCCCCACCACCCAGGACCTGTTTGGGAATAGACCGGCAACAGATGCACAATCACAAGTGGGTTTTGTATTTACTCGGATCAATGTTCGGGAAGCTGCGGCGGCCCGGAGTCCAAAAGCTCTATCGAGCAGAGATCTTTCATTTTGCTCATGCTAAGTATCTTCTGACCGTCAAACCAGAATATCAGGACACCCACAATGACTATAGGGACGTGCTCGATTATATGGAGCGAGATGGCATAGCTCAATGCGAGGCCGCTTTCAACGGAAAACAGTTTCAGGGCCGCAACGGTTGCCACCTCAAATGGTCCGAAATTTCCAGGGGTGTTCACAAGAGATATTCCGATATTCAGGAAAATCAATGTTACGGCCACAGCGCTCAAGGGCATCTGCATGTGAAAGGCCTTGAACATGGCCCATATGATTGCTCCCCGAATAATCCATATTGTGCTCGAAAGGAAAAATATGGGAATAAGAAGTCTCGATTTCTTTACAGCGGAGAGCCCGGCCACAAATCGATCAATCTCTTCCGATATCCTGCGCCCATATCTGCCGCCATATCTTTGGCTAAAGTACTTGAGCGATTTTACGAGAAAAAACGATGCAAAAATCACGGCCAACAACAGGACTATCCCTGAGAAGATCAGCTTCTTCACGAATGGGTGAGATGGATAAAAGGGACTGGTAAGCGCTACCAGGACGAAAAAGAGGACTACATCGGCAATACGGTCCAGAATTACCGCGGAGAGCGAGACAGGTATACTTACGTTTTCTTTTTTCGCCAAAACATAAGTGCGCACGCCGTCACCCAATCTGCACGGCAGGATCGTGTTGCCCAGGAATCCGAGTAAAACGGCAGCAAAGGCGTTTTTAACCCTTACCCCTTTCTTGATGGATCCAAGTATGAGCGCCATCCGTGTGGATTCAATGCCGGAGTAGAGAAGATTCAGGGCAGGGGCCAACAAAGCCCATCGCCAGTCTATTCCGACGAAGGATTGCCGTATCCTGTGCCAGTCAGCATGAGACAGGATAAGAGCGAGCACGATCAGGAGCACCAAAAGCAATGCGGAACGGATTATATTCATCTGGCCTTCTGGAGGTCGTACCTCAAAGCATACCAACCGCAATGGCGGAAAGGTTTTTTGAGTAATTTTATCACGCCGGTCCTAAAATAATAATCTTACCGCGCGAAATTCTTTGTTTTCTCCTGAAAGATCTTTGGATGCCCACCCAAATTGAACCAGAATTAACGGTGTTGCAGGCCAATGACTGTTTCAAAAACATTAAAAACCCCCTACAATTTAGCGGCTCAATCTTTGATGGATGGGTTTCCCGGTATCCAAAGCTAAACACCAGCGGAGTTGTTTATGAAATCCAGGTCTTCTTTCGGAATCGTGGCGATCTTCTCTCTATTTCTTTTTCTTTCGGGATGCCAGACAGCGTCTCTGACATCGCGGGCAGCACCGGCACCCGAGGAGAGAGTTCAAATCATGCAGGCACAAAATTCGGGGGTTTGGAAGGGAAAAGATATTTGGGTAGATTACAAATATTCTCGCGAAGATAGAACCCTGATGCTATCCGGCGTGGTCAATTTCGGAAACCACTTGGTCCGTGGCTTCGAGATCATGAGCGATTTTCGCATGAGGGTGATCTTTATTGATGAAAATGGCAGGATTTTGGGAACGAGCGGCCTGCTGGCTGACCGTGGAGATTTCAGCCCGATTTCCTTCAAGAAGAAATTAGCGATCCCGGCATCCACTGCGTCGTTTGTTTTCGACTATGATGGAAATGCCCTGGAGATAGGTCCCGATGGTGCTTCAATGGCGTTTTGGCAGTATGCAATTTATTAGCGGGTTATTGAGCAACGACAAGAGCCAGGCGTGCAGATATCGCAATGTTACCTGCCCTGGCTCTCATCGAAGGTTGAATCTCCGATATTAGTTCGGATTAAGAGAGCGATTTTGTGGATATGAACTTCAGACCCTGGCGGTTTAAGCTAGATCTTCTTTACCCTGACTGCCGATGGTCCCTTGGCCCCTTGCTCAACTTCAAAGCTAACGCGGTCGCCTTCCTGGAGGCTTTTAAAGCCGTTGCCTTCAATGGCGCTATGGTGAACGAAAACGTCTTTTCCACCGCCATCAACCGTGATAAACCCGAAACCCTTCTGATCGTTAAACCATTTTACCGTACCCTGCTGCATTCCTGATTTCCTTCCATTGTGTTTGTTGGTGTTTATTACCTCTTAAGATAACAAATAAACGAATTGACGCAATGAAAAAGAGACGGTGTGTAAAATCAGCTCTGCTCCGGGCGGTTTTAGCAACAACCCCTCTCGACCCGCCGCTGAATCAAAATCCTGGATTGTCAGTAATCAGGGCAATCCAATCGCTTGACATTACTTCATAGTGTGCTGATATTACACTGAATTTAGTCATCAAATCCTGCTGAGGAGTAAATCCTCCGGGCATCGGGAGGAGGGGCCGGCACGCCGATCCACGTTTCGAGGCCATAGCGCAACCGATTACATAGCAAACGAAAATGTGGAACGCACCGCCGGAGCCATTGTCCTGAGGAGAACGGATGGAAGGTCAACGGCAACGGGAACGTATCCAGGCGGAGCTGCTCAAACAGGCTCTGAAGTTAGCTCCCGTTGGTGTTTTTGCAACTTTTCTGAATTCATTGATTCTTGTCCTGGTTCTCTGGCAACCTGTTTCGCATACAAAATTACTCACCTGGTTCTCGATTACTTTGTGTCTGGTGATTCAGCGCGGGCTTTTTCTGTACAAGCACCGGAGAGTCTCCCTCCTGCATGGAGAAGCGGCGCGCGCCACCAAAGAATTTGTGGTTGGTATCGGCTTGGCTGGAATGGCCTGGGGTTCCCTTCCAATTTTTCTTTTTCCCCTGGAATCACCTACCCATCAAACCTTGATTGTTTTTGTCCTATGCGGAATGGTAGCGGGTGCGGCGGAAACATTTGCTCCGGTTCTTCCGGCATTTATAGTGTTTGCTGTTTCTGCCCTGGTCCCATTATTCATTCGCTTTCTTACCATTGGCGGTACCGTTTACTATGCAATGAGCGCCATGACGCTCATATACCTCGTTTTGACATTCGTCATAGCAAAGCGTGTCAATATCACAAACAGGAAGCTGATCGAACTCAAGGAACACTACTCCCGGACAGCGGAGGAACTTGCAGCCTCCAACAAAAGGCTGCAGGAACGCACAGATGAGTTGAGCGTGTCGAATAAGGCGCTTGAGGGATATACCGAGAGGCTCGAACGGTTGAATGAAGAGTTACAGGATTTTGCCTTTGTTGCCTCTCACGATTTGCAGGAACCGCTTAGAAAAATTCAGACTTTCTGCAACATGATTCAGGAAAAATATTCATCTCGAATCGATAGCAGCGGGCAAGAATACCTGGGTCGAATCATAAGTTCGGCCTCCCGTATGCGGCAATTAGTAAGCGATCTGCTTCAACTCTCTCGATTGACTTCGATACCAAAAGAATTCGAGATAGTAGACCTGGCAAAAATCGCGCGGGAAGCAGCAGATGTCTTTAAAAATACTGTGGAGCAAGCGGGCGGTTCAATTGAAGTCGGAACCCTGCCCGCACTTGAAGCCGATGAATCTCAGATCCTGCGCCTGTTCCAGAATCTGATTGGCAATGCAATCAAGTTCCACGGCACGGAGCCGCCAAAAATCGTCATTTACGCAAAGCTGGATGAGAATGGGATTTGTGAGATATTTATCGATGACAACGGCATTGGGTTCGATCCACAGTTTGCCGAACGTATTTTCAAGCCTTTCCAGAGACTGCATAAGCTCGGAGAATATGAAGGCACCGGAATGGGGCTCACCATTTGCCGCAAAATAGCCGAATTCCACGGGGGCAGCATCAGTGCGCGGAGCGAGCCGGGAAAAGGTTCGACATTTATAGTGAGACTGCCGCTAAAACAGACCGGGTTGGAAGGTCGGTAACGGATCACGCAGACAAAAAAGGGGCCACGGTACATTTTACCGCAACCCCTTTGGTTTCTCTGGTTGCCCCGGCGCGACTCTAATTCACGGCACCAAGATTAGGAATATGCAACCCCGAGCTTCACAAACTCCTCAATTTGTCGTAAGTTACGGGAATTACTCAACTTGGAGTTTCCACTTTCCACATTTTAGCTGATTTTCTACGCTTTGGCAGATTTTGGAAAAATTCCTCACACGGTTCCCACACAGCCGATGCGCTCTGCTCCTTGGGGTATACTTTCGCCAACTCCGAAGACGACACAATGTGGCTAAGCTCCCAGGAGCCTTGAAGATTTCTGGTTGGTACTCGCGGACACTTGCCGAGTGTAGCATTCCATGTGTGCAGCAATAGATTACGCTCATCGGCGAGGCTAGTTGGAAATCTATGCGCAAGCACAAGATATCATGCGCAAGCACAAGATGCCGAGGTTCTTTGGGAAACCGACATCCCACACCCGACACCCGACCAACCGAAGAGCTGCGTGCTCACCGTTTCAGGATTCCGGCGAGGAGTTTCGTGGCTGAAGATGCACAGTCCATGTCCTGTTCAACGCTTCCACCGCTTACTCCAATCCCACCGATTATTGTCCCGTCCGCTTTCAGGGGAAATCCACCCCCGAAAATGACAATACGACCGCCGACAGCGTTATGTATCCCAAACAGGGGTTGAGATGGTTGGGCCAGAGATGTCAATTCATGGGTCGGCATCTGCAAAGCGACTGCGGTGTAAGCTTTGTTTAATGAGATGTCGATGCTCACCAGGAGAGCGTTATCCATTTTCTGTTGGGCAACCAGATTTCCGCCTGCATCCACAACAGCAATTATCATGGGAACGCCGATCTCGTCCGCCTTGGCGCGTGCGGTCTCAATCAGTTTCAGGGCCAAACCCAGATTCATTTGCATTGTTTTCTCCTAAATGAGTGGTTCTCGACCTACCGCGTTTCCATCGGGCACATAGACCCTAAATTATCCTGAAAGCATCGACCAGTGTGCAGCGGCGGGCACGGGTAAAAGATCTTGCAGAGGTCAACCCTTCGCCCGTTGGTCCCGCAATCGTGAAAGCGGTATGCCCTTCTCCGCCAAGGCCGATTCCCGCGTAAGATGGGCCATTCTTTACGAATATGGTCGTTTCAACTTCTCGGGCGAACCTGGTCATATGTTCGATATGGTTTGAGTGAATGATAGCGGTGTGGCGATTTCCCTGTTCCACCTCCACTCCCAGCGAAATAGCTTCCGAAACGTTTGCGACGCGAACGATCGGAAGAATCGGCATCATCTGTTCGAGCCAAACCAGAGGATGTGTTCTAGGGGCTTCGAATATGGCAAGCCGGTATTGCTCTCCAATCGACAGGCCTATCTCTTTCAGGATCACCTGCACATTCTTTCCAATAAAAGCACCATTAATCTTTCGATCGGATGTAACAACGATCCCGGTTATCTTCTCTACCTGTTCCGGGGTGAGGAGGTAGGCTTTGCCGGTTTCCTGCATGAACTTTATGAGAGCATTGGCGACCGAGTCGACCACGATTACTTCTTTCTCGCTCGTGCAGAAGATGTTGTTATTAACACTCGCGCCGTCGATGATGCAGGAGGCGGCCCTGCGAATATTCGCGGTCTCATCCACTACGACCGGAGGATTACCGGCCCCGGCGCCTATTGCTTTTTTGCCGGATCGCAACACTGCTTGCACCACCGGCCTTCCTCCAGTTGCGACCAGCATATCCACCTTCGGGTGAGCCATGAGTTCCCTGGCGGTTTCCAGGGTGGGTCTCGCGACCCCCCCGATCAACCCCGGCGGCCCTCCGGCTCGCACTATGGCATCGTGCATTGTAGTAATGGTTTGGACACTGGTTCGGCCGGCATTCGGGTGAGCGTTGAATACAACGGAATTGCCTCCCGATATCATGCAAATGGAATTATGGATGAGCGTCCCGGTGGGGTTTGTGATAGGAGTCAGCGATCCGATAACTCCTCGCGGGGCATGTTCGACAAGCGTCAAACCATGGTCGCCGCTGTATGAGCGAGGTTCTATATCCTCGGGTCCGGTTGACTTCGTTGCACAAAGAATGTTTTCGCGGATTTTATCCTCGTAGCGTCCAAGCCCGGTTTCTTCAATTGCCAGTGCCGCGAGCCTTTCATTTCCATCCAGAGCAGCTTTCCGGATTGCTGCAATGATCTCCTTGCGACGGTCCAGGGAGAGCTTTTTCAATCGATTCTGAGCCACCACCGCATTTTCTACAGCCTCATCGATTGTTTCGACGATTCCGGAATTGTTTCCCGAAAGCTCTCTTTCTTCCACCAACTCGATCAATACTTTTTTAACCACTGCGGAGATGCTATCCAGATTGGTGTCCATCGAAATATCTCCTCAAAAACTAATGTCTATTATGATCCTGCAGGGCCAGGATGATTGAACCAGTCAGCAATGTTGACAATTCATACGGCAACCGGACACTTTGAACAGCTTCCCTCAGATTATTGTCCAGAGCTGAAAGAGCCTCATAGTGGCGACCCATGGGGAGCAATGCCCGAACCTTCGCGGCCAAAACCACCATCTCGTCGAAGCTTCTCACAACAGCATTTGCCACGCACTCGTCCTCTTCCACCGTTCCGCCGCTGATTCCGATCCCTCCCAGTACACGCCCATCCATACAAAGGGGAAGACCTCCGCCGAACAGTATGATCTTGCCGTTGTGAGTGTGCTCGATTCCATAAAGGGGTCCGCCCGGCATCGCCAATTTTCCCAGTTCGCCGGTGGGCATGCGCAGAGCGGCAGCAGTATAAGCCTTGGAGATGGCAATTTCTGAGCTGGCTGGGAGTGTGCGATCCATCCTGGTGAAAAACTGAAGGTTTCCCGAGTGGTCCGCCAAGGCTATTGCCATCGGTACGCCCAACCCTGCGGCCTCGGCTTCAGCAATTGATCCTAAAAGCGAGTTGATTTCACAAGGTATTGTCATAAGCTGTTCTTCCGGATCTGGTTTTTCCGGGCGCAAGCTGAACAAGGACATCCTCTATTCCGGCATAAACGGCAGTCGTCCAGGCCATTACAAAAAGCAAATCACTGAGCCTGTTGAAGTAAGGGATCAGGTCCCGATAGCTGTTGTTTTTTCGGTTCAGCCGCACCAGAAGGCGCTCGACCCGCCTGCACACCGATCTTGCGACATGAAGCGCGGCGCTGTCCGGTGAAGCGCCGGGGATAACGAAGGACTTGGAAAGGCCAAATGATTCGGTAAGCATGTCCAATTTGGCTTCCAGGGCCGTTATGTCTGATTTGTTCAAACGCCGTTTCAGGCTCGAAAGGGTGGGCGGAGTCGACGCCAATTCTGCTCCGGCCACAAAGAGGTCTTTCTGAATGGAAAAGATTATCGATCGCAAATCCTCCTGAGTCACCAGGGCGCGCGCCATTCCAAGGCTCGACTGCAGTTCATCGAGCGCCCCGTAGGTATCGACCCGAAGGTCGTCCTTCTCGACCGTTTCTCCGCTGAGGAGCCTGGTCCGACCCTGATCGCCAAAACGGGTGTAAATCTTACTTTTCGCGTTTTCCATCATAATGTCTCACGTCCAATGGAGCGTCTGATCCGGAATTAGCAGTTTATATCGTCTATAATCCCCACTATCGTGGCATCCACCGGACATTCATTGTCGTCCAGACCCTGGCGTGCCCCGCTCCCCTGCACCACGAAAACACGCTCACCAACCCCGGCACCAACAGCATCCACGGCAACAAACGGATCTCCCTTTGGCTCAATCCCCCTGTGGTCCAGAGGCTGGATGATCTGGATTTTACTTCCCAGCAGGCGCTCATGTTTGCGCGTGGCAACCAGAGTTCCGATGACTTTGGCAATAAGCATTGTCTGCCTCCTGTTTTGGACCCGCGACCCTAAGCCTTCATCAACTTGACGCCAAGTCTTCCGGCCAGGTCGCGTGCAAGGGGAGTCACGAGCCCGGCAGGTCCAAGATTTAAATTCGCCTTCTTCTTGTGAGCACTAAGTACATCTCCTGAAGTAGCGATCTTTCCCGAAACGGTAATCGCTTGACGGGGCAACGGCATGGGTTCCCTTGGGATTCGCCCGCGCGCTTCATTCCGGATCAATGAGTGTGCTGTTTCCGCGAGTGCACCGACGCCGGTCAGGGTGCACCCGAGTTCTTCCAGTTTTTTGAGGCGCTGGTGCATCAGTTCATTGAGCACGCTGTTTCCCTTATTGAAGCCCAGAGCCTTGCGGCCATCCCCGTAAGGGTCCGCTCCTTCTTTTGCCAATATGGTAGGCTTTCCGAAAAGGAGGGAATGCAGAAGGATATTGCTCACCAGATCGTCAGCAATGAGCAAAGAGAGTTTGGTTGCCGTATTGAGACTCAACAAAGGGACAGCCACAACTTCTGCCGCTTTTACTGAAGAAATCCATTTCTCGGGCGATAAAAGACAAAGGTTCGGAAATCCGCTCAATTCCTCCCGGACCATTTCGGCAAAGAGGTGCCCGGCTGACCTGGAAAAAACCAGCTCGATTTTGTATCCATCGAGGAGGAGAGATTTGACCTGCCGGATGCTTTCGACCAGTCCGACGGTTGCGCCGGTAAAGACGACTATTACGCTGCCCTTGGGCGCGTTATCGTTCATGCGCGCGAGCAATCTGCGGATTACTTCCTCGACGATCAGTTGGAATTGTTCTTCCGTTATCACGAGGTCCCGCTCCCTGTTAACCTTTCACTAGTCCCCATGGCAACATCACGACAATTTAAGGCTATCCCCAGAGGAGTTACCAGCAACGGCCGGACCGGTATTTCGACTTTGAGCCCAATTTCCGATTCCATTACCTGCTTTATCCCGGGAAAACTGCTTGTGCCTCCAACCAGGTAGATGGTATCCACCCGGTGACGCATAAGATGGCTCTTTACGATGGCGGCCATCTTTTCGAAAACGGGTCTTATGATGGGGAATATCTCCGGTTGGCGCGCGGGATCGGTCTTGATTTTTTCGGCTTCCGCAGTATCAATTTTGAACCGGCCCGCGATTACCAGATCCGCATGAATCCCGCCCGTGGCTTCATCCGCGGTGTACACAACCGCACCGCCACGGATGATGCTGATGCCTGTCGTACCGCCACCGATATCTACAACGGCCCCGTCGTTTATTCCCAGCACCACCGATGCCGCGGTAGGTTCCTCGATGAGTCCGGCAACCTCGAGATCGGCCGCATCGAGTACATTCGCAAAGATCCTCGCATTCGCACGCCCGGTTCCTGGCGGATAAGCCGCCGCAGCCGTCCATATCTCGAAACCGGCCTCTCTCAGTGCGTTCACCTGCCGACGCAACGTTGAAACGGCCTGAACATAATCAAGAACGAGCCCATCCCTGATTGCCGAATGGCTGCGGGTAATCACACCGGCTACGGGAGCCCTTTTTGCGTCGACAACTGCCGTTACCGTGTAGGCCGTCCCGAGATCGACCCCGGCATATAAGGGCTCATCGCGCTCGATGACTTTTTCCAACGCAAGAGAAGCCTCAAATTCCAGCAGCAGTTTATTTGCTGATTTCGGTATCATGGGCCTGCCTCATTCCTTGCCGGAAATCCTCAATACGGCCGTTTCAGCAGCATCTTTGGCGCGGGCGACATCAGATTCCTTGCCCCCGATATAAAGTCTCCCAACCGCTCCAAACGCCCGGCAGTCCACCAGCGTTATCTGAGAGTTTTTTTCTGCTTCGTTGGCTGCAAGCATGATATAGCCGGCGGGAACGACTTCCAGAATGTACATATCCTGCCCGGGCAACACCATCGAACACAGCCTCGATACGTTCACCATCTGAACGTGGTAGTCGTTCATCTTGTGGATTATCTGGGAGTTCAGTATCTTAGGTTTAAGGCGGTCGTTCTGGACAACTCCAAGGGATTTCAGCGCGGCCTCGCCGGCATGCTTTACTTCCGCCTGAGCCTTCGAATGAAATTCCAGGACACCAAAATGCCGCTCAACCACCAGGAGACCGGGACGTACATTGGCGGCCTTGAGGGCTGCATCCGCGACCTGATTGATAAGGACTCCGGGGGCGATTTCCACAAGGATGGAAGCCATGCCGACAACGGGCAGGTATCCGCGCGCATTAGCTCCCATGTAGGCGGTGAACTGTGGTTGCATTCGATCGATATAAACAAAAGCACGGAGTTCGAGCATCAATGATCCTTTCGGTCTCCATCAGTTATTTTTCCGGTTTTTTCCTGCCCTTAGCCGATTTGAAAGACTTGGGTCCCCGGGTTTCCGGGACCTTTGGTGTCTTTGACCTGGTCGAACCGGTATTTGTATGTTCTGCAGGCCCGTCCTGCTCCATGACTGATTCAGCAATAGCATTAGGGCCGCTGACAATCGTGGGAACAGGCCGGTCTGAGGCCGTGGACAGGTCTTTCGTCCTTGCGGGAGCATACTCTTTCCAGGCAGTATCCGGCGAAGCGGTGCCATTCGCGGCCAATTGCCCGTGAGGGCGTGGAATCACATGGACCGAGACGACTCGGCCAACTTTTCGCGCCGCCGCTGACCCTGCGGTGACCGCGGCCTTGACAGCCGCCACATCCCCCGAGAATTTCACGGTAACCAGGCCCATTCCCACAAAATGGTATCCGATAAAAACAACCCGGCTGGTTTTGCATGCTGTGTCAACTGCCTCCACCGCCGCCGTATAACCCTGGGTTTCTATCAGTCCGAGGCTTTCACGCTGCATTGGTCATCCTTATTTGCCGTGCTTTTCGTCGATAACAAGCGGCTGTCCTTTTGCCAAACGGCCCGCATTTGTCCCCAACCGGCGAAGCCGCGATGGCTCAAAAATTTCGCCGGAAAGCCGAAACAAGGGCTGTCCCAAAGGCAAATCCCGGTGATGAAGAACTATTTCCTCTGCATTCTTTATGGCAATTCCGACGTTTAGCGCTGAATTGCGGGAAGCCTCCTTGGCCAAGTCTGTCGCGCTTTCGCACCGAATAACCTCCCTGAGTTCGAAAAGGACGCCCTCTTCTTCAACGCCCCACAAAAGAGGCTCTACACTGCTGGTCTGAACCGATTGCGTCCGCAATATCAAAATGACTGGTTTGGCGCTCACCTGTTCTTTTTACCCCGCTCGACCTGAGCCAGTATCAAGCCCGTCGCGACAGCGTTCCTCGGCCCTTCTGTCCCCCGAACATTTGCGCGGCCCGTCACAACACCAAACTCGAACAGCGAGTCGGAAATCATCTTTGGAATTTCAAAATCCAGTGCCGAACCGCCTACCAGCGCGAGAAAATTTATCAGCCGAATGTTGCCGGCGGGGGCGATTCGTTTGAGGGCACGCAGGGTATTGGAGACAAAAACTTTGTGCTTGGCCTGCCTGCGCACGGACACAATTTTTTCCAATGGAACATCCAAATCCAGAGGCTTTGGCCCGTTCTCGGTAATCACCGCGACTCTTCCAAAAAGCTTAGGGGCGAGTGGTTCTTCGAAAAACTGTACTGACCCGTCCTCGTGCCGGATGTGGAAAAGACTCTCCACCTTGGCCAGAGGATGACGCTTGATTTGTTCCGCCAACTCCCTGTCATCCAGACCCAGTTCGGTGTCGATAAGCAGGGTGACCATTTCGCCCGCGCCGGCAAGGTGGATGGACTGAATATTTCCATCGCGGTCTATGATGGCGGCATCAGTTGAACCTCCCCCGAGATCCAGTATGGCAAAGGGGGCAGTGGCGCCGGGGGTGGTGAGGGCGCCGAGGATTGCCATTTCCGCCTCAACACCTCCCACGCAGCACGGCACCATGGTTTCTTCATCAATTTTGGCAGCAAGGCGCATCATGGGCAGCTTGTGCGTTTCCACCATCGCGGCAAGCCCCACTGCGTTGCCAAGTGAATACTCTCCCGCAAGGCTTCCGACCACTTTTTGCGGCTTAAAAGTCTCGACAGCGAGAATGTCTCTCACACTCACGCTGCGGACGGGCTGGTCGGTAAGTTCGGCCATAATTTTTCGCATGTGCTCGAACATCCCGCCGACATTGGTGCCGGGTTCCCCCAGGATTTCCTCAAGCGGTGATATTTCATCGGCTTTCGCCATAATGGCGTCGGCGCCTTCTTCCACCTGTGCCTCAACCCGGCGGCCCCGGCCCATAAGCACGAGCTTTCCCGCGGGGATGCTTCGTTTCTGGATATCTCCCATTGGAGTTTTTATTACTACAGCACTCCGAACTCCCGTAAGTGCCCGGGCAATAGGAACAATTTTGCGGGTCTCTTCCGGGCCGAGGTCAAAAAGGGTTGCTATATCATAGGGGTTGGAGAGCTTTTCAATCGACCTCCCTGGAGCCGCAACCTCAACGGCCGCGGGCATGCCAATAGGAATCCGGTCAATAAATTCGACTTCATCGACTATGGGGATACGCATCGACAGGCGGTTGGCAACCAGGACCCCATCATCATTTTGCAGTATCGCGCCGGCGATTCGGGCATTTCCCATCATCGAACGATTGAGCCTTGCGACGACGTTCTGAAAATCATTATTGCCGGGCACAACGACTATGCAGGGCACCCCCGGAACTTTGGAGTCCAGCGATTCCAGTCTTATGGTGATTCCGGTGCCAAGCCCCTCTCCTCCGGGGGTTCCCGGGTTGTGGCCGATCATGGCGGATTCGGTTATGACCGTTTCAGTGATAGTCTCCATGGCAACATCACCAATTACAGGGGTAGCTTCGTTGAGCAGTATCAGGGAGAGATCCTTCCGCTTCAGGGGAGTGGCCATAAGGGCTGTATCCAGCCCTTCAATGACACCCATGGCGTTTTGAATCGTGCCTTTTATGCCGACCGTTCTCACGGTGGCACTCGAAATAAAATAGGCTTTCCCATCAGGGCTGACTTCGCCAACGGCAACTTCCGTAGTGTTGTTACCAACGTCCACTCCCGCGATATAGCTCATGCCGGACTCTTCCGTTTATTGGCGCCGGTTTAGGCAGCCGAAAACGCCAGTGTTGAACAAAACCCGGGCACCCAGCCACAGTTTCTTGAACTCTGTCAGCTGCTTTTCAACCGGCCCCGCTTGTCATACACCTCCGCGGCCTCACGAACGATGGCAGCACAGGCGCGGGCCTGGTACTGCGTCTCCAGTTCACTCGCAATGTCCAGCAGTTCCTTTTTGGTAGAGCGATACGGCCTCAAAGCCTCATAGATCTCCAGAAGCCGTTCGTCCGTGATGCGGGTCATTTCCGCCGCCCTGCGAATGTTGCCCGCAAGCTGCGGTCTTCCGACAGCCTCGGCAATTTGAGCCTGATACTCAAGAGTTTCAGGCCGAATCTTTATATCGTTGAAGCTGATTTTTCCTGCCTGCACCTGGTCGAGGTTAATTTCTTCGAGCTTGAGGCCGGTGGCGGTGCGAACCAGGTCCGGTCTTTTTTGTGCAATCGGATAGTCGGACCTGGGGTCAAGCCGTTTAAGCGAAGAAATAACCGAAGGGGCGCTCTCTCCACTCAAGACGGCCATAACCCTTTTTACGGCCTCCTGGATCAGATCCGGTGAAACATCGACTCCTTTACTTCGAGCCATTCGATCTACCAAAGCCGATATCTGTTCATCGCTCATAGCGCGTCTCTCCTGACAAAATGGTTCCGGAATTAAGAAGCCACTGACCGACTCTACAGTCGGACCGCAACCTCTTCCGGCGGTTTATCGGGATTCAGGTACTGGACCTCTTTATTGTAGAGCAAAGCCGCCAGGCCCTGATAACGGGGTCTCGCCATCGGATCATTACGGACCGGAACCGGCCTCGGGCTGTCCCCCTTTGCATACTTGGCGGCGTTTCTTCCCATGGCGCGGAAAGTTGCCAGATCCAGCAGAGGGGATTGTGAAAAAAGCTCGAGGTTTTGCAGGGGTTTAAGATCCTTCTGATGTATGACGGCGGTTCCCCTGGACTGCACGCCGATTCCGATTCCGGAACCGCTGAGTTTGGCCGCATCATGGGACATGAAAGCAACATCGACCGTACGGTTTACCTTGATAATGCGTGCCTTCAGCCCTTCTTCCTCGATTCCGGCCAGGATTTCCCTTAAGACCTGCTGATGGGGGATGCCGATTATCGTACTGGTCATCGCGGTGCCAAACGCGGGCGGTATGGCTATTACGACTTCATTCTTATCCACACCCTGCTTCGCCGGCCCTATCAGTTTGAATTCCACGGGCGCGGAAGCTTTACCGGCAGAGCTGCCCAAACCTCCATTGCCGGCCAGGTCCCGCAGCACCTCAAGGATGACCTCTCTTACTATGTCTTCAGTGATTTTCATCTGTCTTGCCTCCTTGGGTGGCCTCCTAAATGTCTGCTGGGCTTATGGCCTGGGGAATATCTTTCAGTATCTCCCATCGCGCGCCTTCGAGGCGATATCCCGTACCCGGTCCTTTGTAGTCGTTAGGATCATTTACCGCGCTCAAGACATCGAAGTTACCTTCGAGAATGGCAGATGTATGTAGATAGTCGCCGGTGATTTTTTGTCGCAGTATTCCGAGAACTGCCTCGGCGACATCCGTGAAACCATTCTTAGCCAGTGCTCGCACAACATCCAGACCGTTGCCGCCCCGTTTCATGAAAGCGTCGATCGAGCTGAGGTCCTCGGTCGTGTTCCGGTCGGGAACATCTCTTGACCCATGAGCATAGGTCACCGCTTCGACCTCCTCATCGGTCACCGACGGCAGGCCCAAGTCCCTGAAGACCGCCTGAATGGCTCTGGCACCCTTGTTGCGAATCATAATTACGTCCTCCTCCTTGACCGGGATGCAACCCCCGTCGATCTGGAGGTCGCGCTGGAGGACGAGGTAGTCGTCATAATCATCGCAGTCGTGGGTCGAGCCCGCAAACATGTTGTCATAATTGGGGACACTACTGTAGCCGGAGAATATGAGGTCGGTGCCGGGAAGAAACTGCATGAGCATTCGGGCGGCATTGCGAATTGGCGAGTGGGTGAAGGTCTGGTCGTTTCCCGAGGCAACCTCCAGGTCCATCAGCACGGTCGCAACGTTCTCGCCAAGGACAGCGCGAATACCCGAGGGCACCGCACCAGGAACTCCAATGCAGCTTATGGAGCCGTTCTGAAGACCCTGAACGCCTGCTCCCTTCGCCACCATTACACAACGGATTTCGAGATAAAGCATCGACTTGCCTTCAGCGTACCCCATCTGCACTTCCGAACCCGTACCGGACGTGAAGCGCATCTTGAGTCCACGCGATGCATAAGCGGAAGCCAGAAAAGCTTTGGACCACGGCGTATCATCGCCATCCACGAAGACCTGATCGGTCCCGTAAACGGAAACCGTTTCAGCATATGCAGTAAGTCCGCGCATGCCCATACTCAGTTCCAGAGCTTCCTCGACGGCGCATTGGGTAATTACGCCGGGCCGGCCCGTCTGGGAACCAACGAGAATGGACAGAGCATTCATCGGAGCATATCGTCCTACACCGACGGTGGTTTCCAACTCGCTGAATCCCCTGAAAGCGGCTTCGGCGGCATCAGCGGCCAGGAGTACCGGGTGATCCTTCAAGTTTGTCACATGAGCCTGGTTGGACGGCGTGCGACGCGGCCGCATTTTCTGCATGGCCATCATCATCTCCACGACGTTCAGCTTCTTGATTACGTCCAGTATTTTGGCAGGGGTCATGCCAACGGAGAGCCGGACAATTTCAGAACGCGGAACATTGATGTCCACAAGCATCCGGGCAAATTGAAGAGAATCCAGCGCCATTGCTTCCTGGGCAACCGAGGTGTCAATGCAGTGATCGGCGATCCATGTATCGATCATGTCGAAGTCGGGACGTTTTTTTCCGTCCAGTTCCGCGACTTTGCCGTCCTGTATACGGATTCCCGGCTTGGGGTCATTGGGGTTTTCCATGGCAACCAGGCCGACCTCAACCCATTCTTTGATGAAGCCGTCCTTGTTGACGGGACGTTCTGCCAACACTTGAAATCTTTTCTGTCTTTTACTCATTGGCAGCCTTCCTTGGTCAGATATAGGGTTGAGTTACAGGCTTGGCTTCCTGGCCCCATGCGGACAACAGCTTCACCCCTACTTCCCGCCCGGCTATTACCGCCTGCCGCACAGCACCCGAATCGCCCGACACCCAGATCATCACTTCATTGGTGAGGCTTGTCCCCTTCGAAGGCGACGCGTATCCCACCACTTCCACATCGGCAGCCTTGACGGCCGTATCGATCATCAGAACGCCGATAACGGCAGGCGCGCCCAGAATGAGTCCAAAAGCCTTCCCTTCGGGGGTGTTGAATACCTGATTGAGGCACCGGCTAGCGCGGGCCGTGTATTGAAGTTCAAGGTGGCCCTGATCGTTCGCGTAGACGTCTCCAAAATACTTTGGCAGTACCTCGAGGGTGACTTCGACGGCGCGTCGGGCATCCGATACATCTTCTGCTCCGAAGATGATCAGATTTCCGTGTCCGGCCCCGCCTTTTGTGTCCCTGGGCATCTGAACCGAAAGTATGTCAGTGTTTGTCGCCTTCACGGCTTCATCTGCCGCCATTATATGGGGCCCCGCTCCGACACGGCCTCCAATGACACCGATCGAACGGTATTTCCCGTCTATCCCCATTAAATTGTGAATGCAGGGGTCAAGATTGGCTATGACGATGCCCTGGGTTTCCCCCATGCCGATGCCTACAAATTCCGTCACCTGTACCAGATCATCACGGCAGGCCGCCGCCGGGCCATTTTGCCTGGCCTCCTTCGTGCCTTCTGGAGCAGACCCCACCCTTTTCATTACTTCTTTCATGACTCTGTCGATCAGTTCCTCTTGCATCGGATATCACCTCCCGCTCGCATCCTGCTAAGGATGAGCTTTTGTGATCGATTCACCGGATTCCGTCAGTTGGGGCAGAATCATTTCGACTTCCTGGTGAGGCCTTGGGATCACATGGATCGAGATCACCTCGCCGACTTTCTGGGCAGCGGCGGCGCCTGCATCAGTGGCGGCCTTTACCGCGCCCACGTCTCCCCTCACCATTGTGGTTACAAGGCCGGCCCCTATTTTCACATAACCAACCAATTGGACATTGGCTGCCTTGACCATGGCATCAGAAGCTTCGATCATCGCAACCAGGCCTCGTGTTTCTATCAATCCCAACGCTTCCTTAGTCATCAGAGTTCTCCTGTTTTCGATTGTTCACTATGAGGAAAATGTTGCCCGGGGGCGGCTTTTCAAGCCCCCGGGACCTGTTAGGCATTTTTGACGGCGGCTTCTTCTTCGGATTTTGCCTTGAACCATCCCGGGGCTGTTGCGGAGAGAATGCCGGCGCAGTTGCCGATCACCATGCAAACTGCCGTATTGATCAGAGTGTCGGTGATGAGGCCCTGATGAGCACCGAGATTGCCGAAAAAGACCGCTGCTCCGACAAATTGGGCAGGTATAGCGGAGAGCATCTTGATATTCCCCTCGATAGTCATGACGAAGCAAAACACTCCTATCCAGGCGGACAAAAGGAGCATGCTGCCTCCACCCAATTCCTTCCATGACCAGAAGAAAAGCGCACCCTGTATCATACCGGCGAGATTGGCGGCAATGGATTTGCTCAGCGCATCCTTATTGCCTCCGGCGAAGTAGAAGCTGGCCCATGCGGCGTATCCAACCCAAGCGACCAGCCATGCCACCTGGGTAGTGATAAAGAACCACAATCCGCAGAGCACACCGATACTGATGGATATGGGCATGAGAGCCATTTACAATCCTTTCCTGTAATCTTTGGCGAGTGCATCAGCCGTCCAGATTGCGGCTTCAACCTTGCTGGCCGTCACCTCAAACCAGGTGGCATGAATAGTTTCACCCGGGGCGGTTGTCGCTTCAGCCACCTTGCGTATTTCCTCGGGGGTGGGGTTATGAATTCCCAGATCATCGAGGCAGACTGGCAGTCCGACCGAGATGCAGAAATCCAGCACCTCTTCAATTTCATCCGAGGAACGTCCCTCCATGATCAATTGGGTAAGGGTACCGAACGCCACTTTCTGGCCGTGGAGTTTATGATGAGAGGCTTCCAGAACCGTAAATCCGTTGTGCACCGAATGGGCGCCCGCAAGACCGCCGCTTTCGAACCCGAGGCCGCTTAACAGCGTATTGGCCTCCACAATGGCTTCCACGGCTGGTGTGACCATGTTTTTCTCGACCGCCAGCTTCGCCTGTACGCCATATTCCAGCAAAGTCTCGTAGCAAAGGCGGGCAAGCGAGTGGGCAGAGCGGAATGGAGGGCATCCGCCGGTGAGCACATTCGGCTTACAGCTCTTGAAGCAGGTGTCGGCCTCCCAGTAGGTAGCCAGGGCGTCCCCCATGCCCGAAACCAGGTATTCAGCAGGAGCCTTGGCAACGATACCAGTGTCTACCAGCACGCAATCGGGATTTTTTGGCAGAACGAGATAGCGCTCGAAGACCCCGTCATCGGTATAGACAACCGAAAGAGCGGAACACGGGGCGTCCGTGGCGGCGATTGTGGGGATAACCACCACGGGGATTTTCATGTAGTGGGCTACTGCTTTTCCGGTATCGATCACCTTGCCGCCACCGGATGCTATAACAACGTCACACCCCTCTTTTTGCGCGATCTCCACCAGACGGTTAATCTCATTGGTCGAGCACTCACCATTGAAGAGTTCTTTGCGGCATGAAACACCCTTTTCAGCTAGACTTGACTCGATGGCCTGGCCGCATACGGACATTGCTCTTTTTCCGGCCGTGAAAAGGGCCTTGGTTCCAAGCCTTGCCGCATTAACGCCTATTTCGCTGATTGCGCCCTCTCCCTGAACGTAACGACTTGGTGCGATCAATATCCTGCTCATCCTGTTTTTCTCCTCTTTGTTAAAGTTGTGGGTTGGGGATAAACCCGGCTGACAGGTAAATCCTCCCGGCCAGGCACCTCACGGCGGCCCGGCCAGAAATGTTTGGGGCAAAATAGAGGCGGCACAATAGATCCTTTTCAGGTCAGTCAACCATGGCGGAGTCACAGTTGATGCATATCGAACCAAAAGTGCCGAAACTCTTGTGAAAAGAGGGAACAGAAACTGGTTGCAGCGGGAAATTTGGTCAGGGTGCGCTTGGTGCCTTCACTCTTTCGGGACTCCGGAAAGCGTCTTATGGATTTGGTGAGGATATTAAACCGGAGAGGGGAGAAAAAAGAAATCCCCCTACAGAGGGGAAAGGCTCCCTCAAAAGGGGGATTAAAGGAGTAGATCCGTCAATGGAGTTTAAGAAAGAAGCTGCTTCTTTGCGGCAATCGAAGTGGCTTCTACGCGGTTTTTTACTTGCAGTTTCTGATATATGCTCTTGATATGGCTTTTTACCGTTTCGATGCTGATAAAGAGCAGGTCGGATATTTCCTTATTGCTTCGGCCCTCCATGATCGCCTTTAGTATGTCTTTTTCCCTGTGGGTAAGCGGTTCGGGCGGTTCCGCGCAATCGTCCGTTTTGTTCTTCAGCGCGAGGTTTGCCAGGAAAGGGGAGACGATCTCCTTTCCTTCGAAGACAGAACGAATAATCTTCGCGAGTTGTGAGACATCCACGCATTTGAGGAGGTAACCATTCGCCCCTGCGGCCATTGCTTCAGTGATGTATTTTTCGTCGTCATGAGTCGATAACATAAGAATCTTCATGTCGGGGACGGCTTTGCGCAGAATTCGAACAGCCCGAATGCCCGAAATCCCCGGCAAGTCCACATCAATTAATGACAAATCCGGTGGATTGTCCTGGATTTTTTCCACTGCGCTGAAACCATCGCTTGCTTCCCCGATGACTTTCAGACCATCTTCCTGATCCAGCACAATTCTCAAGCCGATGCGAAAAAGCGGATGGTCGTCGACTAGAAAAATGTCCATGAACATCCTCCCGACAAGTGCACCGGCTTAGCCTTCAGAAATCAGGGTTTGAATGGAAGACTCCCCGAACTGATCAGCGCCGGATAATTTCAGCGGAGCGGGTACTGCCGGGATCAGCCCGCCCGGCAATTACCGTGCGCGGGCAATGTGAAACAAAACCTGCAGCCGCTCTTACCCTTTCTGGTCTTTTCCATCACCGGGGATACTATCCAGATCCTGCCGCCATGAGCTTCGACCGCTAACCTGCAGAAGGCAAGCCCCAGACCTGTTCCTTCACGGGATGGGACTCCGCCTGCGTTGATGGTAAAGTACTTATCGAAAATGGATGATTGATATGCCTTAGGTATCCCGGTGCCCTCATCTTCAACACTCACGAGGACTTCATCTTTCCGGTGTCCTTTGCCAGCTTCTCGCGCCGCCCTGGAATTTCCTGCCTGAAGCGCACACACTTCGCCCTGTTTTTCTATCCTGACAATAATCCGGCTTTTCTCCGGGCTGTATTTGATGGCATTATCCAGAAGATTTACGCAAGTTCGGCGAATCCGGCTCTCGTCGATATTGACGTTGATAGGCTCACGCTGTGCAACGAGTTCTAAAGTAATGCCCTTTTCCTTCGCAAGCAGTTCGAATTGACTCAGGCCTTCCTCCACGACCCGTTGAATCGCAACTCGCGAGCGTTGCAGAGCGAACTGTCCATTCTCGCTACGGTAGATGTCCAGTATATCACTCACCATGCCGTATAATTGATGGCAGGTGAAAAGGGCCAGGTCCACGACTTGTTTCTGATCCAGGCTAACCGACCCGCAAAACCCGTCCGAAATTATCTGAAGTGCCCGCTGCAGCGACAGCACGGGATTTCTCAAGTCATGGGTTATCATGCCGATCAGGTCTTCTTTCATCCGCTCGATCTGTTTTTCCTCCGAAATGTCCCTGATAACACCCACGAAGCCAGCACTGGCTTCACGTTTATCATTTATGGCGGAAAAGCATACCTGCACCGGAAATGAGGAACCGTCTGCCCTGACGGCGGTCAAATCGGTGCGAACCTTGCCGGGCAAAGCCCTGAATGCACCCTCATGATGAGCGGCTTTGTACTGTTCTTCCGCAAAAAGCACATTGATTGGTTTTCCAACTATCTGGTCCGGCTTGTATCCAAACATCGCAGCGCCTGCTTGATTAACCATGCCGACCGTATCATCGGCGCTGATGGAAATGATGCAATCCGAAACGCTGTTGACCAGCCTCGAGAGGTAGCGTTGAGATCTCTTTTGGGCCGTATACTTCTGAAGAGCCAGTTCGCCGATCGTAACAGTGATCTCCGACATGAGGTTGACAACTTTGAGAAGCTTTTCGCGGCTCATCAACGGGATTTTAGCGAGTTCCCGCAGATAACCGTCAATGTCTTTGATGCCAATCGATCTGGCTCTCTCGATTGCCTGCTTCTCATCGGTCACGGGATTTTCCAGCACCTGGCCGCAAAGAACCGTAGCCAGATGATGCCCCTCGATTATCAAGGGAGCTGCACAATCAGTCAGGCCGGAATTCAGGCACTGATAAGTGAAAGGAGCCTGTATGCTAGCGGATTGCGAGCCTCCATAGTGATCGCTCTCAATACATTTAGCCCTGCCCTTTGCTGTGGCGCGGCAGTAGGTCTGGCAAAATGGCGTGAAATTGCAGGGCAGGGTAATCGGATGGCCGTCCGGGTAAGTGATAATGGAGGCAACTCCGGCAACTTCAGTGAAAACCTGAAGAATCCGCTCAAGTTTTTCCCTGCTGACAAGGTCAAGCAGGTGAATCGGACGCGCCATAACCCATCCTGTATTCGAGTTGCCCTATCGGTCAGACGGTGTAAAACAGGAACGGCCGGAAAGAGAATGAATTTGAAACCACCTGCCAGACAGAACCGAAAGTGGGACGAAAGCGTTATGGGCCTGCAAAAATGAAGGGAATAGAAGAGCAGATGCTAATTCGAGCTGACCAGCAAATCTGATTTGAGGTACCAAAAGGGTTGAGCCTGGCAGCTATTCAAAATGCGAATTGAAACCAAACCTTATTTTCATTCTGCCCGAACCTGAATTGATAGTCAAGTCTTTTGCGAATTTGAACACAAGTTGCTTCGCGCCCGGATAGAGAGCCGGTATCCAGGGTCCGGGATCCGAAGCAGCGTGAAAATGCGAGAGCCAGGCATGGCGGAGGGCAGTTCCCCAAACCTGGCTCTCGGCTAAATTTATTAGCAGCAAAAGGTCTAACAGACTAATCGGCGATAGAGCGAATTTCCTAAACAAAAATTTTCCTTGGTTGGCGCTCGACTATTCTGTTGAAGCTAAAATCTACTCTTTCTTGCTTGCTTCTGCAGTTGGCCAGGGGCTGGGCTCATCCTTTGGAGGGTTTACGTTCACAGTTGGGATCGCGCAGCTTCAAAATAGCGGCTCTCTGGAGTGCCTGAAGTTCTCCTTTTAGCCTTCCCACTTCCGACGCCATATTGCTTCCCGAAAGACTGGAAACCGGAACACCTAGCAGAATGACTCCGGCAATATCATTTGAGCGGCATTTCCTCTTAGCATCAGAAGCGGAGGAAAGGGCAGCTACCAACCGCGGCTGTTCTTCGGCTAATTGGTCGCATGTCCAACTTCTGTAATACATTTCGCTGATATAGGAGGGTTTAATGTTCTCTGGAGACGTAGCACAGCCGGCCAGGCATACGAGAGAGACAAAATCGGTGGGCACGAAAAGCCGTGCCCACCCTACATTCCCTGATAATTCACCAGGTTGAGAACCGAAGCCAGGTAGATACCATCTTGAGAATCAAGGCGGTATCTACATTCTCACGCATACAAAAAAAGGGGCCACGGTACATTTACCGCAACCCCCTTTGGTTTCTCTGGTTGCCCCCGACAGGACTCGAACCTGTGGCACCAAGATTAGGAATCTTGTGCTCTATCCACCTGAGCTACGGGGGCGAAGGCTGAAATTTACTCAATCTGAGCGAATCCCGCAAGACCTTTTCAGATTCTTTAAGGCGGCGACAAACTTTAGCTGCGCCCAAGCAGTTCATTAGGGTCAACCTCGGCCTTGCACCGGGGGCAGGTTATGATTTCGGAGCTCTTTCCGCAAGTGTCGCATTTCTCGACGATATAACGCTCCTTTTTTTGATAATTATCGCACGAAACGCAATGCCACTTCTGGAATAGAGATATTTTCACACCGCAATTCGGGCAGGACTGGTAAGTTTCAGGTTTGTATCTCCTACCGATGAAAAAGCTCAGCAGTGCAATGATTAAAAAGGTCCCGGCAAGAATAAGGAATGCAAGCTCGGATAAGCCAAACCTGTATTCGAAAAAATCAAGTCCCATGAAGGCAGCGAAAAGGAGCGCGAAGAAATTAAAGATAAGCGCAAATACTCGCGAGAGGGTTAATCTTTGACGTAAACTATTATTTATAGCCATTTTCCAGTCTACCAAAAAATTGAAGTTATATTTCTTTGAAGCGGGATAATCTCCCGCTTGCTTCGTTCGTTTCCGATACGCTATCTCACCGCACCCAGTACGACATCCAGGCCCCGGATGAGTTGATCCAGGGTAAGTCGAGGGCCGAGTTCTGGAACAACAATGTGCATCTGCATACTTCTAAATAGTCCTCGGAGAAGCAGTAGAGCCGTCTCGATTTTTACTTCATCCGGGCCTTCCCCGTCGACCGGGAAGCTTTCCCCTTCCGAGCGGGCCAGGAGCATTTCTCTGAGTACAAGGTGAAGCGACTCGATCTTCGGGCCTAAATCGTAGTCCGGAGCGGCGGCAGTGGGAGAGTAGAAAATCAGGTTTACGAGTCGAAGCAGGTCGACGTTTCCCTCGAACAGTTGGATAGCCTCGCTGAAGAGGTTTATCAGGCGATCCCTTCTCGTGCCGCGAAAGGCCAGAGACCTCTCCAAAAGCTGAGAAAAGGTGGCCATCGCCATATCAATAAGCTTAACATAGAGATCTTCTTTGTTGCTGAAATAATAATACAAGGCGGGCTTGGTCACACCTGCGCTTTCGACTATTTCCCGTACCGCTGTTCCACTGTAGCCCTTTGTCGCAAACAGGCGCGCCGCGGCGAAGTAGATGCGATACTTGGTCCGATGTTCCTCGACCGTTGCGCCTGGATAAAACTTCTCGACAATTCCCCAGTCGATTTTTTGCGCCGGCGCGGCGGGATTTTGTGAAGAAGGCATTTGCGTGCATCCTTTGGGTGTATTGAAGCGAGGGCTGAGCTACCGGTAGGTAGTTCGAACGTTAACCCCCGCCAAACACCTTGTCAAGGGACTCGGCAAAAGGGGACCTGCAGCGGATTGGCCGGCCTTCAGTTCGCGCCGATCTTTCCGGCGTTCGTGTGGACTAGAATGTAGTCGCGGACGACTTCAGCCGCAATGCGGTGCGCGAGAGGTGTCCAGTGGAGGTCGCGGGGGAAATAGAAGGGTTCTCCGTTTATTCCGGTTTCGGGCTGAGCCGCCCTCATTGCATTGGTTGGATCGACCATGTCGATGCCAAGCCTTGCACAGATCTCCTCCATTGCTGAAAAATAAGCCGATTTGAGTTTGGACTTAAGCTCTCCGGCATCTGCAGCGTAGATAACGAAAAGTTCTGCCCCGTGCGATTCGCAGGCAGCTCTCATTTCAGTAAGCTGATTTTCCATTATGCGAATGTCGTCTGCCGACAAGCTCGGTGTCTTTCCATCCACAATCACCGGTGAAACGGGCGGCTCCGCAGCGCCTTCAGGCGGCTGAGTTCCGGGTGTCCGGGCTGGCTGAGCAGGCACTTTTTGCGCATGGGCAGGACCGGCGGGTAAATTCGACGGTATTGCTGCCTCAGCGGACTTCCCGCCTCCTTCTCCAAAATTTATGTTCCTTGTTCCATCTTTTATTATCTGCTTGAAAAAAGGAGCGGCAGTGGAGTCCCAGTAGTACGCAAGAAAGGATGCGACATACGAATAGCTTCTTAGTTTCCGGGACATGCCTCCCAGAACAGGACTTTCGACGGGATAATTATTAAGAGCCACCTTCCCGTTCTGAACGCTGCAAAACGGCCGCCTTAGCATTCGTCCATCGACATTATCACTAAAATCATTATAGAAAAACATCACTCCGACAAGAGAAGGCTTATCGAGAGGAAGGCGCTTTTTCAGCAAAATATTTTCCTGGACCGTGCCGTACTTGGTCACCCCCCGGTTCAATACCCGGAATCGCTCGCCGAGTTTCTCCTGCAAAAAATCCGTAAAAACCTCTCCCTGCGATACTCCCCATCCCCAAAGGAATGAGTCTCCCATGAACAGCACGCGAGTTGCCGAATCAACCGGACGAACCCTCGATTCCATTTTTCGAAATCCATTTTCGTCAGTCGATATGACCGCATCGAAGTCATCCCTTTTGAACCTTGCGGTAAACGAGGGATTAAGGACCCAGCCGAGTTCTTTGTCACCTCTGTGAAAAGCATTGAGGATGTTGAAATAGGGCACGCTCCTGCTGCCGATCCTGAGCGCCGCTTCGGCCAATATTAGTGAGGCTACGAAGGAGAGCAGAATGGTTATGAGCGGGAAAATCGCTTTCTTCATGATCGCCGAGGGGCCTTTCAGGAAATCCTACCCACCCTGAGATCAGGACGGGGACCGAATTAATGTGATGCATACCCGCCGGTTTGCCAGTCGTCCGGCATCCGTTGCGTTCGAAGCCGCCGGTTTGGACTCGCCCCAACCGCGGGCGGTTATCCTTGAAGCGTCCACCCCACCTGCCATCAGCGCCTCTTTTACTGATGCGGCCCGCATCTCGGAGAGCACCATGTTGTCCTCTTCGGATAGAATGCAGTCGGTGTGGGCATCAACCTTTATCTCTGTTTCAGGATGTGCTTTTAAAATATCGGCCAGTTCGTCCAGTCCATGTGCAGGCGGCATTATTCGCTCGGAATTCCGATCGAAAAGGCTGTCGCAACGGAAAGTGATCCTGATGTATTCCGGGCTTTGCTCGATGCTTATCCCTTCAACCCTTCCAAGGCGGGTCTGACATTCGACCCGCTGCTTTTCGAAAGCAGTAAGGGGTTTGCCTCCGGAAAGACCCTGATCGGGAGCCTGGCCGAAAAAACCCGCGCACGCGGAGAGTGCAATCGAATAGAATAGTAAAATAACCGGCAGCTTGCGATTCATACCCAGCCTTTCCGGGCTTTGCCCGAACTCCCTCATGCGGTGCATCTCTCGTGAAACACCATCCCCTCCTCCGGGACAGTGAATAACAGAATTGCTTTTTTTATGCAATTACGCTGGGCCTCCAGCCGGAATAGTCGAATGCCGGCTCTTCAGCCAAAACGAAAAAATTATGGAACTTTTTTCCTCCACCTGCGTATTTAGGTTTAACCGATGCAAGAAAGGGCGGCTGAAGGTGGACGACAGGCAGGCGATTAAACGCATTCAAAATGGTGATACGGAAGCCTTTGCAATTCTGGTTGAACGATACCACCGAAATCTTCTCAATTTCATATACCGGCTTATCGGAGATGAAAGTCTGGTCGAAGATCTGGGGCAGGAGGTATTCATCACTATATTCAGGAAGTTACCGGAATTCGACATTGATCGGGGAGTTCCTTTTGCGGCCTGGCTTTTCATTGCCGCTCGAAATCGATGCGCCTCCCATCTCCGCGCATCTGGGCAGCGCCGCTTCGTCGACCTCGATGCGATAGCGGAACTGTCATCAAATGAGCAATCCGCTGAAGATGCTCTCCTGGCCAGGGAACGCCATGATGCCCTGCTAAAGTCTTTGGAAATACTACCCGAACCGTTCAGGGCAACTTTGCTCCAGAGTCTGGAAGGAAATTCCGTGGAGGAGATCGCGCTGGCCCAGGGTCTTCCCCCCGGAACCATCAAGTCCAGGCTCTTCCGTGCGAAGGAACGAGTCGGTGCCATACTGGGAAAAATGCGCAAAGGAGAACTTCGTGAAAGAATATGAACCATCACCTCATTTTGTCGCTCGCGTAATGAACATGGTTCACGCCGAGAAGTCGGGCAACGAGTATACAACCCTCTGGTCGCTTTCATTGTCATCCACGCCGCTTAGATATTCGGTGGCGATTGGCGGCGCGCTGGTAACCATTGGGAACCTGCTTCGTATTCTAGCCCCATTTTTCACCCCGGCGCTTTGCCGCTAGCCCGGGATTGGATTTGGAAGGGAGCACATCATGAAACTTTCAGGATTTTCAAGTAAAAATATAAGATGGCCGGCTATTATCCTCGGCATGACGATGCCCGGCCTTGGTCAGATCCATAATGGCGAACTGCTCAAGGGGCTATGCTTTTTCGCGATATATCAAATGATTGCCATAGCGGGACTGCGCTCCGTCGTGCTGCTTCCCGACAACCTGCTGGTCGCCGCTACAGGGTTGGTCCTTTTCCTGGTAATCGCTTTTTACCTGTGGACAATCGCCGAGGCCGCCCGCAAGAAAATCCCCGGCGCGGAACCCGGGAAGTACAACCGCTGGTATTTCTACCTTGCGATCTGGCTGATATGCATGGCTGGAATCAATAGCTTGACGATTCATTATGTTAAATCATCGTCCATCGAGGCGTTCAAAATAGCAGGTCAAAGCATGCAGCCGGCTGTGCTGCGCGGAGACTTCGTGCTGGTCGACAAAACTGCATACCAGCGCCACGCACCTTGTTTGAACGATGTGGTAGTCCTCACAAATCCAGACAATCGCAGCATGGTGCTTCTTCGCAAAATCGCAGCTCTGCCCGGCCAGCCGTTACCCGAACCAACCGAGGGGCATGCAAAGGTCCCTCATGGTATGGTGTACGTATCCGGCGAGAACCCCGAAGCAACAGGCAGCGCCTATTTCGGCTTCATTCCGCTCCGCGACCTGCTCGGAAAAGCCCGGCAGGTTTACTGGTCCTCGGGATCGGACGGAATCAGGTGGGATAGAATCGGAATGAAAGTATCGCCACGAAATGAATGTTCTCAAGGGCAGCCAAAATGAATTAGCAGTGACACACTTTTAAGCCGCTCTCAAAAGCCTTGGCGTAACCAGCCCATTGGTTTGTTTTTCAACCAATGAAGCATAATAGCCGCACCGATTCATCAATTCTTCGTGCCGGCCTTGGTCGATTATCTCTCCGTTCCGTATTACGAATATACGGTCGGCTTTAACCACCGTGTGGAGCCGATGAGCTATTATAAAGGTGGTGCGGCCGACGATCAGTTTGTCCAGCGCATCCTGGATCAGAGCCTCGCACTCGGCATCCAGGGCGGAAGTGGCTTCATCCAGGATCAGTATCCGTGGCTGCTTCAGGAGCGCGCGGGCTATGGCGATTCTTTGCCTCTGGCCGGCGGACAAGCGGCTTCCCAGTTCACCGACCGGTGTGTTGTAGCCCTCGGGCAAATTCATAATGAAATCATGGGCGTTGGCGGCCCGCGCGGCTGCTTCGATTTCCTCGGGCTGCGCCGACGGTCTGCCGTAGGCGATATTGCTTGCAACTGTATCATTAAAGAGGATGCTTTCCTGGGGCACACATCCAATCTGCCGGCGAAGCGATGCCTTGCTTATTTGCCTGATATCCATTCCATCCAGGCAGATTCTGCCCGAGGTCGGGTTTTCGAAATGCTGGAGAAGCGACATCAGCGTTGTTTTGCCGGCCCCGCTTGGGCCCACGAGTGCAACACATTCGCCGGCGCGCACATCTATATTGATATTGCTGATTGCCGGAGCAGCGCCACCGTACCCAAAAGTCACGTCTTCGAAAGACACATCACCGCTAATCATTTCACAGGAAATTGCGTCTATCGAATCCTGAAGAGGGTCCGGTGCCTCAAGTATTTCGAAGATCGATTTGAGATAAACCGATGATTTTCGAAGCGTCTGGTATGTTCCGGTCAAGCCCTGGACTGGGCCAAAGAGTCCCCCCATGTAGCTTATGAAGGCAACCACCGTGCCGATGCTCGTTTTGCCGTTTAGCACCAGGTAGCCACCTAAAAGAATGGTCGCAACCCGGCCGAGCTTTACCGTGAAGCCAATCACCGAACTAAACGATGTATCCCTGGCAACCCCGCGAAGCACGATCCGGTTCGTCTCCCGGATTTCGCCCATGAACGACTGCCGTTCGGCCGCCTCCCGATCAAAGATTTTAACTATCGCTATGCCGGCCAGAACTTCATGAAAACGGGAAAATATCCTGGTCCAGTTCGAAAGGAGCCTCTGTTCGCGCTCGGTCTGCTCCCTGGCCGCCAGGGCCCCTATCAGCGTTGGCACCGGCGCAAACGCCAGCGCAAGCGCAAAGAGCCACTTATTCAAAAAGAACATGCTGACAAGGGATATCCCAAGATAGATGAGGTTTGGAAATATCTTCGTGGTCACCTCGGCGAATGCCTCCATGTAACCATCGATTGCGCGGTTCACCTGCGTCACGATTCCGCCGACACTCCGGTTGCGGAAAAATGAGAGGGGCAACGAATAGAGCTTATCGACTATTGCTTCCCGCAAGTTGTCGTTTACGGATATGCGAACGCGCCAGATCAACCAATTTAGCAACCCGCAGAAACACTGGCTCACCACGGCGACTATAACCAGTCCGGCAGCGGCAATGGCGAAGCTTTCAAGCCCGAGTCTCCCCCGACCCAACGAATCGAAAAGGAGCTTCATCAGTAGCGGTTCTATCGCATCCATTGCGGCTTGAAACACTGTGAACAGCATGATTACCACAATGGACCAGCGAAACGAATTTACGAAGCGGAGTGTTTTTCCGGCAAGCAAAAGGGTGCTTGCGCCCGAATTTCCAGCCAACTTTTTCCTTTGAACACCTCGCGCCGGATTTTCCGGTTGAGCTTCTGAAATTTAGAACGCGCTGTCGCAGGAGTTTCAGCCCCAAAAACCATTTCTCACCGACACCGGGACACACCTTTGCCGCAGCCGGGGCTGCACCGCGCAAAGAAGGCATAAAAAGCCCCTCCCACGTGAGACCGCCCCCATGAATGGACTCGGCAGGCAAAAGCCGACTGATCCGGATTTGCCGGATCAATGCCCGTTCGATTTAAGAATATTGTGTATTAGTTAAGTCTGGGATGCTGATGACTATAATTCTCCGCAAAACTGTGGTCAATTAAAATCTACGTTAAGAGGAGTAAATAGTTCGAGGCAGAAAAATCAGGCCAATTCAATGGATCTGGAGGACGGCCCATGTTCTTTTCTCGCGCGGACCTGAGGAAAGAAAGGATCTTTGTTGACAAAGATCGCCTTGATTTTATCGTATAATCAACAGCTTAATAATCATCGCGCTGCGAAGGTCCAGGACAGGAAAAGAATGAAAATGAATCGTTTTCTCAGAATCGCCGCTGGTTTTATTTTCATATTGCTCAGTTTTACAGGAATATTGATCCCTATCGTGCCATGGGTATTCTTATTTACCGGTTTGTTGCTTTTATCCCCCGAGTTTCCCTTGCTTGATCGAGTCAAGAGAAAGCTGAAAGCGCACTTTCCGAAATTCCAGCGAATTGAAGATCGAATCAGGCAGTACTGCCGCCAGTGTATTTGATGACCGGGTCCGATTAAACAATAGGCAAGCGACAAACACTCGAACTGATACATCTACGCGGCCAGGATCAACCAGGGCATTATTGGGGATTTTGGTGGGACAAGCTGACCAGGCGGTCTTCCCTGATCGACTTTTGCAAGCCGCTATCAGAGCTTATATGCGAATTCAGCCCTTCGAGTTCGGGCTTCTTTGACAGAAAATCGAGCACATCCTTCATCCGAAAATTATTCTTTTTGCGGTAGACGTTGTTGAATATCGTACGCAGCAGTTCGTAATCCTCGGGATAATCAAGGGTCCAACGCTTTCCCGAAAGATTCTCTACATTTTTGAGGTAACGTATATTAAACAACCCCGGATTGTTCGCGATATATATCGTGATGTGTTCGCGTTCGGAGAAGCGGAGTGCGCTCTGCCAAACCCTTGTTAGTGTCTCGTTTGTGAGAATCTCGACATCCTGGCCGACAGGATAGGTACGCTGGATGGTATTGGAAGTGTAATCGGCGCCGGATTCCAGATGCACTCCGATGGCTTCATCGATAATTTCCGGATCGATCATTGGACAGTCCGATTTGATCCGCACAACGTGGGAGGCACCGAAGAGTCTTGCCGCCTGGTAATAGCGCTCCAGAGGGTCTTCCTCGCAACCGCGGTAGACACTTACACCCATGTCAACGCATACTTTGACTATGGGCAGGTCTGCCACATTTACGGTGGTTGCAATGATGAGCTTGCCGGTCAGCTTGCTCTGGCTGACCCTGTCAATCACATGTTCGAGCACGGTTTTTCCGGCGAGGTCCATCAGGGGCTTCGAAGGCAGCCTGGTTGATCTCAAGCGGGCCTGGATGATGGTCAAAACTTCATTCTGCAATGTTACCCTCCAGTTTAGCCAGTGGCTCACCTGGTTAATCGGGCAACCTGAAACACGACTTTAGTTCAAAAAATTCCTGGAGGCGAGGGGGACGTTCCCACATCAGGAGCAGGCCGGTAGATCTGGGATATTACGGCAGCAGCAATTTTGCACCTTCCTTGACACGCGTCCAAACTCATTGCTTGCCGCTCCGAAAGTCACTAAGTTTGATTGTGTAGTCTCATTAAATGAAAAGCATTTCTTTTTCACCACGAAGAATTGAAGCGAAGGAGTGACAGTCATGGGGGATCAGGTTTGTAAAGAGGCGTGTGATGAGGCCTTCAAGGATGGAATTACAGGTTGTTATGGACTTCTTGCCGATTGCCTGCTTACAGCGGCAGATGAGGAAGAGAAGGCGGGCTGCAAGGCAGCGTCTGTCTCATGTATGGAACTCAACAAGCAGGCCAGTAACATTTGTATGGACGAGTGTCAAAAATTGTAATCCGGCGATGGCCAGGCATGAGTTCCGCCAGCGTTACTTGAATTGCTGGTATTCTATCCCCAGCCACTCTTCTCCCGGGGGATTTACCAGGAATTTCGAACAGCGGTCGAGGTAGAGGCCTGTTGGGTGGTCCTGAGGAAATTTAATGGAAATGTTCGTGAAAATTTCGCTGGCTTCTGCCCAACTTTTTGAGAGATACGCATGAAATCCCCGTGTAAACTCGGTGCAAAGTTCCTCGTCCTCCTTTGCTTTCTTGCCGCTTCTCCTTCCGACCAGTTCGTAGATTTCCACATGTTTCTTCTTCCCTTTCGCGGCAACAAGGCCGATAGGGCGGAACCAGAACTTTCCGGAGGCAGCATCGAAGGTTTTCCTGGTAACGAGAATTTCGGTCCCATAAATCTTATTCGAAGCTTCGAGGCGGCTCGCGATGTTAACGTTATCGCCTATCACGGTGTAGTTTATTCGCTCGATCGACCCCACGTTTCCGACCACGCTTTCGCCCGTGCTTATGCCGATCCTCGTAATAAAGGGGCTCCTGCCCTCCTTTATCCACTTATTATTTAGTTCCCTGATTTTTTCCTGGCAAGCGAGTCCGGCATGGCAGGCATTTATTGCATGCTCGTCATCGTGGATCGGAGCGCCCCAAAAAGCGAGCATTGCATCGCCGATATACTTGTCAATAGTTCCCCTGTGATGGCTTACGATCCGGGTAAGTTCATCGAAATAGTCCGAAAGGTGCAGCATTAGTTCTTCGGGAGTGGTGCGTTCGGCAATCGAGGTGAAGCCCTTTATGTCTGAAAAGAGAATAGTGAGTTCTTTTTTCTGCCCGCCGAGTTCGGCCCCTTTTCCAGTGCTTATCAATTGACGGACGAGCTCTGCTGGAACATACCTCCTGAATGCGTGGAGACCTTTTTGCATTGAGCAAATTGCTTCGTGCATCACTTGGATTTCAGTGGTGCGTGAAGGAATATGGATTACCTCTTCGAGGTTAAAGTTCTTGATCTTCCCCGTTGCCTCGGCCATGAGCCGAACGGGTCGGGTAAGACCACGCGAAATCAGGATGGCCACCAGTAAGGCAATCCCGAGCGTGAATGCGGAGATGCCGCCCATCAGAATGACCGAGAGCTTGGCCTTGCCTATAAAGTCATCGAGAGGGGCGACGATTCCAATTTTCCACTGTACGGGAAATGGTTTTGGAATATCAATGAATGAGGCAATATATTTGTTCCCCTCGAATTCGACTAATAGCCCGCTCTTCTTTGTGATTTTATGCTGCCGGTACGCAACTGTGAGCGGCCCGAATCCGATTTCTTCCACTTTGACAGGACGCAAAGCTCCGTTTTCTTCTTTTATGATCTTTGAGTAATCCGGATAGGCAACGACCTCTCCCTTTTCATTAATGATCAGTTCAATACCGCTCTTTCCTACTTTTTGAGTCTTCAGAAAATTGGATATATCGTCCAGTTCGATGTCCATGGCCCAGACGCCGATCAATTCTCCGGTTTTGCCGTAAACAGGGTGGGAAGATGTAATTGCCGGTTTTTTGTTTCTGAAGAGGATATACACATCGGTCAAAAAGCTTCCTTCCGCCTCCCTGGCTCCGACGTACCACGGACGAATTCGTGGATCGTAGTCAATTTCTTCGATCTTCCGCACGCCTGAAACTTGAAATAAACTGTCCCGATAGACGTAGGAATCCGTAGGCGGAGAGTCTGCCGCCCTTATTATCCTGCTCTCCGTATTTCCATCGGGTAGCCGCCAGGCCCGGATGTAATTGCCTTGCTCATCGGCAAGAAAAAACATCGACACCTGAGGATAGGATTTCAAGACCCCGAGCGTATACATTTCAATCTGGGTGAAATCATTGCATGAAATTGCTCCGAGTTCGGAGAGTCTCGAACTCAACTCAACCGAAATTAAGGCCGGCAGGAAATAATTACCGGTCTTTTCGATTATCGTCCTTGAGTTTTGTTCCAGAAGCTCGTGTGTAAGCTCTGAAATGATGATCTTGTCCTGCCGGTAGACGAAATACATGATGGGCAGCACGGTGATCAGGAGCAGTGAGACAAAGGCGGAGACTATAGTGAAATAGAAGCTGCGGCTTTTGAAAATGGATGGTTTCCGGGAGGATTTACCTGCCGATTTCGACATTAACGTCTCCTCCTGCCACCCAGTTTTGGATGAGAAGAAATTCCGGAACGGCATAAAGCCAATTACCGAACCAACCCAAACTATTCAAAGGATATGTTCTAACCAATCGTACTTGAAGATGAAAAGGATGAGACCTTTTTGCCCAAACGGAATTGGCGGCATGTGCAGGTTGGTTTAAGCGGTGATTGGGAATTTCGCCGCTTTTAGCTACGATAGAGCGACACCAAACCTTCACCTTCACGAAGGATCCTGAGTACGAAAAAAAAAGCGAATCCGGGCTAGCCAGTTTTTATGGAAAACCATTCAGACCAAAATCGTTCTAATCCTGTGCAGCATTCGAAGCTGTTCACCGGTGAACTCCAGCTCCGGTCTTTGAGTGAAAATGGTTTCCACTTTCCCGAGAACATCCTTCATTCGTTGTAGTTCCTCGGGCCGGCTCAGCAGAGATGGAAGTGTAGCCAGGGCCCTCTCGGGTTCCAGAGAAACGATCACCTCCTGCTCCGAGTTTATCCTGCGCAAATCTTCTTCGGAGAGTCCGGACAGGTCTCCACCCGAGTGCATGACCTCATCGGTTACTTCCAGGTTAAGGAGAGAGAAATGATGCGACTGGCTGCCGATAAGCGCCTCAATGCGGGCCACTGCCTGCGGGTAGCCGCCCTTTTCCATTTTTGCGAGCGCGTCCTTGACAAGCGGGAGGGTTCTTGGATTGATCCTTCTCTCCATTTCCCTGTAAATTTCCGGCTCGACTACTCCAAGCGCTATCATGCCGCCGTATACCTGAAAGAAGAGGACCTCGGACATCAAGTCGCGGGTGTCCCGATAGTAATTGAGAGCTGCGGATATGCAGCCCGACATTGCTTTTTCCATTGTATAAAATGGATTTTCGGGCGAAGTCTCCACACGCGACTCTCTTACGGCCAAAGCAGCCGATGGGAGTTGCCATGTCAGAGGATTCCACGCAGTGCTAAAGGCCCATCTCTGCCAGCGCAGTGGATGAAATTTTCTGAGAAACTCCGCCAATTGCTCGTTAGCGGCTGAACGTATAAAGGGACGGCAGAAAAGAGAGTAGGCTTTCTCATTTAGAGTAGATACCTCCGCCACCGCCTCAAAAGCCATCTCGTCGCGCCTGTCGTATTTCGAGCCGAATTTCAGATCTTCGAGCCTTTTTTCCTCGAAAGCCACCTCGTACGCGAAACCACCACTACCGTCCGGCTTCTCGGATATCTCCATCTCATAGAGCCCTGGCCGAAGCGTCTGAATGTGATCGAGTACTTTGACGATCTGCGAGTGCTCTTTTTTTGCTACCATGCCGGAAACGAAAATTCCGAGATGGCCGATGTTCTTGTGCATCAACCCGACAATGACCTGGCCATTTGCCTTGATTTCCTCGGTGCTCCCGTAGACATCCGCGATCCAATAGAAAGCCTGCTGGGGCGGAGTGATATTGTCGCCCATGGACGCAAACACGATTATCGGAGATTTAATTGACCGGATGTCCAGGGCCTGACGCATGCAGCTCTTTATCTCGCCTCGATCCAGCTTGTTTCCAATGAACAGGTTATCGACTATCCAGCGTATTTCCTGTTCATTCATCAAAAAGTATCCCCCCCACCATTTCTCGAATTCCAGGAAACGGTCGGGTTCAGTGTCGATATTGGCGTAGAGGTGGTGGTACTTCTCCCAGAAGGTATTGGCAGGGTTAAGTGTTTCGAAATTCTGCACCAGGTGCGCTCCGTCGAACCTGCCGTTACCGAGATCACTCGCCAGCAACACACCCCAGCTTCCGCCCGAAAGGCCTCCGGAGTAGCGCATCGGGTTCTGATTCTCTTTGCCGCCCCAGTAGGACATAGGCGCACCGTTGATAACTACCGGGCCGGTAATATCGGGCTGGGATGCCGCAAGAAGCATCACCGCCCATCCTCCCTGGCAGTTGCCGTAAATGACGGGCTTTTTGCTCCTGGGGTGCCTCCTGACGACTTCCCTGACAAATCTCGCCTCGGCTGCGCAAACATCAAGGAGGGTCTGCCCCGGCTCCGGATCGCGAAAAAACATCACAAAATAGACGGGGTGACCGGCTTTTAGAGCTACCCCAATTTCGGATTCCGCCTTGAATCCGCCTATGCCGGGGCCGTGGCCCGCACGCGGATCGACAATTATATACGGTCGCAAAGTGTCGTCGGTAACCATGCCTTCGGGAGGGATGATCCTTACCAGGGCGTAGTTTACGGGGCGTTTAAAAAGACGGCCGTCCTCAATCTCTTCAAAATCATAGAACAGCACCGGAGGTTCCCCCGCGCGCTCATGTTCTATAAAATTATCACCTCTTCGGCGCATCGTATCCCAGAACAACACAGATCGCTGGAACGAATCGGTCAAATAGGAGTTTAGAAATTGCCATGGATTCGTGAGATCCTTGGCAGCCGCACCGGAACCTTCAAGCACTGCTTCCCGGCAATGGTCCAGAAAGTTGCGCTGCGCCTCCAGGGTCCCCGTGCAAAAACGTTCAAAAATATTGCCAGCCAATTCCATGAAGTTACTCGCGCGCTGAAATTGAGTCTCCACTCGCAACTCCTTTGAATCTCGGACATCTGGTTTGGGGAAGCAATTGCGTTGGGCCGTCTTGACACCGATCCGGAAATGGTGTGTATTCTGAATAGTTTCAGCAAATTTACCGTCTGGGAATTGCGGTATTTTGATTCAGTGTAGTCAAATGAATACCTTTGTCAAAAGAAAAGGGTTCCGACAGAAACGAGATAAGCTCCCGCGCCTCATTATGCAACCACCCCCGAGCATCCGGGTCAGGCAGCCGCCTGTTATCCCCCTTTGCGCAAGTCGGATCGAATGGACATGAACCCTGGAGTGTCTTAAACAAATCTCAGTATTCCAGCAGCTTCTATTGAAGGACACAGGGAGGATGAAAAATGAGAGTGGGTTTTATCGGCCTTGGGCACATGGGGAGCGGCATGGCGGAAAACCTGACGGCAGCCGGACACGAAGTAACTGTCTATAATCGTACGCCCGGCAAGATGCAGCCCCTGGTGGAGAGGGGCGCAAGGGCCGCCGAGAGCATAGCGGATGCCTGCTTGGGAGATGCCGTAATTACGATGCTGGCGGACGATGCAGCCGTTGAAAGAGTCTCGTTTGGAAATGGCGGAATAATCGAAAGCCTCGGCAGGGGCGCAATTCACATATCCATGAGCACGATCAGTGTCGATCTATCGGAAAAGCTCACGGCAGCTCATGCGAACGCCGGTCAGCGATTCGTCAGCGCGCCGGTTTTCGGGAGGCCGGATGCAGCGGCGGCGGCCAAGCTGTTTATAGTCGCAGGCGGCACGCTGGATGACCTGGCCGCATGCGAGCCTCTTTTTGAAGCAATGGGGCAGAAAACCTTCCGGGTTAGCGATCGTCCCCCGGATGCAAACCTGATAAAGCTCAGCGGGAATTTCCTGATTGCCTCGGTAATAGAGTCGCTTGGCGAGGCCGTTGCTCTGGTCGGCAAGGCAGGAATTGACAAAATGAAATACTTAGATCTTCTTACATCGACTCTTTTCAATGCGCCGGTTTATAAGACCTACGGCGGATTGATAGTCGATCAAAAATTCGACACCGGCGGATTTTCCGCCCCCCTTGGCCTCAAGGATATCCGCCTGGCACTTTCAGCAGCCGAAAAGCTTCGCGTGCCTATGCCTCTGGCGAGCCTTCTGCGCGACCGGCTTATCACCCTTATCGCAACCGGCGGGGAAGCCCTGGATTGGACTGCAATCGCCCTTCTCGCGGCAAAAGATGCCGGCGAGGTGAGCAGATGAGTTGCACACGGCCGCAAACGATGCTTTATAAGGCAGATACCATGCTGTTATAAGTTCATAAGACAGGCCATGCCGGTTTTCGGATTAGCGCTGTTCCAGGAGGCAGCCGACTATGGTGCTCTCATTTATAAATGCATTGCGCCGGGAGGAGATTCCCGTAAGCGTGCGCCAGGTTCTGGAATTCCACGGAGCGCTGCGGGAGGGGCTTGCGCCCGACATAGACCATCTTTTTCTACTTACCCGGCTGATTTTCATAAAACGGGTGGAGCACTACGATACTTTCGAGCGCGTTTTTGCATCTTTTTTCATGGGAAAGGATTTTCGGAAAATTTCGACCGACTGGGAGGATGCACTTTCTTCAAAACCATTCGAACAGTGGCTGCGCGAAGAAATTGAAAAGGGTACCCTCACAGTTGACGAGCTTCGTGAATTTGGAACGGACGAGTTGCTGCGGCGATTTTGGGAAACAATTGCCAAACAGCAGGACCGGCACCGGCACGGGCGCACCTGGATCGGTACCTCCGGCACTTCCCCTTTCGGCCATGGAGGACGTGATGGAGGAGGTATAAGGGTCCACGGCAAGAGCATCCACGGAACCGCCCAGAAGGTGATCTCCGGCAGAAATTATTTGAATTACAGCTCAAAATCCTCAATAGCACACGATAATTTGCATCAGGTGCTTGCATCTCTCAGGAACTTCCAGCTCGCCGGGCCGGAAACTGAACTCGATATTGACGAGACGATCTCCCGTACCGCAAAAAACGGCGGCGAAATAGATCTCGTGTTCACCAGGGAAAGGCGAGACAGGCTGAAGCTGATAGTTTTGCTGGATAACGGCGGGTACTCGATGGAGCCTTACATCGATCTTGTGAAAGCAGTTTTCGGAAAGATCCGCGACCAGTTTAAAGAACTTAAGTATTTCTATTTTCACAATTGCATCTACGGGACCGTTTACAGTGACCAGCCAAGGACCCGCCCCGTGCATTGGGAAAACTTTATTGGGCGAGGGCGCGACACCAGGCTAATCATAATAGGGGATGCCAATATGGCCCCCGCCGAGTTGATGGCCGCGAGCGGTTCCCTCTACTTTGTCAGCGAGGAGCGCAAATCGGGACGGGAGTGGCTAAAGGAGCTGAGGACTGCCTTTCCGGCGAGCATTTGGCTGAATCCGATTCCAAAGGAGCGCTGGGCCGGGGAAAGCATCAGTATCGACCGTATCGGGCGCATCTTCCCGATGGAAGATCTCACACTCTCCGGTATCAAAAACGCCGTTGACAGATTGAACATTCAGGGGCAGACGGTGAGGGCGTAAGGCGGTTGCGGGTTGCGGGTTGCGGGTGCAAGGTGCGTGAGCCCGCGACGAAATTTCCTCGCGTGATTACGCGTTCTCTGTTGTGGCATGGTCTCCCGACCCTGCCACCAACGCTGACCGAAGGTCTCCTATGGGTTCATGATCAAACTCGGAGAACTTCGGGTCGGGCACATGACGCAGTCAGGACGGGCTGTTGCCCAAACAAGTTGCGATACAAATTCCCCTAGCTAATTTGTAGGGTGCTGGATGCGGATTCCCCCTCCCTTTGATGGGAGGGGGCCAGGGGGAGGGTGACAAAAAGATCTAAGGATTTCAACCCCCTCCCCCAGCCCCTCCCACCAGTGGAGGGGAGTTTCCCTCCAATTTCGGCCTATTATTTTTCCATTCGGGTTTTAGGCAACAGTCCGAGGAGACCGCGCCATAACCTGGTGGCGCTATAGCCGGGGTTGCACATAATCGCAGGCGGAACCAGCAAAGCCGCTTTTAACTCGCAACCCGCAAAGCCTAGCTCTTCTCCAAGTCCTTAAGCGATTCGACAACGAGCACCGTGGTTCCTGACTCGGCCCATTGGAAAAGGGATTCGGCTTTTTCGACCGGCAGAATAACGCAGCCATGTGAGCATCGCGCGCCAAAGACATTTCCGGCGTGTATATAGACGGTTTCATAGATTCGCAGCGAAAATGGCATCCAGGCGGGCTTGCCGAATTCATTTGGGTAGGAGCGCGAAACGTGTTCGGGATCCTTTTCCTGGACGCGGTAGAAGCCTGGTTTGGTGTCCTGCCCCATGTTGCCGATGCAGGCCTGGCTGTCGCCTGCCAGGGCACCGGATTCATACCACCCGATAAAAGGAATGTCTTTGACCACCAGGATAAATTTAGGTGAACGATTGGCGGTTCCGAGCCTCAGCGGCAGCGGGGTCCAATCCCTGAATGCCTGAAAATCGTTGGGGACCTTCAGCCTGCGGCTTTCCCTGATGTCCTCCCGAATATAGTACTGCTCTTTGGTGTTGAGGCGAGAGAGGATTTCGCGGCAGGTATTCACGTCGAGATCCGGGTTAGTTCTCTCGATCTGGAGTAATTCATCTTCCGATATGACACGCTCGGTGAATGATGGATATGAATCGTAAGGCCCGGCAAAAAGAAGGCCGGCAGTGCCGGCGATCCAAAGCAGGGCTAAGCACAAACCTGTTTTGAGGGATAATTTCATGATTCCAATCTAGTGCCGCGAAGTTGCTTATGAAGTAACGAAACCCAACACTCCAGCGCCGGGGGTGTTGGGTTTCACTCTTTCCTGATTAATTATTTGGCAGCGTTAGCCCCATTCGCCGCTCAGCCCGGTCTACGCTTTGCCACAATTCAATTTGGGGCAAACAGCCAATCCATTGCGCCCTAAACCACTAGAGCCCGAATTCCCCTTTTATCAGCACGATCTTGATTCGACCCTTGGGGTAGGACTTCTCGGTGATCGTCCAGGTATTGCAGATGCGGTCGGGGCTGCGGCATTCCTCGCAGAATCCGGTCTTGACGCATGGAGTTTTTTTGTCGAGCCGCATGGAGTTGGTCGGGGCCGAGTAGCTCTTAATCCTTAGCATGGCATCTTCGATATCGGGGACGATTTTATTTGTTCCAACGAGGATTACCACATTCCTGGGACCGAATCCGATTGCGCCCGTCCTGTTGCCGGTCATATCGAGGTTCACGAGCTTCCCGGTTTCGGTCACCGCATTTGTACCGGTAACGAAAAAGTCGACCAGCAGGGAGCGCCGCCTGCGTTCGTACATTTCTGCCGCTGGGACCCCTTTTTCGAAGGTATCCAGTATCTCGACTCCGGGATATCTCCTGAGCGCCTCATAGACACCGGTTTGCACAACCGTCATGGATCCTCCCCATGATAGACTGTGGGCATCGGTTTTGGGCAGGATCTCTTCCAAAACTATCCTTTTGGCCGCCGGTGCATCTTCCGCGATGTACACTTCAAAGTTGTTGGATTCCAGGATTTCCTTCAGGCTTTCAAGGCGAAGGGACCAGAAGTTTTCGATTGGCTTGTCCATTTTTTACACCCCCGTACATTAATTAAAACAACAGCAGCTCACGGATTCGACATCTTCATGAGCAGCTTTCTATGTTCCATCTCCTGCTCCCGAATAAGCGCAAGGGTCGAAAGAGCCTCAGCATCGGTAACCAGCGAAGCAATGAATTCATAGAAAAGAATCGAGTCCTCCTCGAAATCCACCGCAGCCTTGAGGATTTCTTTTTCATCACTGATGGAGCCGGCCTCAAGCTCATCGAGCGAAAAGGCATGCCTTCCCATAGCGGCCCGCAGGGCGGTCCCGCTAGCTCCGGAAATAATATCGCGGCCTTTTCTGTTAGCGCACAGCCGAGCCTTGAGTTCCTGAAACTTCTGCCGGTGCATGACCTCCTGATCGGCCAGCCAGCCGAGAAGATCTTTTAACTCACCTCGGACCACCCTGCCAAGGGCGCTCCTGTAATAATTTTCGCCATTCACTTCCACCTGGATCGCCAGATCGAAAATCTCGGAAGCCGTAAACATTAGTATTCCTTATTCAGCCGCGGGAATTGCTCAGGGTCGGCTTTTCAGCACGCCATTTCGAGTCTTGGCGACCCGGAGATCCATCATCCGCCTCTGATACCACTTAGCGTTCGAGATCAGCATTTGCAAATGTTCGAGTTCAAGCCCAGCAGGCTTTCTATTTAATAAATAACATGAAAGAACGCCTGCAAAGGGCTAGATTACATCTGGACCGTAACCTGGTATGAGCAGGTATTAGAATCCGGCAGCCGGCACGGGAACGATCCGGATTTGCAATTCTAATTTATGCAGCCCGTCGCTGTATAGAACTTATTAACAGGCGGTCCGGGTATTATCTGCTTGGCCTTACATCCTGGATGGGACCGGATGTGAAGAGGATCTGGAGGCTTTACGTTTTCTATCTTCCTGGAATTTGACCAGATTTTCGGGCAAACCACGCTTTTTTGCGGCGCGGCTTCTAATGCGGGACAGCGATTTGGCCGAAAGAGACTGCCTCATCGTAAATCCCCATTTCTTCTTGTAGTCGCGGGGAGTAAGTCCATGTGAACTAAGATGTTTCTTTGTCAGCTGCTTCATTTCTATACCGCACTCGATGCATATTATTTTATTCTCGCGAATTGAATCCTTAGGATCCAGGAACTCGGGTTTTTTAGCCGCTGGTTTCTCAGCCATCATCATCTCAGGCTCCAGCAATTCGCCTCGATCTTCGAGATGTTGCATCCGCCGCAAAACAAGAAATGTATTGGTAAGAATCTGTTCGATCTCATCAGGGGAAATCCTACCGACAGACGCCCTTGCCTTTACAATGGCGGCGGCAATTTCAAGCAGTCTCTTTGCCATCTTCCACGCTCCTTTGAATGAGAACTGAGAATACAGGAATAGAAAATTCGTCTACCAAATGCGCCATATGTGGTACTGGAAGTACAATCACAAATCAGGCTGGAAGATTTACAACATTTAAGGTCTGTCATGACGGATGCTGAATATAAAGATAAAAGCGTTTCTGATGCAAGTAAAAATAGAAGTTTACTGATGCTTTTATTATATTTTTGATAGATTTCATGTGAAGGTGTTCATTGCGGGAAATTTGGAATGAAAATTTGGCTTTTGATCAGTGTCATAATGTTTCACGGAGATAAGTTCTTCTGCCCGAACAAATTTTCATTCTGGATGTGTTTTTCATGCTGAGAATTTGGAATTATAAATCTGCTACAGGAATGCGAGCCCCAAATGATTTTCTTATGCCATCGCGGGTAAAAAGATGACTACAGCCTGGCAATACATTTAGGGCAGACTTTTCAGCCTGCCCCACGTGCCGATCCATAATTTCTTTATCTGATCGGGTTCAAATTGGATTAGCGAAACCGATGAACGATGTCCGCCTATTCGCTTCCCTCGAACATTAAGAATCTTACCATTTGGGGCTCCGGCTGGTTTAGAGCAGAGAATGGCCGCATCTCACCTTCATAATCGCGCAGGACTGGGGTGAGGTATTCCGCCGCCTGCTCTCTTTTTTGAGGATCGGCAATTACCCGATGTACCCATTCCATCACCGCCCTGTCGATATCGGCTTGCTGGAGAAGAGGAAAAATTGAATCCCATTTGGAAGCGGGCAATGGTTCCGGGACCTGTTTTCCGCTGTAGAGGAACCGTGCCGCGGCAGTAAGGACAAGGACTCCCACGGTAATATCTTCGACAGACCTTATCTGGCCCTGTGTCCAGAGTCGAGGCTGAATGTCTCTCGGCTCTACCCCTAGCGCAGTGTAGAGGAGTCCTGCCGCTGTAATGACATCGATTAGCCGAGTAGCGGCGGCAAGGTCCCGCGGCGAGCGGAAAAAATCCTCTACGGGAGGGGATTCCAGTTCATCTCCGGGATGGCGTCTTAACAGTTTGGGGGTCCTTGCCAGCAGCAATTCGGCGGCTTCAAACCATTCCTCATCAAGACACCTTATTCCGGAAGGGCATTGCCCGATCCAGCCCGATTTTACGAGCGCCCGCAGCCGTCCAGTGACTTTAGCGATTTCGGAGTGTGCAATCCTGAACAGGTGTTCGGCGTAAAAATTCTCGATTGCTTTTTTAGCCTCTTTATAATCGCCGCCCGAGACGATTTCGAGGCCAAGGTTGACGTAAGCCGCAGCTTTCTCGACCGCCCGGCGCAGTGCCTCACCGGAATCGGTCGAAACCTGGTCGGCAACTACAACCTTGCTCGAAAGCGATGCCAGCTCGAATTGCAGCATCTCGATAATATCGCTTCCGTCCAATTCGCCAAGTACCCTGCCCAGCAGGTCGGAGTCTGGAACCAACGCCAGCGCGAACGAAGGTGGGCTCTGCTCTCGCGGTTCCGGATGGGCTGGCAGCTTTCCAGTCAATTCCCCCGGTTTTATATTGCGGTAAATTTCCAGCGAATCGTAGTAGTCAGGGATGGCCTTTTCGGAAAGTCGCGCATGGTGGAACCGGTAGGCCAACTCCTCGATTTCTATTGTAGGAGCGGAAAGAACATGGTTCATCAGTTCTTTGTAAAAAGTGTAGTTCGCTTGGAGAATGAGAGTGAGAACGTGCAGAATCAGCTCGTCATATTGGGGATATCGCGATTCCCAGAAGAAGTGGTCATCTAGCGTTCTCTCGGGAAGACTTTGCCTTGATTCCACAAGATCGATATCCTCTGGAGCGACCTCCACAGTGATCCATTTTTTGAAAATCGATATGAGCAATTCGAAATCGGCATGATAGATCCATTCGAGAAGCTTCGGATCGCTTGCCCTGGACAGCCGGTCAAGCCAGCTGAGCGCCTTGGCCGGCTCTATTTCATCTTTCTTCCACCACTCGAGATCGAAAAGATGGTCCACCTGCTCGCGTGTGGCGAGTGTGAGTAATGGCAAAGAATCGTCAGGCCCGATTTCCTGCAGCGTAAAGAAAAAATCGGCCGCATCCATAGCGGCCACGACAGCTTCGGCGTCGGAGCGCTCCACGATTACTTCCAGGCGTCTTTTGGCCGGCAGATGCATAAGCTCGCGTGCGAGTTGCACCGCTGGAAGCCTCACCAGCCTTTTTTCATTGAGATTCAGTATATCCGCAGACATCTAATAAATTCCTTTTTATTGCAAAAGATACTATATTCATCCCTGATTAAGCGGCTCCGCGTCCAATTACTCTAAACTCATACAGCGGTTGCCGCAAGGCAGGAGTGAGCAGATGATATACACTGTTACACTGAATCCGGCGTTAGACAGAACAATCGAGATCGATAAGCTGGTCTGTGAAGATACCATCCGTATTATTAAAGAGACTTTTTATGCGGGTGGCAAGGGCATTGACGTTTCGCGGATGATAAAAGAATTCGGCGGGCGAACTGTTGCCCTGGGATACATTGGCGGTTTTGACGGATTGAAGCTCGAAGGGCTTTTGATAAATGCCGGGGTGGTGAGCGACTTTACTCGAATTGCTGGGGAAACCAGGACAAACATAATTATCATCGAGAATTCCTCGGGATGTGAGTACGTAGTCAGCGCCTCCGGCCCGGAGATCAGCGCCTCGGAGGTAAGCTCGTTCTACCAGCACCTGCTCGGGTTGAGAGACATGGATTACCTCGTAGTAAGCGGGAGTCTGCCACGTGGAGCGACCCCCAATTTTTACGGCCAGATTATCCTGGCGGGGAAGAAAAACAAGGCATTCGTGCTTTTGGATACCGACGGCAAAACACTGAGGGAGTCGATCGAGTACCTCCCAACATGTATAAAGCCAAACCGATTCGAACTGTCGCGCCTGGTGGGCCGGGATCTCCAATCCGAAGCTGACCTTATTAGGGCATGCGATGAGGTACACGAAAAGGGTATCGAGATAGTACTGCTTTCGCGCGGCAAGGAAGGATTGATCCTTTCTCTTCGAGATCGAAAGCTGAGAGGCACGACGCCTCCGGTCGAAGTGGCAAGCACTGTCGGGGCGGGTGATTCCTCGATTGGCGGGTTTATCCTTGCACATTCTCGGGGCGAGAGCCTTGAAGATTGCCTGCGCCTTGCCTGCGCGGCCGGAGCAGCTACGGTTATGAGTCCAGGGACCGAATTGGGCAGCAGGGGTCAGGTTGAAAAGCTCCTCCCATTGGTAGAGATAACCGAACTTTAAGACGGAATAGGTGTGGGCAGCATTTAGCAGGTTTTGTACAGCATAAATTCACGAACTTAACGGCCTTTTCCGATCTATGCATAATACGGCTTAAAAACTGACGGGAAGCCTTGATGCACCCGGTGAACGGCGGACTTATCTTGAGTATACATTTTCCAACCCTGATCGGTTTGCGGGCTGAAATCGCGCGCCGGCATGCCTGAACCGGAATGGATTTGCCTGAGGGCAGTTGGTAACAGATCAAATGGAGGAGTGGTCATGAAGAGGTTTTTGATGCTGTTGGTTGCGGTTGTAATGATTTCCGCTTCAATTCCCGCTTTCGCGGAGGAAATGCTCCCGCCCGACCCGAACCGTCTTGGCGATTTCGGCGCCGAGTACCAGGGGGAGAGAATTCTGGTTGACATTTTCTTCGTACGCCCGCTTGGTCTGGCGGCAATAGCGGTCGGAGCGGCCGGTACGATAGTTGGTCTGCCGTGGGCTGCAACAAGTTGCAGTACTGACAGGCTCGGCCGTGAACTGCTTGAAAGGCCGTTGTCTTTCACATTCGAGCGTCCGGTGGGGGATGTAGATTTCTAAGTCCTCAAATCTGTTCCTTCGAATGCGGAAATCCAAAATTGCACTTACCGGCGGGATTGCCACGGGAAAGAGTACCGTGGCAAGTATGTTGCGGGAATTGGGCGCCATCGTCATTGATGCGGATGAGCAGGCAAGGCGCGTAGTCGAGCCGGGAACCGAATCGTGGGATCAGTTGCGCAACCTGTTAGGAGAGGAATATTTCAATCCGGACGGGACCCTGAAAAGGCGCGAGCTCCGCGAAAGAATCATCAGAGACCCCGATTGCCGGAAAAGACTAGAGTCGGTGCTCCATCCGTTCATTCTCGGGGCAATGTGGAGTGAATGGGAAAAAACCATGGCGTTGCACCCCGACTCGGTAATCGTGCTAGATATTCCGCTTCTCTTCGAAGGCGGATTTGACAAGAACTTCGATGTAATAATCCTGGTCTACGCCCCGCCGCCGGTCCAGGTTGGCAGGCTGGTCACAAGAGACGGACTCGACCCCGACGAAGCGCAAAAGACCCTCTCTATTCAATATCCGATCGATTCCAAGAAATCGAATTCTACTTACATCATTGACAACTCAGGCGACCTGGAATTTACCCGTGAGCAGGTAAAGCAACTTTGGAGCGATCTGACCAAAGGATAGGCAGGTTAAATGGGGCAGCCGGATTTAATCCGGGGTGGTACAGAAGTTGACGTCCATGGGGTTATATCGAGGTCCGGAGATCCAGCACCCCGCGGATCGCTTCGGCCAGTGATTTTACTGAAAAGGGCTTCATTATGAATTTTTTGATGCCCATGGAAATTGCGTCGCCTTCATCCAGAAGTTCGCTATAGCCGGTACAGATTATAATGGCCACATCGGAACGGATTTTGAGCACTTCTCGTGAGAACTCAACACCGTTGAGTTTGGGCATGGTTGTATCGGTTATAACCAGGTCGAAGTAGTCTGGATTTTCACGGAATAGTCTAAGTGCATCGATGCTGTCGGTTGTAGCGACTACCCTGTACCCGAGATCTTCAAGCATGTCCCTGCCCATCTCCACCAGGAGTTCTTCATCATCGACGAAAAGGACCCGCTCCACCCCGCGTGGTAGCGACCCGGCGAGTTGTGGGGCGGCTTGCGCTTCACCCGGCAGGCCGGGTAAGTAAACTGTAAAGATGGTCCCCTGTCCGGGCTCGCTTTGGACGGTTATGGCCCCTCCCGACTCGCTTATGATCCCATAAACGACTGAGAGCCCCAGACCGGTACCCTCCCCCTTTTTCTTGGTGGTGAAAAACGGGTCAAAAATGCGACCCATTATCAACGGGTCGATACCCTTGCCGTTATCGATTACCGAGATCTTCACATAAGGGCCGGGTTCGAGGTCTGCCTGCAGGCCTTCCATATCCGGCAATACCTCGAAATTTCCCACATCGATTTGGATCAGACCGCCTGTTTCAGGGATGGCATGGGCGCTGTTGGTACAAAGGTTGATTATGACCTGGTGGATCTGCGTGCGGTCGGCGAGAACCTGGAACAGGTCGGGCGCACTGGACACGCATATTTCCAGGGTAGATGGAAGTGTTGCCCGTAGGAGTTTCCGAGCCTCTTCGACAATCGATCCGATATCAATTGGTTTCTTCTCCTGGCGGTCCGCGCGGCTAAACGCCAGGATCTGTCCGACAAGGCTCTTGGCTCTTTCACCAGCCAGGAGTACCTGCTCCATGTATCCTATGAGTTTTGGGTCGCGCAGCCCCAGCTTTGTCATCTCGGCAAATCCAAGGACCGCGGCGAGAATATTATTGAAATCATGAGCAATTCCGCCGGCCAGCGTGCCTATGGCCTCCATTTTCTGGGCCTGGAGCAGGCGGGATTCGAGCAGCTTGCGCCCGGTAATATCCTGGGCCGTACCCTCGAGGTAATCAATCCTGCCGTTATTGTCGCGCACGGCACGGGCATTTATAGATATCCAGGCAATGGAACCGTTCTTGCGAACATATTGAAACTCGAATTCCTGAATAACCCCATATTGCTCGATCCCACGGACCAGCTCCGGGTACCGGCTGCCTTCGGTGTTTAGATGCCACGCCAGGTCCGATTTGGAGTTCAGCAGATCATCGACTTCATCATAGCCCAGGATTCTTGCAAATGCCTTGTTCGCGCTGATAAGGTCCCCACGTGGAGTCACCTGGAAAATTCCCATAACCGCGTGTTCGAATATGCTTCTGTATTTCTCCTCTGCCCTGCTGATCGCTTCATGGGCAAGTTTCTGCTCGGTAATGTCCCGGATGGATTCTATGGTTCCGACGCGGTTTCCGTGAGCATCCAGCAACGGGGCGGCCATTGCGAACAGGTGTGCTCCCCTGCCGCCGTTTACCATCGGCGCGAAAATTTCCGAGCAAAGTTTATCGCCCTTACGCTTTAGATCGTCCACCCTGCCTTCCTGCCCGGATTCGATTCTGTCGAGACGATCTATGAGATCATGTCCCTTTGAGCCATAAAAGGGAACAACATCCGGATAATTATCTTTGCCTATGATTTCGCTCTTGCCAACCCCTGTAATTTCCTCCATTGCCCGGTTCCACGCAATGACTTTCCTGCTGTTATCGAGCACCACTATGGAATCCGGCAGGAATTCAATTATGTTCTGAAATTGCTGGCTGGCGGAGATCAGCGCCTCATTGGCCGACCGGAGTTCCCGCGTCCGCTCCTCGACCCGCTGTTCCAACTCGCGGAGGACCTTCTTCAGTTCGGCTTCGATGGCTGTGCGGTTCTGAATCTGCTCCGAGAGTTCCCTGTTGATCCTCTCGATCCTGTCGCTTTGGGTACAGGCAATACAGGCTCCGGCAAGTTTCATGTTCAACCGGTCAACAGCCCCTATGACAGTCTCTTCGAGCGGTTCTCCTGTTTTCACCAGAAGAAGCAGGCCGAATCCTGGAAGGTCCATGAGGTAAAAAAAATCCCCTTCCGAGCAACCGCGGATGGGGAGTTGGGCTCGAAAATCCAGGTATTCGGATTCAGTGGCAGTTTGTGGGATTCGCTGAAAGGCCGACTTGCAGGCATCGAGGAAGCCGGCGTTACGAGGAATGGCATAGACAGGGGTAAATCGAAACGATCCTTCGGGTTCCTCTCTCATTTCCGCCACTATCCCGGCTGAGCACCCGAGTTTTTTTATGTAAGTCGAAAGGCTCCATCGCAGCATGCTTACCAGGTCGAGGCTGTTGCCGATAGACATGGCAATTTCATAGAGCATCTGAGCCTGAACCGGTGTATCGCTCATTGGGAATTCCAACGTGAAAAGCTGTTGTTCAGCAAGAGTTCAAAGGTAATTGATCCGCACCGGCGATAGTCAAAATCGCACCAGCCGCAAAACCGCCCTTACCTCAAACCATCAGGCACTTACCTCGTAACCTGCAATTAGGATGTGTTTTATTCAGTTTATTTGCCGGGTAGTATAGCAAACAAATCCACGCTTAAAAAGCGAGATTGGGCACAGCACCTTACCCTCGGCCAGTGTTATTTCTTCAGCTCCTCCGTCTTCCATCTCATAATCGCCCTTGTTCCGTCTGGGTGATTCTTTGTCTAAGTTCTTCCGGCATGAGGGCCTTCTGGTTTTTGTTGTAGTCGAACATGACCAGTACCCCTTCGCCCTCGGCAGCAATTTTAGAGTGACGGTGGCTGAAAACTATATGTTTCATCTTAAAGCGGTCCTCGCCTATCTCGGTCACTCGTACCCCTGATGAAACAACATCGGGATAGGTCAACGGCAAGCGAAACCTGCAGTTAGTGGTCGACAGAATGGGCCCTATTCCGCTCTCGACCATGAACTCAAAGCCTTTGATTCTGTCGAAGTATGCTATTCTGGCGCTCTCGAAATAGCGAAAATAAACTACGTTATTCACATGGTTGAAGGAATCCATTTCTCCCCAGGCAACCGGGATCTCTATAATGACTGGAAAATCTTTTAGGATGTCTTTCATTTGACTTCTCCTAACTCATTGTTAACGAAAAACAAGCCAATGAGAGCGCAGGAGTGAGAGGAGATCGCCGGGGGAGATGTCAGGGTTTTTGGCTGCCCTTGCATAGAAACCATCGATTTTCCTGTAGTACCGGGGCTGGAAGATTTCAATAAAAAACGCGATTATGGAAAAAATGCACAAAACGAAACCAGGGGATATCACTCCCTTGCTGGACCCGGAAGAAACGAAAAGGCGACTGGCCGACCATTTAAAAGCCCTCACCGTAACTATTGGCGAGCGGAACATGTTTTCACCGGATAAATTGACGGCCGCTGCTAGCTACATAGAGTCAATCCATCGGCAAAATGGCCTGGACGTTGAGCTTGAGCACTATCCCTGCAACCATTTCACTGCAGTGAACGTGGTTGCTTTTTCCGGTCCACCGGAGGCGCCCCCTGTTAAACGCTACCTGGTTGGGGCGCACTATGACTGCGTGCTTGGGACCGTCGGAGCCGACGATAACGCAAGCTCCGTGGCGGTGCAGCTTGAAACAGCGCGCCAACTCCATATTTTGCGCAGCTCCAGGGAAATTCCAGCCCTGGTAAAATTCGTCTCCTTTGCTCTCGAAGAATACCCTGCTTATGCAACCATGCGCATGGGCAGCCGCGTGCATGCCAGGGGCATGAAGTTAAGGAATGAGACAACAGACGGGATGATCTGCCTGGAAATGGTCGGCTACACCTGCAACATCCCAGGTTGCCAGAAATACCCTTTCCCCCTCTCCCTCATGAACTATCCGAGGCAGGGGGACTACATATCCATAATTGGAAATTTCGGCTCGAAAAAACTTGTCAGTGATCTTGCGGGAAGCTTCGCTAAAAACCCTGCTCTTCCCATAGTACCCCTCATCGTTCCCCTAAACGGTTGGATCATGCCCGCGGTGAGGCTGAGCGACCATGCCCCTTTCTGGAACCAGAGGTTTCCGGCAGTTATGGTAACCGACTCGGCCTTCTTCAGAAATCCTTACTACCACCTGCCGGCCGACACAATGGAAAAGCTCGACTATGATTTCATGGCCAGGCTAGTGGAAAACCTCCTCATCTTTTTTCTCTCCACAACTTGAGACAAGGATGGCCGGACGCGAAGACATGCAAAGCGGGTGGCCGGATTTATATCTGTAGCGGTTAACTTATAGGCGGGATCTGGTTGAAGCACTTCTCCCAGGCTGTTGACTAAATAGTTTTTCGAAAAATGTTAAGCAAATTGGATGGCACGAGCCTGATGAACGTCATTCCCGCAG
>DBMI01000113.1 GCA_002298165.1 Desulfarculales bacterium UBA702
TTCGCGGGAATGACGCCCTTATTTGTTTGAACACTTAAGTGGGAAACTCCATCCTTTTTCAACACCCTGGTAGGACTGGCCTACTCTTACTGCCCTGCCGCAATCCTCAACTTCTTCACTAAAAATCTTTACTAACGCAAGTAATTGTCCGATATGAATACAAAAGTGTTTTTGATTCGAATGAAGATGCTTCGCCAATTCTATTCCGATTGCTTAAAGACCTTGGCCTGCCGTGATTTTCCAGTTCTTTCGCGTAAGGTCAACCCGCTCAATTAGAACAAACTCACAATAGTGGAGGCATTATGGGCTTCGAAGGAAAAACCCCTGGGTCGGAAGGCTTCACGGAAGCAACCTCGGATTTGTCAGCGGAGAAGTGCTCTCTTTGCGGGAATACGTTTTCTCGAAATATGATGTTGCAGTTTGGCGAAAAATGGATCTGCGCACAATGTAAACCGAACTATCTCCAGATGCTTCAGCAGGGCATTTCCACGTCCGGTCAAATGCGCTACGGCGGATTCTGGATTCGCGGAGGCGCCAGGATTATAGATGCCATCATTCTCCAGGTGATTAACTACATCGTTACATTTGCGCTTGCGCTGGTTTTTGCTTTTAAGACACCGTCCAGGCCAGATGAATTTGGGATCTTTTTTATCATCCAGATGTGCGTGGCACTTTCTTTAGGGATTTTCTATGAAGTCTGGTTTTTGGGCAAATATCGCGCCACCCCCGGAAAAATGATCTGCGGGCTATCGGTGGTGCGCCCCGATGGCAGTGGAATAAGCTATATGCGGGCTTTCGGCCGGCATTTAGCCACCACCCTTAGCGCCTTGATCTTATGCATTGGATACATCATGGCCGGGTTTGACAGCGAAAAAAGAACCCTTCATGACAGGATCTGCGATACACGGGTAATTCGTAAATGATTGACGAAGAGTTCAAAATGGCCGTTAAAAGCTGTTCGGAATGCGGGGCGACTTTGCCGGACAGCATATTCGACTCTCCTGAGCCCGTCCATTGTGAAAACTGCGGAACGAGGTTTCAGGTGAAGGTTTTTCCCGCTTTTTTCAGCGGACCCGGACAGGTGGACTACGGCGCCTCAATTCAAACCGATGATGAAGCCAGTTGCTTCTATCATCCTGAAAAAATAGCCGTAGTCGCATGTGAAAGCTGCGGTCGCTTCCTGTGTTCGCTTTGTGAAATCGATATGTCCGGGCGCAAGATCTGTCCCAACTGCCTAGAGATTGGAAGAAACCAGGAGCGAATTGAGGGGCTGATTACGGAAAGGACGCTTCACGACCAGATCGCCCTCTCAATCGCGCTTTTGCCCCTGTTTTTTATCTTCGTAACTTTTATAACAGCGCCCATGGCCATATACTTTTCCATTCGCCACTGGAGGTCTCCTTCGAGCATTTTGCCAAGAACCAAAATGAGGTTCATACTGGCAATCATTGTGGCATCGCTCCAAATGGCCGTCTGGGCGGCAGTGTTTTTCCCACAATTCCTGAAGCTTACAAAGCATCTATAAGAGGCATTCAGGCCTGTACAAACGGGCACGAGTAGCCGCGCAACCGCAATAGTTCAGGCGCGAGCAGTCTGAAAAAAGGGAGGATTCAAAGACTTTGGCTTACATTCGTCTTCCCGGAAAAAAGAAGGGCTTCTACCGTAAGTGCACTCTCTGGCTTGGTGAAGATCACATCCTGGCCGTGGATTCCAATTATTACACCGAGAACTACAAGCGATTTTACTTCAAAGATTTTCAAGGCCTGATCGTACGGGAAACAAAAAGGTTTTCAAAATTAAGACTCTATACCTCAATATCAGTGCTTTTAGCTTTAGCCCTGCTCTTATTTGCAATTTTCAATCAGCATATAGGTTCGGCGGTTTTCAGCGGCATAGCATTGGCTGGTTTGACTATTTCTCTGGGAATCCACCTGAAAAGAGGCCCCACCTGCGTGTGTCACCTCATGATGCCGCTCGCCGTACATGAACTGCCCTCCATTTGCCGTCTGAAATACGCCCGGCAGGTATTGGAGCGGATTTTACCTCTGGTGCAAAGAGTTCAGGGACCGATATCCGCGGACGAGATTAAGTCAAAGCTTGAGGGAGCAGTTCCCTCATCCCATATTAATTTGCCGACATCAGGCAACAAACCTCGGCCCGGGAATTTGAAGGAGTACTCCTGTTTTTTCCACAAGCTGCTCTTTGGAACGCTGCTCCTCGATGCCGCTGCGACTCTGGCTCAATTTTATTCAATTCACTGGACCATAAAGACATTTAACCTGATTGCAGGCTCCGCTGTATTCATCTTGTCGATAGCCACATTAGTACGACAAAGCGGCAGATCGGTCCCCAGGATGATTAAAGGACTGTCATGGTCTGTCCTGGCAATGCTTTGTGCTTCGAATATTATTGGTGGCATGATCGGATTCTTTATCGGTATCCAGAAAAGCAATGTTCCTCAAACAGATCATCTTTCAGTAATGTTGGCCTTGGATCCATCAAATGAACCTTTAATTGCTACGTTATTTACCTACTACATCATTGCTTCGATCTTCCTTGGAGTATGGGGCCTTGCGGCAACAATGATGCACGCTTCATCAGCGAAGAAGAAAGTCCCGGTCGGCTCGGGTGAATCAGTTCCCGGAGCTGCGGAAGGCGCCGGATTATGAGTGAAATATCGCATCTTCGCTGCTTCAACCACTCGGAACGTGAAGCGGTGGCGCGCTGCCCTGAATGCGGGCGCACTTTTTGCCGCGAATGCATAGTCGAGCACGAGGAGCGCGTGGTTTGCGCGCAGTGCCTGGTCAAACTGGGGCGCGTGCCCGGAAAAAGTGGCGCTCGCGCTGCAATGGTCCTCAGGGGTGCGGTGAGTCTGCTGAGTTTCATGTTTGTGTGGGCTGTTTTCTACTATCTTGGCAAAGTCTTGCTGGCTATCCCTTCGAGCTTTCACGAACCCTTTCAGCAACTGTTTTAGAGACCGTAATGGACCCCGAAAAATCTCGCCGGCCCGAGAAGGGAGCCCTGGAAATCATAGAGGAAGCGACGCATTTGCTGCGCCTCGCCCCTGCCGGCATTCTTTTTCAGTATTATCTCGGGGCACTGCCTTTTGTACTCGGATTTCTGTTCTTCTGGGTGGATATGAGTTGCAGCGGGTCCGCCGGTCCTCACCTGGTGCAGGCATCCTTGGGAGTTGCCGTTCTTTTTCTCTGGATGAAATGCTGGCAGGCTGTTTTCACATCCAATCTTCGCTCTTTCCTGGAAGATGCTCCACCATCGCCGTGGAGCATTGGACGCGTTCTGCGGCTCGTATGCATACAATCTATCGCCACGCCGTGGATGATGGTCATCCTGCCGCTTGCCCTTGTTATAACCCTGCCCTTCGGCTGGTGCTTTGCCTTTTTCCATAACATGGGAATTTTCGGGGACGGCGCCCAGGAATTTAAGATAACCGTCCAAAGGGCCCGGCAACAATGTACACTCTGGCCTGCTCAAAACCACCTGATGATACTCATCTTTATTCTACTGGCAATTTTCATTTACCTGAACATCTGCATGACGGGATTTCTTATCCCGATTATGCTCAAGACCTTCATGGGAATCGAGACCCTCTTTTCGCGCAGCAATGATTTCTTCCTCAGTACCACGTTTTTGCTTTCAATGGCCTGTATCACTTACCTGTGCATAAACCCGCTCATAAGGGCTGCCTACGTTCTGCGCTGTTTCTACGGCGAATCACTTTCGTCGGGAAGGGATCTTCTATCCGAATGGAGACGCCTGCACCGTTTGGCCGGTCAATTGCTCCTTATAATGGCCATCACGTTCACCTTGATCGTTCCCTGCCAATCAAAAGCCGCCTCCGGGACCTCGGGCCGGCCGCAGCCGCAGACAGCCGCCACGGGCATACCCGCGGACAAGCTGGATCGGGCGATTTCGGAAGTAATCGGGGGGGTGGAATACTCCTGGCGGTTTCCTCACGAAAAACTGGAGGAACCCAAAAATTCCGGTTTCCTCGGGCAGGTTTTGGACACGGTCGGCGGGTGGCTCAAGACAGCCTGGAGCTGGGTTGAAACCGCCCTGGAATGGTTTCGCGAATGGCTGAAGAAACTGATCCCCGAAGGACCAAAGACCTCGAACAGCCTCAATTTACCCGGTGACGTGAGGCTTTGGTTGGTAATCCTTCTTTTGGCCGCACTCCCGATTACCGTGTGGCTGCTTCGAAACATGATTGGCCGCCGGAAGGCGGCTGCGGAATGCGCAGGTGAAGAAGGCCTGTCCTCCTTCCCGGAAGCCGATTTAAGAGACGAAAATACCTCGGCTGACCAGCTTCCTGAGGCCCGGTGGCTCGCATTAGCCAAAAGCCTGCTGGAGAGCGGTGACTTGCGCCTTGCCCTCCGGGCGCTCTATTTTGCTGCCCTGGCTCAACTGGCCGACCGTAACCTGTTAACCATCTCCAGGTCTAAATCCAATCGAGATTACGAACGTGAGATCAAACGGCGCGCGCATGCTTTCCCTGGCCTGGCAGGTGCTTTTTCCGAAAACGTCACGATTCTTGAAAGAGTCTGGTACGGAATACACGCAGCGGAGTTGGAAACGGTTCAGCAATTTTTGAGTAATAATGAAAGGATTACGGCCAATGACCAGGGCCGATAGGATCGCGGCATTCCTGCTTTTAGTGCTCCTTGGCTGTTTTGCAGCGGGAATATGGGAGCTGTTTACGCTGCGGTTCGAAACCGGGGATTCTTTTCCGGCATATTCTTCCCTGCGCTCCGACCCACTTGGTGTAAAAGCCTTTTTTCAGGCACTCGAAAAGATGCCCGAAACGTCCGTTGAGCGGCTTTACCGGCCACTTTCAAAGCTCGCGGGCAAGGGGAAGACAACCCTTTTTTATCTTGGGCTGAGCCCGAATTTCCTGACCTCACATAGAACCGCCGATGTGGACCAACTGGAGACCCTTGCCAAAGATGGAGCGAGGATTGTACTCGCATTCCGGCCGGGGCAAAAGAAAACGCATTCGAGAATTGTTGCCGTACCGCCCACTGAAGAGCAACACAGCCCTGAAGAAGATTCCCAAAAACCGGATACCGCACAGGTAAAAGAGGACAAGGAAAATACACAGGAAACAAATGAATCCAAAAAACCGGCCGGCGAAAGGTGGGGAATCAAGCCCGATTATTTTTCCATCCCAGTGGCCGGAGAACAGGGTAAATCCCTGGCTTCGCTAAATGGCCGCGTGGACAGCCTGCCAAAAGTCTTTCCTCTGCATTCAGCCTTCTGTTTCAAAGACCTGGGCCGGGAATGGCGGGTCCTTTATAAGGTGGGGGATTGCTCTGTCATTGTCGAGCGCGCCCTGGGCGACGGAAGTATTGTTCTGGTTGCCGATTCATACCTTTTCAGCAATGAAGCAATGCTGAAGGAGCGTAATCCGGGGCTGCTTTCCTGGCTGGCTGGAAATTGCCGACTGATTGTATTTGATGAATTTCATCTGGGAGTGGGCGAGCGTCCCGGAGTGATGACACTCCTGCGAAAATATCGGCTGCATGGCTTTTCCGCTGTGCTGTTGTTGCTGGCCGGCTTATTCGCCTGGCAAAACCTCGTCAGATTTATTCCCGAAAACGCCGGTGGAGAAGACAAAAACACATTCGCTTCCTCGGATTTGGAACAGTCGGACGGCCTCATCAACGTTATTCAGCGCAACATAAAAACAGACGTTCTATTGAAAACGTGCTTCGCGGAATGGGAAGAGAGCATAGGTCGAGACCGCGGCGGGATGGAGGAACGTATCCGGCAGGCCCGCGACATTGTACAGGACGCGGAAGGGAAGGGTTCCCCCCGGGATCTGGCCGCTGCTTACAAGGAAGTTTCTCGAATACTTTCAGACAGGACACACAAATGAACGGCAATGGAAATATTGACCGGCTGAAGGAGATTATCGCTCAAGCAAAAGAGGAATTGGCCAAGGTAATCATCGGCCGACAGGAGACAATCGATCTTGCGCTTGTTGCCGTACTTACCGGCCAGCACGTGCTTGTCGAAGGTGTCCCAGGGGTTGCCAAAACGCTGTTGGTTCGCGCAATGGCCCATGTTTTCAGCGGGCAGTTTTCCCGAATTCAGTTTACACCCGATCTCATGCCCGCCGACATAACGGGGACCCATATTTTCAACATGAAAGAGAGCGAATTCGTCCTGGCCAAAGGCCCCATTTTTACCAATTTCCTTCTGGCCGATGAAATCAATCGCGCTCCTGCCAAGACACAATCGGCGCTGTTACAGGGAATGCAGGAAAAAGCGGTTACAATTGACCGGCAAACCTATCCGCTTCCTCCGGACTTCATAGTATTCGCTACCCAGAACCCGGTGGAATTCGAGGGTACCTATCCGTTGCCCGAAGCCCAGAAAGATCGCTTTATGCTCAAAATCCCAATGAGCAGCCCGACCAGGGAGGAAGAACTTACACTGGCAAAAAGGATGCTCGGCCCCGACACCCCGGAGGAAGTATTGGCCGGTGGGAAAGTCCGGAAAGTAGTCTCCGATGGCGAACTGGCCGACCTCAGAAGCAGCCTTGCAGCAATCACCGTTCGAGAGGAAGTTGTCGAATACATTCTGGATATCGTAAGGGCCAGCCGCAAGCATCACGCTGTTTTGCTGGGTGCCGGGCCTCGGGCCACCCAGAGTCTCCTGTTGGCTGCGCGTGCGTATGCGGCTGTTTCCGGGCGCGACTTCGTGACCCCCGATGATATCAAATTCCTGGCACCGGGCGCCCTGGAACATCGGCTGATCGTTCGCCCGGAGTACGAAGTTCAGGGAATGACGGTCTCCGAAATAATCGACTCGTTGCTTCAGGAGATAACTGTACCGAGATGATCGTTCCTCAGAACAGGCTTCTTTTGCTGCTGGGTTGCGTTCTCGTGCCCCTGTCGCTGGCCGAGGCAGCCTTTCCCGCTGTTTCAACCCTTCTGGTGGGGGTTTTCGCGGTCATCGCAGCCCTTTGCCTGCTGGATGCCCTGCATGCCACACGCTCCGTTGCAGGGGTGAAGGTGGAATTCCCAGAGAGAATAAACATCATTAGAAATGTCGATGAACACCTGGATTTCACGGTACAAGACTGCAGGGGTGCGGGTGGGACCCTGTATATAGCCCTCGGTCTGCCCGGGGAGATCAACTCGATACATCGTGAAATGGAGGTGAAGCTTCCACCGGACCGTGTGGGTCTAAAAATCACCTGGCCCGTAAGTGCGAAAAGCAGGGGGGAATACCTCATTTCAAGATGCTACTTTCGCGTCCCATCCCGCCTTGGTTTGTGGTTCAAAACCGGAAGCCTCCCGGTTAGCACTACTATTCGGGTTTATCCGAACCTGCTGAGTGAATACCGAAAGATCTCCGCCCTCTTTTTGCGCCGTAATGGAGCGGGAATTCGTACTCAACGCCAGATCGGGCAGGGCAAGGAGTATGAGAAGCTGCGGGATTATCTGCCGGGCGACAGCATGAGTGACATACATTGGAGGGTTACGGCAAAGCGAGGTCGCCTGGTAACCAAAGAGTACCAGTTGGAGCGGACTCAGGAAATCTACGTCATTATAGACGCATCACGGTTAAGCGCCCGCGCCATCCAATCACCGGGCGAGGAGTCCGGCGCGCGGGAATCCCTGATGGAGCGCTACATTAGCTCGGCTCTTGCACTTGGCGACTTTGCCCAGCGCCAGGGCGACAGGTTCGGGCTGCTCGCTTTCAGTAACAGAATGTTGAGATTCATCAGGGCTGGGGGCGGGAAGATGCATTACCGGATCTGCCGCGATGCGCTGCTCGATATTCACCCCCAGACCGTAACGCCTGATTTCGAGGAGCTTGCGGGCACCATTTTGCAAAACCTGAGGCGAAGGGCGCTGTTGCTGTTTCTGACCAGCCTCGACGATCCCTCTCTGGCCGAGAGTTTTCTCTCCGATATGGAGGCGGTAAGCCGCAGGCATGTCGTTGTTGTGAACATGATCAAGCCTTCACTGGCAGGGCCTCTTTTTTCCGGTCAGGATGTTGCCGATACCGCAGATATTTACAAATTTCTGGGGGGACACCTGCTCTGGGCTAATCTTCGGAAACTCGATGTGCTGCTTCGGCGACGCGGTATCGGTCTGGCGCTCGTCGACCAGGAGAATCTTTGCGTCGAGATGGTTTCCCGCTACGTTAACGTCAAACAAAGGCAGGTCCTGTGATTCTGGATCTGGAAAAATTCATTGCGAGACAGCGGGAGGTATGGCGAGAGCTGGACGGCCTCCTCGGTGCGCTTGAAAGGGACCCCGCTGCCAGGATGGACCTCGGGCAGGTGAAACGTTTCCATCACCTTTACCAGGTTACTTCCGCCGATCTGGGCAAGCTGCAGAGCTTTGCATGCGAGCCGGAGCTGAAACTCTTCCTTGAATCTCTTGTCGCCCGTGCCTTCGGTGAAATTCACGATACCCCATCCGGGGTTTCCCGTGTGAAGGTCGGCAGGTTCTTCATCAATTCGTTTCCCCAGGCTTTCCGCGGCAGAATTCTGGCCTTCTGGGTGGCTTTGGCGACAATGCTCGCCGGCTTTGCGGTTGGAGCGGCACTGCTGATCGTCGATCCCGATGCCAAGGAAGCCATCCTGCCTTTTGAACAGCTCGTGGGCAGCCCTTCGGATCGTGTGGCCAAAGAAGAACAGGGGCAAAACAGGGCACTGGAGGGGAAGAAAATACTCTTTTCAAGCGAGTTGATGACCAACAACACTCGTGTGGCGATTCTCTGTCTTGCTATGGGCGCCACCTTCGGGATCGGCACGCTGATCCTTCTTTTTTATAACGGTGTGATACTTGGGGTGGTTGTGCTCGATTACCTGCGGTTGGGTCACACGGCCTTTCTGGTCGGCTGGCTTCTTCCGCACGGCTCGGTTGAAATCCCGGCTATCCTGATTGCCGGGCAGGCGGGACTGGTCCTCGGCGGAGCACTGATCGGCCGCCGCAAGAGTATATCGCTTGCCCAACGGCTTCGCGGTATTTCATCCGACCTCGTGATCCTGATCGGCGGCACCTCGATCATGCTCGTCTGGGCTGGAATAATTGAGGCTTTTTTTTCGCAGTACCATGAGCCCACTATCCCATACAGCCTAAAAATCGCATTCGGTGCGGTGGAATTGGTGCTTCTTGTCCTTTTCCTGACCAGAAAAGCCCCACTGGCAGAATCTTCCGGGCGAGGCGGGCTCCGTGGCTAACAGGACCAAAACTCTTGCTGTAAGGACCCCCGAGGGAATTGAGTTCTCGCTGCAGATCGCGGGCCCCGTGTGCCGTCTATTGGCCTATCTGATCGACGCATCCGCTATCTGGTCGGCCGTGATGCTGACCGGCAATATCCTGAAAATAGTCTCCGCAATCAACGGGCAGCTCGGAATGGCAATGTTGGTCTTTGCCGCTTTTGTCATTTCCGTCGGCTACGGCATAGTATTCGAATGGTTTTGGAGAGGTCAGACCATAGGGAAAAAGGTACTGCGCCTGCGCGTCATGGACAGCCAGGGCCTGCGGCTGCAATTCAGCCAAATCGTCGTTCGCAACCTGCTCCGTGTGGTGGACAGCCTCCCGCTTCTCTACCTGGTCGGTGGAGTGACCTGCTTGCTAAGTCCATACTCCCAAAGGCTGGGAGATATCGCGGCAAATACTATTGTGGTGAGAAACCCCGAGATATTCGAACCTAACCTGGAAAAGCTCTTTCCCGACAAATTCAACTCTTTAAAGGAGTATCCGCATCTTGCCGCCCGACTGCGCGGCAGCATCTCACCGGAAGAAGCCTTCCTGATCCTTCGTGCCCTCCAGCGGCGAAATGAACTCGAACCGACCGCAAGGGTCTCGCTTTTCAACGAACTGGCAGAGCAATTGAAATCCGCGGTCAAGTTTCCACAGGAGGCGTTGGAGGGGATATCAGACGAGCGGTATCTCGGAAATGTTATTGACGTGATTTTCCGCCCGCGAATTTAGCAGCCGATATCGAATTTGGTGGAGATTCAGGCAATCAGTTCGTCGTGTGGAAAGATGGTGGGACCGGAGGTGGTTTCAAAATCTTTTCTGTCCAAGCCTTCATTCATAGCGCCTGTGCGATATCCTCGCAAATCAAGAGTGACAAAAGTATAGCCGGCATTTTTACACGCTTCGATTACTTTTTCGCGAAAATGCAGATCCAGAAGCAGCTTCATTTCTTCGGGCATCAGTTCCACCCTGGCAAGCGTTCCATGGTCCCGAACGCGTAACTGCCGAAATCCAAGACCGCGCAAAAGCGATTCGCTCCTGTCGACACGACTGAGGCGTTCAGGAGTTATTTGCTCACCGTAAGGAATCCTCGAAGCGAGACAGGGGGAAGAAGGCTTGTCCCAGTTTGACAAGCCGAAAGATTGCGCCATCCAGCGGATCATTTCTTTATTGATACCCAGTTCGATAAACGGCGAACGAACTCCAAGTTCGCGCGCCGCGGTCATGCCCGGCCTTATATCGGAGAGGTCGTCGATATTGCTCCCTTCGACAACGAATGGAATCTTCTCTCCGGCCGCTTTTTGGACCAGCCGCGTAAAAAGGCTTTTCTTGCAAAAATAACAGCGGTTGGGTGGGTTGAACCTGTAGTTCGGGTCCTCGAACTCGCCACTTTCGAGGGTAACCCACTGAACTTCCAATTGTGATGAGACCATCCGGGCGGATTCGATATCGTGAGCCGGAAAGGCAGCAGAAGTCCCTGTAACGGCTACGACCGAATCCCCCAGGGCTTCGCGAGCAGCCGCAAGCAGGACTGAGCTGTCCACGCCCCCTGAAAAGGCTACCAGCACTCCTTGCATACACTTGAGGAGCGCAATCAACTCGGATTGCTTTACTTGCACTGACAGCACCGGCCTTCAGTCCTCACCTTTTTCGATCTCAACTTCAAAATGCCCATCGAGCGCCTTTTTGATGCCAATGAGTCTATGACCTTCAGCCTTGAGACTTCGGGGCACATTTTTCAATGGCTCTCCATCCTCGAGCAATATCAGCACTCGCTGCCCGGTATCGACCTCCTCGAGTGCGATTAGGGCTCTGACGAAATTCGTAGGGCAGCAGATCCCCCGTAGATCTATGGTCTGCATGAATCAACTCGCTCCTTAAACTGAATAAGGCTGTTCGCCTGTCTGTGTATCGACCGGCTGCGGTGGAATAGTCTTCTGCACCACGTGGTCCGGAAATTTCGGCCACAGGTGATCCAGCAACCCATCGACCCCTTTTTGTCTAAGAACGTCACCAATCCTTATTCTCCCAAGGCCTTCGGCATTTTCGACATACCATTTAAGAACTTCCGTGACGAAATCCACGACCATGTGCTCGGGAAGGAATCTTGCAAACAGTGTCCCAATCAGTGGATTCTTTCCCCACCTTCCTCCAATTCGGACAGTGTATCCCCGTTTCTCCTCCTTCCATGCCTCAGCGGGGCATATTTTGACGCAATCGCCGCAGTAGACACACTTCTCCGGCTCAAAGACCGGCCTTTCGTCTTTGCCCAGCCGAATAGCGCCGGCACTGCAACTCCTTATGCAGAGCCCACAGCCAAGACAGGCGTTGCCGTGCAGTTTCGGCCACACAGCTCCCTGAAAACCCACATCATTTGTCGCTGATTTGGGACAGTCGATTGGACACCCGGCGAAAGCAACCTTGAACTTATGGTGGCCGGTTTCGGTGCCAAAGAGTTTGGAGTCAAGCTCTGATGCCGATTTCTGAGTGTCAACCAAGCCGTTTGGATTATATTCGCAGCCGCCGCAAGCGACCGGCACCCTCACTCTCGCACCGCACGAAGCGGGTTTTTGGCCTTCCAGATCAAGTTCGGCCATCGCCTCGCTTACATCATTGAGATTTACGTGCACTATCTCCAGGGACTGCCTTACCGAGAGGTGAACGAAATCACCTCCATGTTTTTCCGCGACTTCCAGAATCTTCCTGAGGCGGGGGATAGACATCCTTCCCCCGGGCACTCTCAATCTTATCGTGAACAGGTCTTTGCCCCGCTCTTTGATAAGGCCCCCGGCCTTTAGAGCTTTTAAATCTATATCTGTTTTTTTCGTCTTTTCAGCCATGACATAGTCTTTCGTGTTACACAAAAATTTTCAGTTCTTCCGGACTTACACGCCCATCTGCGATTTTAAACGATCGAACATCCGGCAACAATGAATCTGCTAATGAAATTATTACGTACGATATATTGGGAGTCCGTGCGAGCCTGATATCTTCCTCAGAAGGTCTGGCAGGCGTTGCTGGATGTGAATGGTATACGGCCAAAATTTCCAGTCCCCTAGAGCGAAAATCTTTCACAACCGCAAATTGCTCGCGCGGCTCCATCATGAAATGTTGGCTGCTGGAATCGGTATTGGTCATTTTGCGTATTTCTACAACAGCCTCGCCCTTTCCGCCCAGAATTCCACATATTTCAAGAGGAAGTCCCTCGCGGGCGTGTGTAACCATCTGCTCGTATATAGGTCTTGGTATCTGCAGCATTTCTATCTTTTCCCGAATTCGCAGGTTGTAATAGCTTCCTCTTCGTCCTTTAGCTCTTTAATGCCTGGCTCAACGCCGCATATCGGGCACCTGGAATTTTTCGGAATCTGAATTTCACGGAACTTCATGGTCAGCGCGTTGTAGACGAGCAGTCTTCCCGTGAGCAGTTCCCCTTTTCCGAGCAAAAACTTGACCGCTTCGGTTGCCTGGAGAGTGCCGAGCACACCGGCTAAAACACCCAGAACCCCGGCCTGGGCACAGCTTGGAATGGCATCACGAGGCGGCGGGGTTGGGAAAATACATCGATAGCAGGGGGATTCATGCGGTTTAATGGTTATCGTTTGCCCGTCGAACCGCAGTATTCCGCCATGCGAGTAAGGCTTTCCAGCCATAACGCAGGCATCGTTGATCAGGAACTTTGCGGCGAAATTGTCCGTGCCGTCGATAACAAAATCGTAGTCTTCGATAATGTTCAGAATATTCGATGCATTAACCAACTCTGGGTATGTTTTGACTTCTACATCCGGATTTATTGCTTCTATTTTTTCTTTTGCCGACTGAACCTTGGGCCTGCCTACATCCTTTGTAAAATGGATGATTTGGCGCTGCAGGTTTGAAATATCCACCACGTCGGCATCCGCGATACCTATCGTGCCTACTCCGGCCGCTGCCAGATAGAGGGCTATCGGGGAGCCAAGACCCCCTGCTCCGATTATCAGTACCCGGCCCTGAAGGAGCTTCTCCTGTCCCTTTCCACCCACCTCCTTGAGTAAAATCTGGCGGGAGTATCGATCGATTTGCGAGTCAGTGAGCATTATCTTTCGCCCCCGCCCATGAAATAGAGAAACTCAACGGTATCGCCATCGGCAACACTGGTGATCTCGTGAGCATTTCGATCGACAAATTCCCCGTTTAATTCGACTGTGACATACAATGGGTCCGCGACATTGAGCCTTTCAAGAAGAGCGGGAATCGGGACTGGCTCGACATCTTCCAGTGTAGTTGTTTTTCCGTTGACGGTAAGTACCATATCCAACTCCAATGCCAATGAATCAATTACAAAATTATAGGAGCCGCAACTGTGCCGGGCTGATGTTTGCCCGCACATACCTAATGAACTACAGGGAAGAGCGCTGCACTCAGCCAATATAGAACAACTATCAAACCTGTACCGATTCCGAAACTCCAACCCAGCAGCTTCTTTTCCACCGGGAGTATTGCTTCATGTTCCATTTTCTTTATTTCTTCAGTCACTTTGCCGGAAATAAGGGCTGAGTTACTCATCAAATTTGCAATTCTAGCCATCGGTTACTCCCTTTGCTGTTGACCGCCAATATCGTCGGCAAACAGCGGTTTAAGATCAACTCACAACAACGGGCGGCATCACGCCGTGGAAAAAAAGCCAGGAAATAACAAGCCCGATCCAGATTATGAAACCAAACAGGCAGACCACGTAAACGGCGGCAAGCCTGCCTATACCCTCTTCCATCAACTTCTTGAAATTTGAGACCAGCCCGATTGTAAAAAAGGTCAGCAGGAAGAAGATTACGCGGAACACATTTCCTTCATCGGTTGCGACCTTTGCAAAACCAAGGGTTTTGCGAGGCTCGGCAACGCTTGCCGATAATGATGAGATCCGCTTCTGATTTTCGGCTATATTGGCCTGCAATGCTGTCTTTTGAGTCTCATCAGCGGCCGGGAGCTGTTTTTGAAGGGTGGAAACCTCCTGCTTGAGCCCACTAATTTCTTTATCGACCGGGGCAATGGCCCGCGATGCCGGCCAGCAGATCACCAGCAGTATTGCGAATGTCAGGACATAGCCAATTACGAATTTGGGGAAACGGTTCCAGATTTCTATCACCCGGACCTTGTCCCCCTCTCGTCGGTCGATCCTGGTGCACCAGATTACGGCGAGCAGGAAAGCCCAGAGGCCGATAAAGATGTCGATGAACATCTTCACGGTTGTTGCAGTCATGGTAATCCAGCCTTCGGCGTAATTAATTCCGGCCACATCCAGTGCCTTGGCCCTGACAAGAGCATCGGTTATCGCCGCGCTTGCTATCGCGCCTCCATCCGATTTGACTGCCAGACCCATCCAGGCCCCCGTCACCAGAGGCTCGGTCCAGAGATAGAACTGGGCTATGAAGGGCAGGATCATCATCTCGACCGCAACGAAAATTACCACCAGGGAAGAGACCATAATCGGGACTATCGGACGGGCGCGAATGGCCCCTCCCGTTGCAATTGCCGCGGAAACTCCGCATATCGAAATCCCTGATGCGAGCGGCGCCGCCCATTCACGGCTGAACCCGAAAAATTTTCGCGCAATGAAATAGGTGAGTGACCAATAGATGAGATAGGCTTCAACGACGGCGCAAAAACCACGAAACATTATATTGGATGCAAGGCTGAAGGACTCGGCCGCTTTAAGGCCAAGCGAGGCCCCCATAATCACTATGGCCGTTTTGATGTAGAGTTCCGGGCGGGCGGCATCTTTCAACCAGGCGGCAAACCCCGGAAAGAAGTTTCCTATCACGAGTCCTGTAACAAGTGCGATGATGAAGCCGAATTCACCCGATAATCCCAATGCCCAGGGGATGTTGAACTTCGGCAGGTCGGGCCGGGTTGCCGCAATGTAGGCGTAATGACCGGCGAAGTAGGCAGTATAGCTGATCCAGAAAACCAGCGAGAATCCCAGTATAAATCTGCCCACATTGACGCGCAGGGCAAGTGCGGAAATCGAAACCAAAACCAGCATGGCTATAAAGGTGTACAGGGCGGCCATTATTCCGGTAACACCCTGCTTCGTGTAGGTATCGCCCGGTTTGAGCCCGGACACATCTTCCGTGGCTCTCAGGGTGCTTTCCTTCCCATCGGCCTTTTTGATCGTAACTTTCTGCCCATCGATTTTGACCACGGTGCCTTTTTCCGGAGCATACGCCGAGGAGGAGACACTTAACGCCTTTGCTGGATCCACCCATACCCCCAGCTTTGATCCCCAGCCAAGCAGATCCATCCCCAGAAACGGTCCAAGCGAGAGCAGGAAAACCAAAAGGCCAAGGCCCAGGGCCAGCCAGTCTTCGCTTAGGCCTTTCTTTACCATGGGAGTCTGAGCGGAATTTGAAATCCCGATTTCAGCCGTCGCACTCATTTTGCCCTCCGAAATTCAGCAGCAGCATATACAATCATCTTGATGGTTTTAATGAACATTAGCCGCAAAATATCCCCGCGCAGGGAGGCTTGTCAAGGAGAATTTCATGAGATTCAGATGAAAGTACTGGCGGATACCACCGACGCAAAACAATATGTAGGGGCAAAAAATCTTTTGCCCCTACAATGACAATGGGCTTTCGCATCATCCCCCTTGCCACAAACAGGTGGGGCAGGCTTTCCAGCCTGCCGCATGGTTTTTGGCCTCTATGCCCGGTGAAGAGAAATTCTGATGGTATTCAAAATTACCGTTGTGCTGCCGGCAAACATTGCAAAGCCGGCAAGGAGAGGATTCAGGACCCCGACCGCCGGAAATCGAGGTGACCATAAAACAGTATGTAGGGGCAAAAAATCTTTTGCCCCTACAACGACAATGGGTTTTCGCATCGCCTTGTGCGGGAATGACATTGTCAGCGTTGGGCGCTGGGGAACTCGTTCCCCCGCCCTTTTAGTCTTGTTTAATGAATGCAAATCGGGGCTATCTAATCAGGTAAAAAACCGAAGCAGCTCACAAGCGATGAAAATCAGGGGATTGCAGGATCGTCAGGGCTGGTCAAATCACAAAATCGATGCATGACTCGTATTTGTTGGCGACTTGAGATTCCATTTCGATCATGTCCTGGAAGGTCGTTTTATCGTAGACCTGCGAAAGGGCATTTTGGGCCTTTTCCCAAAGGCCGAGGAATACGCACTTTCCCTGAAGCGGACACGATCCTGCATTTCCTTCATCGAGACAGTCCACAGGGGCGAACGAGCCTTCGATGAACCGGATGATCTCGCCTACCGTCAGTTCATCCGGAGAGCGGGCGAGAAGGCATCCTCCGTCTTTTCCGCGCATTGCTCGAATGAATCCGCCGCGTTTCAGCTCATTTAGAATTATTTCGAGGAACCTGAGAGGAATGGCCTGCCTCCGGGATATTTCCATCATCTTAAGAGGCCCGGCCCCGTTATTTTTGGCCAACTCGAAAATAGCTCGCAAGGCATATTGGCACTTCTGAGAAATCGACACCCTGAATTCCTCCCGGGGATGAATAAATTCCGATAGCTTAGATGAATATTCTATCAGTCACGCGCATCTTCGGAAAGAGAAACAATGCCAAGGTGTTTGCCGGATGGCCGGCGAACCTGCACAATTTGGCGCAATCGAGGAGAGTCTAGCCAAGACTCAAATCGTCTATCAGATCCCCGGCATCCTCCAGGCCCACGGACAGGCGAACAAGGTTTTCGGTTATCCCAAGCCTCTCCCTTTCCGCCTGTGGGACCGCGGCATGGGACATCTTGACAGGATAGGAGAGTATCGACTCCACGCCACCCAGGCTTACGGCAACAGACCACAGCCTGACCTGTTTCATTATGTCCTTCGCCCTCTGGACTGTGTCTGTTTCAAATGAGAGCACCGCGCCAAACCCCGTGGCTTGCGATTTGATTATCCCGTGCCCCGGATGGTCCTCCAGGCCGGGATAATAGACGTTTGTCACCCAGGGCTGTTTTTTAAGCCACAGGGCGATCTCCATCGCCGACTCCTGCTGCATCACCATTCGCGCTCTCAAGGTCTTGATTCCCCGAAGCAGCAGCCAGCAGTCCTGCGGCCCGAGAACCGCTCCGAATCCGTTTTGGACAAAATAGATCTTCGAGGCCAGATCCTCGTCCCTCGTAATTACAGCCCCCGCGATCAAATCGCTGTGTCCGCCCAGGAACTTGGTTGCACTGTGGACTACGATATCCACTCCCAGGTCGAGTGGCTGCAGGAAGTAGGGCGACATGAACGTGTTGTCGATAATTGTTATCAAAGCGTGCTTTTTGGCTATTTCGACTGCCCCGGTAATGTCGGTTACCTTCAGGAGGGGATTGGACGGGGACTCCATAAACAGTGCCCGAGTGTTTGGCCTGATGGCCCGCTCGATATTCTCGAGCCTTGTCATGTCAACAAAAGTGGTGATTATGCCGAATTTGGAAAAAAACTGTGTCAAAACCCGGTAGGAGCCGCCATAGATGTCTTCAGTCGCAACTATGTGGTCTCCTTGCTCCAGAATCGCCAGGGTTGAAGAAGTGGCCGCCATCCCGGATGAGAATGCAAAAGCATGGGTTCCGTTTTCAAGTGCCGCCAGGGTCTTTTCCAGGGCCTCCCGAGTGGGGTTTCCGGAGCGGGAATAATTGTACTTTCCCATATCGTCTATATCGTTCTGATGAAACGTCGAAGCCTGATAGACTGGGATGCTCAAAGCACCGGTGTGCGGATCGAGTTCATTGCCGTTGTGCAGAATCCTGGTTCCATACTTCACGCGCTTACCTCCTCGCTTGCTTCTAAACCTGCTCCGGCTCCCGGGTGGGGGGATCCAGGGAACAACCTACTCTGCCGCCATCGCCTGTTCCAGGTCGCAAATAAGGTCGTCGGCGTGCTCGATTCCCACGGAGAGTCGCAGCAGGTCGTCGGTCACACCGATCTTTTCCCTCATTTCAACGGGAATATCCCCATGGGTCTGCCTGACCGGATAAGTGATCAGCGACTCCACCCCGCCAAGGCTTTCAGCGAAGGTGATAACCTTGACCCGGTTTATGATTCTTTCCGCCCAGCTCGCATCAGGGACCCTGAACGAGAGCATTGCTCCAAAGCCGGAGCTTTGCTTCCGCTGTACGCTGTGACCGGGGTGGCCTGGAAGGCCGGGGTAATGGACTTTTTTGATTTTGTCGTTTCGATCGAGCCACCTCGCGACGGCCTGAGCGTTTTCCTGCTGTTTTTCCAAGCGCAGAGCCAGTGTCTTGAGTCCTCGCAGCAGGAGCCAACTGTCCTGCGGCCCCAAAACTCCACCCGTCGCATTCTGAATGAATCCGATCCGCTCGCTCAGTTCCTCTGATCGCGCCACTACCGCACCCGCCAGCACATCGTTATGCCCCCCGAGAAACTTTGTCCCGCTGTGCACTACGATATCGGCCCCGAACTCCAGGGGGCGCTGGAGGTAAGGAGTCATGAAAGTATTATCCACGACGGCCAGCATGCCCTTTTGATGCGCAAACTCTATTGCTTCTTCGAGATCGGTGATTTTCATGAGCGGGTTGGTGGGGGTTTCAATGAAAACCGCCCTGGTCTTTCCCGGTATAACTGCGTCCCGGACGGCGCCCGGATCGGTAGTATCGGCATAGGTGACAGATAGTCCGAATTGCCGGAAACTCTTCTCGAAAATCCGATAGGTTCCCCCGTATAAATCATCGGATACGATCAGGTGGTCCCCCGATTTGAACATCATTAAAACCGCGGATATTGCAGCCATTCCCGAGGCGAAAGCAAATCCCCGGTCGCCGCTTTCCAACTCTGCTATCACATTTTCAAGGGCCAGGCGCGTTGGGTTGATGGTCCTCGAATAGTCAAATCCCGTGGAAACGCCAAGTGCGGGGTGCCGGAATGTGGCTGTCTGGTAAATAGGCGTGCTGATGGCGCCGGTCGTTGAATCCGTGCACAATCCGGCATGGGCCAGAATCGTTTCGATTTTCATACTCTCTCCTGCCGGGCATCGACAATGCCGATCTGTCTTCTTCATAATTCTGATGAATTTAGTGGGTCATTCTTATCACATTCCGACGGGCTGTGCCAATCGCGAGGTTAAACCGGCAGGGATATCAGGGGATTACAGGTTTCGCGTCTGCTTGAGTGTTCTGTTTCGACGGATCGACAACACATCGTGGCGGGGAGACCTTAAATCGAGGCCGAGGATCTTTGCATCAGCAGTATTCGACGAGAACTTCCTTGTTGTATTTTCTCAGCATGCTGACGATTTGCTCGATAATGTTGCGACGAATGGAGATGTTCTTTGGCAGCAGGGGATTATGATGAGACGGGTTGATGCTCTGTCCGATCAGGAAATGGATCGAATCCGCCGACAGCATCTCCCGTGTGAGCATGGAAGGCCCGGTACGCTCCACGGGCACTTCCTCGATATTCCCACGACATTCCTGCAGCTTTTTCAAAGTGGCGGCCATCGTGAAGATTCCTTCGGTGACAAGGTCAACACCTTCCAGGCTGCCCATTGGGGGATAGTCTGCCGTCATTGTTTCGGTGTGGATAATGGCTTTTTTGCCGCTGCAATCAGCGACAAGATTGCTGGTAGTTCCCCCGCATACAACCTTTCTACCATCGAAGGTCAGGAGCCGGTTGACATAGGATTTATCCCATTCCCGTTTCAGGGGCGGTCCGGTGAAGACCATCATCTTATTTCGCCTGCGCACGTAGATGCCGACAAAGGTCGCATCGTCTCCAATCCTGTTTTCGTATAGCTCTTTTGTCTTATCGATGACCGAATCGACTACGGTTTTGGCGGAAAGGGGAGTTCTCTCGAAAATCAGTTCCAGGTATTTGGCGACATTATCCCAGCCACAGCCCGAATTCGTAGCCGCCCCCGAACCGGCGGACAGTATCCCGTCGCTTCCGACGCCGATGAAATTGTCCATTTCGATCTGCCCTGTTAAAAGACACAGGGTCTTACCCAGGATTGATACCTCCTCCGGTTCCATCTGAACGACACGCCCACCCTGTAGAAAAAAGAGAGGAGGACCATCGAAGTTGATTATCTGGAATCTATCGCTGTCGTGGTCAATTTCGACAATCACAAAAGTGGAGCTGGCGATCCCCCGCTCTTCGGAAATAGGAAGCGTACCAATTACGGTTTCAATAATTTGGGTTAAGGGGACAGATTCGCGGAGCATTGTCATTATGATTTCAGTGGTAAGAGTTGCAAGGATGTTAGCCTTCACACCGCTTCCAAAACCGTCCGATAGGACCACCAGTGTTCTCTCAGCCGTGCGTAGAATCCTGACCTGATCCCCGCAGAGTTCTTCTCCGTGGCAATTTAGGCTGGCGGTATAAACGTCGTAGAAATTATTCTCCGCCATCTTCTTTCTCCAGCATGTCCATAAGCCTCAGAAGGCTGACTTTTATCTCAGCAGTCGTTTCACCCAACAGACCGGCAATTTCCTGAGCAACGCTCATCTGTTTGTTGACGACCTGGGTGACCTCGCTTATGGCCTCGTGCTTGAGATTGCTAAGTTCCTTTGCCTGCTGCCATTCCTTTGTCAAATCAATCAGGATAGCAGCAACGAGTCCCTCGTTGGCAATGGGGAAGATCACTTCCCGGACGTAGAGCGGAATGTGAGGGTATTCCCGCTCAATACCGTGATTTACCAGGCGGGTTTGCCATACCTTAACAAAATGATCCACATCGCCCAGAATATCGACCCCGCTGCGGCCGATGACCTCATTGCCGTCCACACGCATCATCTTGCAGAAACCAGGATTGACCAAACGAACCTTCATGTCGGCGTCAAGAACGATTAAACCATTTGGATCGTAATCCCACAGCATTTTCCACAACAGGACCTTGGTTTCCACGCATCACCCCTGATTCACTTCTTTGGGAGAATCTCTCTGGATGTTGTCGGGATAATATCGGTAAGCATCGCCCTTAATGACAAAGCCGTGCTCGGCACAGATCCATTATTGGAGGCGCGACAGTGTCCCGGAAAAAGACCGACACCCCATAACGACTTGGAGTTCCGCAAGTGAGATTTCCTCGATACCCAATAATTGAGCTTCGGGCAGAGTCGCCGGAGCAAGGTCAGGGTCGGATTTCAGGCTCACCCCGATCTTTCTGCACAACTGATTTGCTATCCTCACGCAGAGCAGCAAAACATCACCGGTATCGAAATCCTCCACATGGTGATCGCGCGCGACGTTGCAGTAGTTGGCCGGGATGCTCCACTCCTCCATCAGATTGTAGCCCTGCTCCACATGCATCGAATCCAGAATTTCCGTTATGAGTTCATTGGAGACCCTGATCTGCTCGTTTTCCGAATTCAGGATTTCGATGACCCGGAGCAGTTGAAGCTTTCCAATATCGTGAAGCAAGCCCGCCAGGAAACCCTCATGGGCAATGTGGCGGTACCCCGTTTTCGCCAGGAGCCATTTCGTGCCGACCGCCGTTGCCTGCGCATGCCGCCACAGCATCTTGAGGTAATTGTCTAAAGCCGGATCCTTCGACTTATACATGGAGCCCTGACTAATCAAAATCAGGCAATTGAATACCTCCTTCGTCCCCAGGCGCCTGAGCGCCTCATGGATTGTGTGGATCTTTTTTGTCTGGCCGGAGAACAGGGCGGAATTTGAAACCTTGAGGATCTGGCTTGCAAGCGCCTGATCCCTGCAGATTATCCGCGCTATCTGATCAAGCGTTGCGTCATCGTCCGACATGACCTGCTGCAGTTCGGCGGCAACTCCGGGAAATACCGGAATATTCAGTTTTTCCGAAAAAGCATAGTCTTTTACGATTTCAGCAAGGGGAACATTGTTTTTCTGCATGATCACTGACCTCTGCCCAAGAAGCGGCGATTTTCTGGAACAGCATTGGTTAGCGACAAGAGGCCGGCGCGACCTGATCTCTAGAAGAGACTTTATGCCGGCCACGAAAACGAATGGAAATTTAACTGGGAAAAAGAATTTAATATCTATTTCGGAAGATGGAGAGACCAACATTAGGACTTTTTATAGGGGGGTGACAAACCAGAGTCTGATTGGAAATTGCAGGAGTGCGGTTTCTTTTAAAGCCTTGACCACTGTGGATCTAAGCTGGTCGGCATGGAAAACTGAATTACTTAAGAGCATAGAGCAGATTGAGAATTTTCGTATACCTAAAATACCCAATCTTACTGTCTTGTATTAATTGCCAAAGAGGAATGATTGGCGAGAAGCCGGTGATATCCAAAGAAAAGGCTATTAGTTTGGCTTAAAAGTAGTGTGATTCTATATCAGCAAGTATGGTGAAGGTAATTGCTTCAGGGTTAGGGCAAAGATCTTCCCACAACTGCTCCATGGCTGCGAGTCTGTCCTCGGTAGCCATTTTTTCCAATGGAAAGACAAACCCCATAGTTTGCCCCCTAAGAATATATATTCTTAGCAGGATTCCCTCTGGAGAGGGAGGAAGCAGCCCTAGCTTCCGAAAATGAGTGCAGCAGATCAGAAGTTGGTGGGGGCAATGAGAGTTGAAGGGGTCACTCTCGCATACCTGCCAAGTCACCGAAATTATTTACTCTCGATCCCACGAATTTTTATTATGTACCACCATTACGTACCATCCACAATGGAAAAATAAGCATTCACCGGGGGCAGGAGCATCCCATTCCGCAAAATATCGCACCGGGAGAGTTGGGGGGATGTGCGGCGGCATTTTCAACGTGCCAATCGTCCGACGCGCCCTCGCCATTCACCCCCACCCAGAAGAACGCTTGCACGCCACCCATAACCGATATTCAGACCGGCATTGATCCGGGGTACTATTTGGTATAGCATACCCATTGTAGGGGGTATCACTACATTGCGCACCGGGAATACTACATGTACGGTCGTTTTCTATTCATTGCTTCACTCGCGCGACTATTAGTCCTCCACGTTCTTCATCTTCAATCAGGTGAGAAGTATAAGCACATTACAGGTGTACTGGTGGAAGCCGCTTTTGGAGGAGTCGCAGTTGTTATGGGAATAGCCTGTATCGAGAATCCAGTTGGTACGGCGGGCAATATGTGCGGCCTCTCGATCCGACCGGATTCAATGTACCTGTCGGAATTATTTGGATCATTTTTGGGTTATATTGCGTATGGACGGGCATCACGAAGCCGATGAAACCATCCGAGGATGAATAGCATTGAGAATTCTCAACTTAGCATCAGCCAGATATCGGTTTTGGACCAAGGTTGCTTCGGGGGTATTCGTGATAGGAATTTGCACTAGCGTCCTCTTCCTTGGTGTCAACAGAGCGTTAGGTGTTCAGCTTATCCCCCCATTGTTCCCTTTGTTAGCATCCCTTCTTGGGCTTGTGATGATTATTATCCTTTTCTCAGTATCATCTTACCGAGACAAGAATTTACCTGCAGAGTATCTGCAAATGGAGACCGTTTTTCAAAAGGCATTTTGGGATACTATCGGTGAGCTTGTCGATGAGAGAAGTCTTTCGACGCTGTATAGCGAAGAGCCTTCGCAGATTTGCGCAGAGTCAATCTCGATTCTCCAAAGAGCATTAGTTAACAATAGTGTTCTGAGCAACCCCTCATACAAGTACTTGATCTTGCTCAAGGTTGCCGATTGCCATATAAAGAATGGTGACTATGGGCAAGCGATTGTTGATCTGAATTCTGCTTTATCAATAGCTCCTTATGATACCTTTGCAAACATCAGAATGGCAACCGTCCACGAACTTTTGGGTGATGGTCCTGCCGCAATTAGTTCCTATGTGACTGCAATGAGAGGTCTATCAGCAGCTTCAGAGCAGCTTTCCACACATATTGCCGCCCAAATAGACAGAATAAAGCGGTACGGCCCAAGGAAGCCCCCCATGATAACGGGGCTAAGATATATGTCACACTAACCTAAAAGGTTAAATTCCATTGTGGAGACCATGTGGACTTTGATCGTGTTGGATCGGCTTTGTGTGGTGTTGTTCACTCTCTCCTCGGATTCCGTATAACTAAATACCCTCTTCTTTACGACCTGATATACGGTTTTCATATCGACCTTACCGGATCAATGTCCCATTCGGAATCGCGTGGATCATCATTGGGTGTTGGATGATCTGGATCGGCCTTACCAAACCGAAGAAACCGCCAGGTCAGGCGGGCTAAGACATTTGGCCCCTGGAGTGTCGCAGTCATGAAAAGCGGGAACAAATGGTTCGTTTATCTCTGCATCGTATTGAGTACCTTATCGGCGGCACTCCTTTTTTGGATTCATCAGATTTGGCCCCTTTTGATTGGTATCCCCGCCACGCTTTACCTGCACAAACACAAGGCATCATCAAAAGAGGAGCAAGAACAACGAATGGATATGGAAAACAAGGCCTTTGCGGGATGGTTGCTTCTTCCGGTTGGTGTCTTCATGCTGTTTTTCCTTTACCTGCTTATCTTTCGTCTGATACCACTCATAGCAAAAAGCTGGCAATGATCTTTGGAAATTCTCCAGCATACATGGCCTCGGTCTGGAATTGATAATGCACCTTTCCGGGCAGCAGGATTTATTATCCTGCTCTCACCGATTATGTATTTGGTGGCATCTTGCGGGATTTTTACGGCAACCCGCATGATGGCAATGGCCGGACTCCTTTCCCGACGTAGTCTCTTGCTGATAGGGTTTTTGTTCTCTCTCCTGATCGCCTGTTACACAGGACTTCAGAACCCATTCGGACTCAAGGACGCTTTGATCACAGTAGCGATCTTCTTTTGCTACTCTGCTTTTGCATCACTTCCAACCTGCCTTTTGTGGTGGCATATTGCCCAGAAGGGATAGTCGGTTGCAGTTGATCACGGGCGACACAGGCAACGGTCTTTTAGTTGCCTGCGCTGCCAGCAAGAGGGCGACTTGAATGATTGCACAAGAACATAGAGACACCAACATTAGGAGGTTTTTATGAGGTGGGACAAACCATAATCATGACACAAGCATGCTAAGACTAACACGCCTGGCCGGAGGAACTTTTTTATATTCTTCAACTCTTAACCTTTGACAGAAGTACAGAAGCGAAATCCGGACTATCGGGTTCGATATGATTTTTCAGGAGCTTTGAGGAAGCCACAACCTTCTTAATCCAACCAACAGAAAGCCCTTTCATGATCCTCCTAAGTTCAATCTCTAATTCTTCTCCCTGGAGGATGCGCTTGGCTACCAAATTCACCTGCTTGTAATCCTTTTCCCGCTTATTCTCTTCGCGCCTCATCGGAGCCACCAAAAGCTTATGTATAAAGAACGCCGGCATGGACGGAATGGTGACTTTTCCAACTTGGCGCATACTGATCGAGATAGGATTTTGCAGTAGAATTTCCAAATAACGGAGTGCCAGGGATGCAACGTGCAGCCCTTTGACATCTATCTTTCCATCGGAAACGCCCCTTCCTTTGTCGGGGCTAAGCAACTCTATTTGCAGCCCAAAACCCTCGTAAACCATAGCTCCATTTGGCCTGAAGCTCAGAATAAAACCCAAGTCCTCCAAGTGTTTGCCCAGATCAACTTCCTTGCCCTTGTACGGGACCGGGATAGCTAAATCTACGTCGAGAGTACGCATAGGATACAAATCAACGTTCATGTAGTTCTGGTAAACTTTGAAGCACCAACTCCCAACAAGTTCGAGACCATAATCCCATAGACCAACCTCGTCCATCTTCTGGAATAGGTTTCTGATCGGCTCTGAGAACTCTTGGTTTTCAATCATGTGCTTTGGGACTCCAATTCTTTTGAGGGACTGGCGAGAAACTGCGATCTCTTTAAAAAACTGCCGTCGTTTTTTGAGTTGGTTTTCAAGCTTCATAAGAGATTCAGTGTCGGCCTTTCCAAGATAAGCGTCTTTCACCTTCTGCCCGCTTCGGGTATGAAGATAGAGATAGCTGTGTCCTCGAATTTGTTTTTGCTTCAATGAGCCCCTGGGGATTCCAAGAACGGCGGCGGTGAGTTTCCCCTTCCGTGCCATAAAATATTGTTGGCTCTCGTTTAAAACATCTTCCAGCACCATTTCGGAATCCTTTTCCATTAAGATATTTAAATTTACCCCACAATCGTCGAAAATACAAGTTTTGTGGGGTAGCAAAATATTTACCCCACAAAACAAGAAGTTCTAAAGAATTGTGGGGTAACTGGAATATACCTTGAAATCGGGAAAACTCAAGAGATGCCCTCTCCAAGCTGACCCGGCCAAGAAGACGGCTTCAGCTGAACAAAGTGCAAACCGATACCTGTTTTAATCTCATCAGTGACCCCGCTCGGATCAGACATATTGACAATGCTCGGAAACCGTGGTGGGGGAATTTTACGTTGGCGGGGGGTGATGCTTTTCGGATTTGAATACGGCCGACAAATTATGTCCATCTCCAATTACACACTGGTGAGACAGACAACGGTCTTTTAGTTGGCTGCGCTGCCAGCAAGAGGGCGGCTTGAAGATTGCAGCAACCGGACCCTCTTGTCCCCCGGGGAGCAAAAAGATGCTCCCTGGGCCACCCGCCCTCAACATAGATGCGGATGAGTTCATGGACAGATTTTCCTTTCGGATTCAGTTCTTGTTCAGTCGCTTGTCCTTCTTCCCACGGGTGCCAGGTAACGGCCTTCGGCTGCCTGTGCTGTCAGCAAGAAGGGCGGCTTAATTGATTGCATAACCGAACCCTCTTGTCCCCCAGGGAGCAAAAGGCGCTCCCTGGGCCACCCGCGGGATTTTTAACGTAGATTCCCGACAGAGCAATACATCCCTCGACGAGTGTAGATTCCTCGTCTTTAAAATCCCAAATGGAGTATCGTTTGTAGTACCATTGTGCGACGCTAATTTGCACTCTTGGGGAGGGGCGACTTGGAAAAGACATTCTGGTTGGACCCACGGGTGACACAGGCAACGGCCTCTGGTTGCCTGTGCTGCCAGCAAGAGGGGGGCGGCCTAAATGATTGCTCAACCGAACCCTCTTGTTCCCAAGGGAGCAAAAAGACGCTCCCTGGGCCACCCGCCCCCCGGGGAGCAAAAAGATGCTCCCTGGGCCACCCGCCTAACCTCGGTATTAATTTATCCGCGTTGATTCGGGGAGGGGGTGGTGGTAAAGGTATGTTCATCTCCGACAGTAGATCAGGGGAAAATGTGCTCGGGATTAATCGAATGACTACCATCCATGATATGAGAGACATTCATGAAGAAAATAATTGCTGATTATGTGTCGGCCATGGTGTTCTCGATCATCGGTTTCTTTGCATTCATTTACCTCCACCCTATGATTGGATTCGTTTGGGGCGGAGATAAAGGCCAACTTTTCTCGGGAATGTTCCTTGGCCTTCCTCTTGGGATGGTCTTGGGATTTCTCCTCATTGACGGATTCTTGTTTGAAATGGATACGCGGAATTTCCCTGGAATTGTTTCATCATTTGTCACTTGTATTCTGGGGAACCTTGCAGGAGTTTATCTGGCCGATAATCTTGGCGGAGAATTCTTGCTGTTTTTTCCATTTCTCCTAATCCTCATCTGCACCTATGTTTACAACCTCTGGTTGCCAGAGTGGTAATCGCTCTTTCACTGATCAAGAACAACGCCGTCCAATAGGCGCACCCTGATGAGCGATCATGAACCTTAGAGAAATATTTCCAGACCTTTTCGGCAGCACTGTAACTGCCTTTGTGCTGAGTACAGTCGTGGCCGTAACCAGCGAAATTCCATTCCTGCTGCCTTTCGGTGTCTTCATCTTTTGCGGCCCCATCACCGCGCTCGCTTGCGAGGCAATCCTGTCCTGCAACCCAGATTATTTAGAGATGAAAGAAGGAGGCAGGAGTTGGATAGGCCTCATTGCTTTTTTGGTGGTATCGGTGATCGGATCAGCAGTTGTCAGCCGGTTCAGCGGGTTGGGATTCTGGGAGTCATTCGCTTACACATCTATGATCGTTGCAGTCGCCCAGGCGGTAAATGGGATCATAATTGAGATAGAGGACAATTCCCCAGGAGGATGGTTGAACCCAGGCAACCGGAAGAGGGACTGAAAGGGTGTGGTTTAGTCAAGGAGGGGGCAATCAGGCCAGATGAATAACTTCCATACCAGCACAATCCAAGTAACTCGACCGTCCGATGATATGGCCAGATGGAGAGCGTATGGTCTATATGTCGATGGGAAGAGGGTAGGCAAAATTAGGTGTGGTGAAACGGTAAATCTTAATGTCTCGCCCGGCCCCCATGTTCTTCATGCCAGAATCGATTTAATCCGAGGCAACCGTCTCCATGTCGGTATTGATTCCGGTCAGAGCATATCCGTGGCGGTGGTTAGCAAAACTCCGCAGAGATTGATAGCACTTGCTGCCTCAGGATGGCCTTTTGCGCATTTTTTCTTTCTGAGGGCTTCTGGGCCTCTTCTTTACCCAATAGGAAAAGATGGGACCGTTCCCGACGAGTTTTACAGAACGAAGAGCATTGCTGGTGCTGTAGTTGCTGGACTGGCGGCTATCATCCTCTTATTTTTAACTGTCTACCTCCTCACGTTGCAGGCCCATAGGTATAGGTAGTGTGAAACGAACCTCACTACCACATACCTATTGGGGTTGCCGGCAACCGGGGGTAGGGGAATCCACGATCCCGCCCTTGCCATGAATCTTAGTGCCTTCGGGAATGCGCCTCATTTCGCAACGTCAGGCATAAAAGGTCGCTGATTCACCATACCGACAACCACCCGTATCTCAGCAGGCACCGCTATGCGGAAATAGTACCACCCGGAACGTCTGAAAAGGTAAGTGGATGAAGCAGGTCGGCCCATGTCCTAACTCTGTTTTGTACCAGTGTTTTGTACCAGTTGAGTCAGGACCGAGAGTTGTGAAAGAAATTCTTAATAATTCCGCTAGCTTGGTGGAGGCGGCGGGAGTTGAACCCGCGTCCGAAAGCATTCAGATCAAGCTTCTACATGCTTATCACGCAATTTGAATTTCGCCGTGGAAAACTCCTGCGTGCGGGATTTTGCCAAGGCTAGCCCACTAAGTTTCACCGCCGGCACTGCGAGCATCATGCCGCCGACTATCCCACTGAGTCGACGCCTCATTAGATCCCCGCGGGAGAAGGACCCTGAGACGGCAGCCGCGGTTAAGCGGCTACAGCGAACGCGTAATCGTCTGCGTTTGTTTTTTTCCCAACCGTTTAACGAGCAGCCAGGACCTCGGCATGCAACTTGAACCTCTTTACCTCCGTCGAACCCGTTTCGCCCCCTTTAATTGATGAGATTGTTTGAAGTGCGTCTCTTTACTTTTCCTTTCGGAAACAGCCTAAATATTTTATATCTTTTAAAAATAAAGTCAAGGAGCATGGGAGGGCGGGTATTTCGCGCATCCTGCGAGTTGATGAAATGGGCGCATATGCGTTATTATGTGCAAATTGCTCGGCATATCAGACCATCGGCAAACACGCCGCGGTCCCTTTGATCGTTATTCGGTACTTTGCAGGGGGCAAAAAGGAAAATGATTGAGTAAATCCAGGAAAATACTTGTCTGGGGAGGCGCCGGGGCCGTTCTTCTGGCCTGTCTCGCGGTCGGTTTCCTGCTGGCTCTCCCCGGGCTGGTCGATATGGATGCAATCGGTCGGAACGCCCTGGCAACTTTGCATGCGCGATACGATCTGGACTTCAGGGAGATCAAGGTCTCTTTGCTGCCGTATCCGCATGCCGTTGTGCGTGGCGTCGGGATGAAAGTCCCGGAGGTGCTCGATGCCTCGGCCGATTCCATTGCTGTATATCCCAGGATACTTCCCCTGCTTGCCGGGAAATTTCACCCTGCCGAGGTTCGCCTTGTAAATCCAAAAGTCGCACTTAAACTGCCGGGACACTCGGCCCCCCATTCCGCCGAGACGGCTCATAGAGCCAAAGAGAGCGCGGACAAGTCGCTTACCGCCCGTTTTTCGTCGATGAAAGAGCGGATTGTTCAATTAGAGGGCGCTCTGTCAGCCGCTCTTCCGGGAATAGTTATCGATTTGCGGGGCGGATCGCTCGAAATCTATTCCGGAAACGAGCGCTCTTTCCGATTCGATGAAATCGTATCCAGGGCCACCGTTTTGCCGGAGGGCATTGACCTCAGGCTATCCATTGGAAAATCGGGCATCTGGAACTCCTGCTCCTTTTCCGGCCGCGTTGACCCGCACGACTGGAAGGGTTCCGGCGAGCTGAGCATTGCCGGATGCGCCTCCCGCGAGCTGGTCTCATTTCTCACGGGCCCCGAGGGGCACCGCATCGGCGATTCCAGCATCGATCTTACCGTAAAGCTTGCCAGCATCGGGCTAAAGGAAGTGCGGGCGGATTTCACGGCAGCAGTTCCCCGCTTCGTGATTGAAGAGGGACGGGATGGCGAAAAGAAAATCGTCCTGCAAAACGGCTCACTTGCCGGCTCGGTCAGTCTGGACCCAGAGCGCATGGATATCGGCATTTCCAGTTGCCGGTTCGGCTACCCCAAACTCAGCCTCAACGGGCGCTTCAAGAAGAATCTTTCCGATGAATCCGCCGCACTCGATATCTACTGCCGCGACGTCGAGGCCGAATCCGTTCGCGATGTCATGCTCTCGCTGCTTGGCAAAAGCCCTACCGTCCAGCGGGTTTTCAACATAGTCAGGGGCGGTGAAGTCCCGGCGATATCCTATATCGCGCGCGCGCCTGGCGCCTCGGAACTTGACAAGCTCGAGAATTTCAAACTCGAGGGATCACTAAAGCATGGGCTGATTTTTGCCCCAAAGGCAGAGCTGCTGGTCTCGAACGTCTATGGCGACGTGATTATCGAGGAGGGCATCCTGGTCGGGACCGGACTTTCGGGCAAATCCGGCGGTACGACCACCAGCGGGGGGACTCTCAAAATCGGTTTGGCAAAAGGCGAGACGCCGTTTCATCTCGATCTCCCGCTAAAGGCGGACTTAACCGACCTGCCGCCGGTACTTGATCGCACCGTAAAGGACGAGGACTTCAGGCGCGAGCTGGAACTGATAACAGACTTGAAGGGAGCCGCCTCCGGCAGGCTTATTCTCGGTGATACGACCGAGCATGTGAAGGTTTGGGTAGAAACCGGGCCCTTCCGGATTTCCGGGACCTACGGACGCTTTGCTGACCCTCTAGATATCGAAGGTGCCTATTTTTTCCTGGACGGGCCCAAAATCCAACTCAAATCCGTTTCCGGAAAATCGGGCGGGATGAAGCTCTCGAAGGTGGACTTCGCCTACGAGTTCGGCGGAGAGAAGCTGATGATATTGAATTCATCGGCGCCCGCCATCCTGCCGCTCCCTGTCATCGAGCCCCTGATCCGGGCCCGTGATGATTGGAAGAATCTTTTTGCCTCGGGCCCATTGAAGGGCACCATCATTTTCGACACGTTCAATTTCAAAGGGCCAACAGGAGATCGTTCGAAGTGGGTTTTCGATGGGGCCGGAGCCTTTGACGACGTGACGGTCCAGACCAGGTATTTCACGGGTCCGATGAACATAAAATCCGGCGCGTTCGATGCGAGCAGGGAAACTCTGAATTTCAAGCAGCTAAACGTTTCCCTGGCTGATTCCTCCCTCAATTGCTCGGGGACGGTGAACGGATTTTTCGACACCACGCGATCCGCCCAACTCTCCGCATCCGGACATCTCGGCCCTTCCGGCAATAAAGATATCGCCGCCCTGGCCGACCTTCCGGCTACAATACGCGGCATATCGGGCCTCACACTGGACCAGTCGCGCTTTTCCTGGGAAAAAGGCGTAAAAACTGCCTTCGAAGGCGAGATGCTGGTTGCCTCCGGACCGAAGGTTGGAATTAAGATCGTGCAAACCCCGGAGGAAGTCTCGATTGAAGAACTGGTCGTTCAAGACGTTGATTCCAATGCGGTTATCTCCCTGAAACTAAGGCCGAAGGTATTTGATATCGGATTTTCCGGATCGCTCAGCAACAGAACGGCCGATAAGCTCCTTTCGGAGAACAAAATCCTGTCCGGCCCAATAGAGGGAAAATTCAAGGCCCTTCTCTACATCGACGAACCAAGGCGCTCGACCGCCGAAGGTCAGATAAAGATTTCCGGGTTCCAGTTGCCGGTGGGCTTCAAGGTACCGGCCAAAATTGAAAACGCTATGCTGGAGGCCAAGGACAACCGGATAGATATAAAATCCGCTATGCTGAGTTGGAATGAGAGCCGCCTGAGTCTGGGCGGGACAGTAACGATTGTCGACAGTGCCTACCTCGTCGATATGAGCGCTTTTGCGGATACACTGGATTTGGAAGCCATTCTCGACGGCCGAAAAGACGAGCCGGAGGGCGCCGAAGTAAAAGATTCGAAAAAAGGGTGGGATGCACCGATAACGGGCACGATCCGGGTGAGAAGCGAGCGCCTTGTTTACGGCAAACTCACATGGAACCCGGCAATAGCGGACGTGGTGCTGAGTCCGGGACATCTCGATGTAAAAATAGACCAGGCGAATCTTTGCGGAATTTCTACTCCGGGCAGGGTTAACATAGCCCCGGAAGGTACCTCGATGGCGCTCAACCCGGAGGCAAAGGACCAGGAACTCGAGCCGGCCCTGGCCTGTTTTTTTAATAAGAAACACCTGGTCACCGGGAAATACTCCCTGAAATCCAAACTGGCGTCAACCATCAATGGCAACAAGAAAAAACTTATGGAGGGGCTCGAAGGCGACATAGACATACTGGCCACCAAGGGACGCGTCTATCGATTCGAACATTTCGCCAAGATCATGTCGCTTTTGAGCATTACCGAGATCTACAGGGGGCAATTGCCCGACCTGATGACCGACGGCTGCTCCTTCGATACGCTTCGCATCAAAGGAAAGATCCATGACGGGAAACTCACCCTCACCGAATCCGTCCTCGACGGCCCAAGCATGAAGATGGTTTTTCGCGGTGAGGTGGATATAGCCAAAAAGAAAATGGACGTCGTGGCCCTTGTCTCCCCTATCCGGACCATGGACCGATTAATAGGGGCAGTGCCGCTGGTCAAAAAAATCTTCGACGGAGTAATCGTAGTACCGGTAAGGCTGACCGGAGAATTGTCAGACCCTACCGTAATCCCGCTGTCCCCGACCGCCGTGGGCGAGGAGCTTTTCGGGTTCATGAAAAAGACATTCCAGTTGCCGATAACTCTATTGCAGCCCTTGGCCGAGGGTGCCGGCCAGGCCGTCGGCTCGCCACGAAAATAACGGCCTCAATTGCTCACGACCGCGCGATCACTCAATTCCTCCGGTGCCATTCGAAAATCAGAAGTTATACTTAAATTGAAAAAGGATCTGTCACTTTAACAAACCAGCAAAAGAGAATGGAAAAAAGCTCGTTTCACATAAAAGGCATGTGCTGCGGCGAAGAGATCGAAATGCTTCGCGCGGAGATTGGTCCTTTAGTAGGTAGTGCTGGCGATCTCTCGTTCGACTTGCTTGAAGGAAAGATGACGGTCGGCGCTCGGCTCGATTCCGACGGAATCGCGAAGGTCATCGCAGCGGTTGCCAAAACCGGTATGAAGGCTGTTCCGCTGAACGGTGAATGCACCACGGGTGTTTGCGCCACAGGCGGCGGGATGCTTGAACGGCAAGGAAGGTTTTTGTCCTGTGCCGCCAGCGGCCTGCTCATGATCACGGCTTTTTCCATGGAGGCCGTGTACCGGGGGAGTCTATGGGAAACTCTTGCGGAGACGCGCGGAACCGGTCCCCCACTTGCCGTGATTGTGCTCTATGTCGCAGCCATTCTGTCCGGAGGCTGGTTCATATTCCCCAAAGCAATATATGCGGCGAGACGTTTTCGCCCTGATATGAATCTGCTGATGACCCTTGCAGTGTTGGGCGCAACGGGCCTGGGTCAATGGCTCGAAGCCGCTTCGGTGAGTTTTCTCTTCGCGCTTGCACTCCTTCTCGAATCCTGGAGCATTGGGCGGGCGAGGAAGGAAATAGGCGCGCTTCTCGATATCAGCCCGCCGATGGCCCGGTATCTCAGTCCGGGAAATTTTGACATCATCGAGGCTCCTGTGGAGTCCGTAGAGGTGGGTTCGACGGTTATAGTCCGCCCCGGGGAGCGCATCCCGCTGGATGGCGTGGTGATGAGGGGGGCCACAAGCGTCGATCAGGCCCCTATCACTGGAGAATCCGTCCCTGTGCCCAAGGGGCCTGGAAGCGAGGTCTTTGCGGGGACGATCAACAACGAAGGCACGATCGAATTCCGTTCGACGAGGTCCGCATCGGATACTACGGTTTCAAGAATCATCCGTATGGTAGAAGAAGGCAGGCTCAGACGCGCACCCGCGGAGCAGTGGGTCGAAAAATTTGCACGGGTCTATACGCCCGCAATGATTCTTATTGCACTGATTATTGCCATTATTCCTCCTTTGGTTTTAGGCGGCGGTTGGTCCATGTGGTTCTACGAAAGCCTTGTGGTGCTCGTTATTGCGTGTCCTTGCGCGCTGGTTATATCAACTCCGGTAACCATAGTTGCGGGCCTGAGTTCGGCGGCGAGAAACGGTGTCCTCATAAAGGGCGGGGCCTACCTCGAAGCCCCCGCGCACGTAAAAGCGGTCGCTCTCGACAAGACCGGCACTCTCACCTTCGGGCAGCCCTCGGTTGAAAAGGTCATGCCGGTCGATAACCACGACGAGGAGGAACTTCTCGCCAACGCCGCGGGGCTCGAATCTCACAGCACCCATCCTCTGGCGCGGGCGATAATCAGGCATGTCGAGTCAAGGGGCATAAGCCCCGCCGCGGCCGAAGAATTCACCGTAATACCGGGAGAGGGCGCGCAGGGGATGATAGGCGGAAAGACTTTCTGGATCGGCAGCCACCGGATGCTTGAAAAATGGCGCCCTGAAAGCCCGAAGCTCCATGAGCTGAGCACTGTCGAGGAGGCCGGCCATTCGCTTGTAGTAATGTGGTGCGACGATCACGTCTGCGGGCTTGTAAGCGTTGCCGACGAGGTGCGCCCCGAAGCGCGGAACGCCATAGCCAGCCTCAAGGAACTTGGGGTGGAAAAAGTATTGATGATAACGGGCGACAACCGAAGAACCGCCGAACTGATCGCCCAGGCTGCCGGGATCGATGATTTTCGCCCGGAGCTGCTTCCCGCCGATAAAGTCCAGCTCGTAACTGAACTGAGGGAAAAGCTCGGGCCGATTGCAATGGTGGGTGACGGAATAAACGACGCACCCGCGATGGCGGCAGCGACGGTCGGAATAGCCATGGGTGCCATAGGCTCCGATGCGGCTATCGAAACGGCTGACATTGCGCTCATGTCGGACGACCTCTCGAAGCTCCCCTGGCTCATCAGGCACTCGCGAAGGACTCTTGGAATAATCCGCCAAAATGTCATTTTCTCGCTTATCGTAAAAGCAGCTTTTATTACGCTTGCGGCCGCCGGTATCGCGACACTGTGGGGTGCCATCGCCGCGGATATGGGGGCATCGCTCCTGGTGATCTTTAACGGCCTTCGCATGCTGAGGCTGAACGGCCGCACCGGCGGAGACACCCGCTACCCCGCTTTTTGCAAATCAGAAAAGGCCTGCTGCTCGACTCCGAGGCTTTAGCTCCGCCCTTCGATTGCGTTCACCGCTTAACCCTGCCCGCATTACTCCTTGTAAACAGGACCAATTTCAATGTACATATTGCCTCAAAGGATTACAAAAGACTCAATTTGCAATGCCTTTTCCGGGAGGGTGAAGCATGAAAGTCGTATTCCTGATTCTCGCAAGCCTGTTTATAGCCGCGTTCCCAGTCAACGCAGATGATTCACTCACCAGTCTCAGGTGCAACTCGGGAGTCATTTCGATTGGCGCGAGCAAGCCGGAGGTAGTTGCAAACTGTGGTGAGCCCAGTTCGAAGGGGACTGTTGACCGGCGGGTCCATTCAAGCACCAACAGGGTCGAGTACATCCAAATCGAGGAATGGACTTTCAATTTCGGTCCCAGGGATTTTATTTACGTCCTCGAATTCGACGGTACAAAACTAATAGCGATAAAACGCGGCGGGCGAGGCGTCTGATCGGTGACCGCCCCATTCATTAACGGCCTTCGCAGCCGATGTATGCGGCCAGAGCGGTAGGGCATGAGCACCCCACCATTTCATTATCTGCCCAATCATAATCCTTATCCATTCGCGAAGCGTAGGCGCAAATGAATTTGCCTAAACATGATTCATATCGGGTCGCGAAGTGTAGGGGCAAATTATTATTTGCCCGTACATGATGCATATCCAGTCGTTCGGGAGGAGAATTAAAAAGAATCTTTCTTTCACGCTGAAATTTTGGGCGAAGCAGGGGCTCATCCCTCCGGTTTTTCATTAACGTATTTCATTCAAAGAAACTATGACCCAACGAAGACTCTCCCCTCCATGGACCCTGTTCATCCTAACCGGATTAAATCTTTTCAACTACATCGATCGCTATGTTCTTTCGGCGGTGCTGCCTTCCCTCCAGGCTGACCTGCACCTTGGCGACGCCGAGGCCGGACGCCTGGTGACGTCGTTTATGGTCGGCTATTTCCTCAGTTCACCCCTCTTTGGCTACCTCGGAGACCGCGCACCCCGCAAGTGGCTGATTGCCGCCGGCATTTTCGCCTGGAGCCTTGGGACGGTCCTGACCGGTCTTGCGGGAGCCTTTCTGACACTTCTTTTCTACCGCGTGCTGGTAGGCCTGGGCGAGGCCAGCTACGCCACTATCAGCCCCAGCCTGATCTCCGATGTCTACGGGCCCGAAAAACGAAACAACGCACTTACGATCTTCTACGTTGCAATTCCAGTCGGAGCGGCACTCGGAAATATCTGGGGCGGACTGATCTCGGCTGAATTCGGCTGGCGTTCCGCCTTTATTCTGGCCGGAGCCCCTGGACTGCTGCTCGCATTCCTCCTGCTGCCCTTCGAAGAACCACGGCGCGGCGAAAAAGATATTCCCGCGGAAGGCGGAATACCTCGTGCCGGCGACATATTCAAGCTGCTCGGGATTCCGGATTATCGCCTCGTTGTTGCAGGCTACATCGCATACACTTTTGCTCTGGGAGCATTCGGCTTGTGGGGGCCAAGCTTTTTGCACCGCGTCCACGGACTTCCGCAGCAATCCGCCGCGACCTTTTTCGGGATGGTTCTCGTGGTTGCCGGAATTCTCGGTACATTTCTCGGAGGCTTCACGGCTTCCGCCTGGCGCAGGCGCAACCCTGCCGCTTATGGCTGGCTGCTTGGACTCTCGGCCCTGGCGGCGGTTCCGGTAAGTTTTTCAGCACTGCTGGTTGAAAACATCCTGATATCCCAGGCACTGCTGGCCCTTTCGATGTTTCTCCTCTTCCTGCCTACCGGGCCGATTAATACTCTGATTCTTGAAACAGTTCCGGTAAACCAGCGGGCAAGCGCCATGGCACTCTCCATTTTTATGATTCACCTGTTTGGGGATATGTGGTCACCGGAAATCGTGGGGCATCTCTCGGACTACTGGGGAAGTCTGCAAAAAGCCGTACTCATTTTACCGGCTGCGCTTCTTGTCTGCGCCTTCTTCTGGCTGGCCCTCGCCATCAGAGGCAGGACAATTGACCAAAGCGGATTAAAAGCAGTTTGAGTGAATGCATTTTAAGGGGCAGGGGCTGGAAAAAAGTGCATTACATGGCCTAAATACAAGAAGAATGCTACGGCCAGAATGTGCAGAATCCACCAGTTCAGCGAGAACATCTTGAACTTGTTCACTGCTACCTCCATACCAAAGCGCCGATAGTATATACGCCGCTAACCGCCGCCAAATGAATGAACCACCAGCCCATGTTCGGGTAGCGGTAACTTTTTCCAAGCTTGTTCCTGCCCTCATACCCAAAGAGTTCCAATTCAAGTATAGCCTTGCCAATAAAGAGTTTGGTCCACAGGACGATGATATCCGGCAAAGTTGTCTTGAGGGCAATTGAACTCAAAGTGGCGGGCACCGGCCACCGAATTATTGAAAAATGAGCCATTCCTATAGTGCCTAGTATCACCAGAAAGCCGTTCAGGGTGTATCCGTAGCCGATTGTCTTTTTGCTGAGGAACAGCACGGGTACAACTATAAGGCTCAGGATGCCTGAAATTAAAGGGAGAAAATTCGATGGGTTATCGGTAACAGGATGAAGTCGCGTATGAAGCAGCAGGCCACCCAGCGAAAGCACGATCAGCCCGATCATTAAAGTTGCTTTGATATACGTTTTTATCGACATCAATCACCCCCCTGCAATGCTCATCATGGAGAGTCAAGTCCAGAACAAATGCAATCGGCTCTGGTCGGACTTTAAGCATTTCGAATAACTAACGTCTAATTTGATGGACTATTAAGGCTTACAAGGGAGGATAGCAACGGGGATTCCTGTTTTAATGCCAAAGCTTATCACTCTTCCGCGGTGACTTTGCTGAACCGAGGGCGTCGGGTCGGATTGGAGTGGCCGGAAAGGCGTTGGAGACCTTTGGTCGCGTGCCCGGCAAGAGCGGGAGGTGCTGTTGCCTAAACCCGCTGCATGATCTATCGGGATCTCAGCTTCGAACGTCGTCATTCCCGCAGCGCTTCTGGGCTGGAATCCTGGTGCGGAGCACAAGTGGACTCGCGGAGGCGCCTGAAATCGGGATGACCATCGCCGCAAAACAGTATGTAGGGGCAAAAAATCTTTTGCCCCTACAATGACAACGGGTTTTCACATCATGCCCTGGCGGGTAGCCCGGTCCCGCCTTTGGCGGGAATCCGGGTGCGAAGCACAAGAGGACTCGCGGAGGCGCCTGAAATCGCGATGACCATCGCCGCAAAACAGTATGTAGGGGCAAAAAATCTTTTGCCCTACAATGAAAACGGGTTTTCGCATCATGCCCTGGCGGGTAGCCCGGATTTGTATCCGGTGCGGAGCACAAGAGGATTCGCGAAGGTGCCTCAAATCGGGGATGACGATCATGTGCAAATGATTAAAGTGCACGGTTCGGCAAAGTGGTATCTGCTTGAATAGGCAGGTTCGGAGCGAAACCCGACACTACCGCGCGGCAGTGCCTGGTTTCGCCTGTCTTTGATATTGCAGGGTTTCGTTAATTATAGACTTTCGGTCGAGATGCCTGAGCTATACGTTCAGCTGCCGCATCCACCCGAAGGTATCTTTTTTCTCCCCATACTGTATTCTGATTATTTCGTTATAGAGCTTGAGCGCGAGTTCTCCAACGCTGCCGTCGCCGACCGTAAACAGCTCGTCCCTGTATGAGATTTGTCCGACCGGAGAAATGACGGCGGCGGTCCCGGTTGCGAAAATGTCCTTCATTTCTCCCGACTTTATAGTCTCGACAACCTCATCGATGCTGATGGCCCGCTCGGTGCATTTGATCCCCCAGCTTTTGGCCAGAGTCAGTACCGTATCTCGCGTTACGCCAGGCAGAATCGATCCGGTGAGAGCAGGAGTTACCAGCTCATTTCCTATTCTGAAGAAGATGTTGCTGGTCCCGACCTCTTCGACATACCGGCGCTCGACCGCGTCCAGCCACAACACCTGGGTGAATCCCTTCTTCTTTGCAATCTCGGCCGCATAAAGGCTTGCAGCGTAGTTGCCCATTGTCTTGGCCTCTCCGATCCCGCCACGCACCGACCTGACGTATTCATCGGAAACGTAGATCTTGGTCGGGTTGAATCCTTCGGCATAGTATGCGGCAACCGGTCCGGTGATCAGAAAATAGATATACTGGTCGGAGGGGCGCACACCCAGGTGCGGCTCGTTTGCGATCATGGCGGGGCGCACGTAGAGTGATGAGCCCACGCTGTGGGGGACCCAATCCTTGTCGAGCTTGAGCAGTGCCTCGAGGGCCGCCACCTGTACCGACGGGTCCATCTCAGGCATGCACATCCGGCGGGCCGAGCGGTTCCAGCGCTGCCAGTTCTGATCGGACCGAAACATATTGATCTTGTCACCCGGCCAGCGATAAGCCTTGAGCCCCTCAAAAATTCCCTGTCCGTAGTGGAGTACCATCGCTGCCGGATCAAGTTTGAAGTCCTGGTAAGGAATGACCCTGGGGTCGTGCCAGTCCCTTCCTCTCGTCCAGTCCATAACAAACATGTGATCGGTGAAGACGCGGCCGAAAACCAGATTCTTCTCGTCCGTGGGTTTAGGGCGTCTTTTTGCCGGGTCCAGTGGATAGCTGGCTATCTCCATGTCTAAAGCCTCCTGAGGATGTTTCGCAAACGCGGCCAAGATGGTGCGTATCGCTTACGCGAAGCATAAAGATCCGGTGCGTTGAGCGTTTGAAGGGGGTAAATTATAAAAGATCTCACCGACAAAAAACCGGAACCGGGTGCCAACCCGATGCCTATTGCTTGCACACCCGAGGGTGTAATTTCGCTGTAAAGGACACGCGAGGCGCAAAGTCCCCGTGGTGCAGGCTTTCCAGCCTGCGCGCAAGCCCCTCCGGTGGCAGGCTGGAAAGCTCGCCCCTGAGATGGAACCCCGTAATATGGAAAACCCAATCATTGGGAGAAAAGGACTGCAACACTGTTGGTTGGGTAGTGCGTGAGAGAACCCAACAAAACCGGGATTGACCTTATTGCAGCGCAAAGTGGGGAGAGCGCAGAAATCTTCCGATTTGCCTGCTGTAGAGCTGGATGAGAGCGCGGCTGTCTGTACCCGGGCTTAGTTCCTCTTCCTTGCCTTTGTCTCCGTTCTGTTTTTTCGAGATAACATCCTTTTCAATATAGAGCTTGAGCGCGTTATCGAAGATGATCTTCGATATGCACTCGGGCCGTTCCACAAGTTCGAGCTTCAGGGCTTTGTTTCCCAGACTAAGGATTTTCTTGACGTAATCCTTTTCCGTATAGCCGGTTTTCTGCAGATAGCGCAAGCCCCGCAAAACGAGCCAGTAGCCCTCGAAATAATTTCTCAGCAGGCCATGGAACGAATGGGCCGCCTGCAGGCCCTTATGGGCAAGAATATAGGGCTGGTCCCCCTCGCCGATCCTGTGTAAAAACCCCAATTTTTCGAAGGTGCTCAGGGTTTCCCCTACAAACTTGTCATCACTTAACTCGTTATCGTAAACGAACTCGAATTTAAAGAAGTTTTTCATGAACGATACGTCTTCGATCACCTGGCCGACACTGAACCGAAAGGTCTGCTGGGCAAGGATCGAAGTTGATACATAGGCAGCCGGAAGCAAGAAGTGGATTATATTATTTTTATAATATTCGAGTGTCAGCCGCTTATTATCCTCAATTGTGAAAACCTCTTCCTCAAGATCTTCGTCTTCGTCTTTCAACTTACCGACGAGCTTACTGCGTTCGAGGTCCCGCAGTGAGTCTTGCAGGCATGCCTCCAGGTTTTTAAGAGTCTTGGAGGCGCGAATTTCACGGTCCATCAGATAATCGTAAAAAGTCCTCGATGTCTCGTTAAATTCCGCTTTCGATACGCCGTGTCGGGCCGAGGTCAGCAGGGCCGAGGCGGCCAGGGCATGGGGGGTCACAAGGGATGACTCATTTATGCAATTTATTATGCGATAGGCAAAATCGCGATACATTGCATGACGGTCCTTGGGTACCATTGTGCCGAGATCGAAATTATTGCGATCGAGGTACTGCCGAAGTGAGAGCGGCTCGGCGAACTGGACGTAAACACGCCCATATCTTTTGCGAAGAACCCGCCGCACCTTCACGAGCTGACCGAAATTCTCCTCTTCCTTGGCCCCTCCGGAGATTTCCTTGAGGTAAGATTCCTCCTCGGGTATCCGGTCGTAGCAGATGGAAGTGGGAACAAATACAAGGTCTTCGCAAAACCCTTCCTCGACCGCCTGTATGAGGATCGCAAGCAGCCCGAGTTTTGGCAGAAAGAGCTTGCCGGTCCGGCTGCGCCCGCCCTCGATAAAGAACTCAATGTTATGACCCAGTTGCACCATCGTCTTCACATAGAGCGAGAAGACCTCGGCGTAAAATTTCAGGCCCTTGAACGAGCGGCGTATGAAAAAAGCCCCACCCCTGCTGAAAAGCGCTCCCAGCGGCCAGAAAGCAAGGTTCTTGCCCGCTGCGATAAAGGGCGTGTAGAGGTTATTGGCATAGAGGAGGTGCGAAAGCAGCAGGTAGTCCATATGGCTCTTATGGCACGGCACATAGACCAGCGTATTGTGCCTTGCCGCCCGCTTTACCCTCTGAAGGCTTTCCACATCCAGGTCCAAACCATCGAAGAGCGTGTTCCAAACCCAGTTGAAGATCTTCGAGGCGATCTGAATGAAGGTGGTGCTATAGTTGGATGCGATCTCCTCTAGATATTCGTCCGCCTCCATGCGAACCTTCCAGACTTCCTGGTTATTGGCTCGCGCCCGGCGCTGCATCAAGCTCTCAAGCTTTGGATGGCGGAGAATTATTTCCTTTATTTCGAGCTTGCTCTTAAGGGTTGGTCCGACTATGGCACGCTTGAGTTCATCCTGTGAATCGACCATGCTGCGGCGAAGCTCGAATATCTGTTTGCGCTTTAAATATTCGTCCTCGGAAAGCTCCGGAACCACCTCCTGCAGATTCAGGGGCTCACCGGATTCCATAACAGCGTATGGGTTTCCGCTAAGAAACGACATTACCTTGCGTATGGCGCCAAGCTGCTTTTTCTGCCCGAGCAAGATATCGAATGGGCGGCGGCGCTGCCCCTCCGGTTTCCTGCTATACAGGAGCACGAGCGGAACGATGAAGATAGGCCGCTCCGTTTCTTTTTGGAGCTCGACCAGATGTTCGAGCGGGTCGTTTTTCACCAGTACGGTGCTTCGGTAATACCCCCGCTTGCCTACCAGGAAAACAAGGCCCGAGTCACCTTCCTTGATGCGTTCCGCATAATGCCCGCCTGCATAAGGGTCGGGAAGTCCCCAGTAGCGGACCAGGTGCACCAGGTGGTAGATCAGCGTCTTTAGAGCGAACCAGAGCGGCTGCCAGAAATAGGGGTGCATGTCGAAAATGAAAGTGGGTGAGGCAAGTCCAAGCTGGTGCAGCCTCATACTGACGTAGGCAAAATCGACCTGCGAGGGATACTTCATGGCATAAATCACCGTGCCGCGCCTCGAAAGCTCCTCCAGCGCCAACTGCTGGTCTTCAGGCACGGTGACACGGGCCACCATCCGCTCGAACCATTTCTGTAATGGAAATCGTGGTTTACTATTGATCGAATACCCGAACCGGTCTTTTCGACCCAGAGTCGCCGTATTCGCAATTGATTGTTTTATCCTGGCAATCACTTCTTCTCAGCTTTCTCTCTACCAAATACGCGCAATATCGGCGCAACTTAATAAACTAACAAAAATGCCGCCAAAGACCAAGGCTTTTTGGGGCACAAGGGCTTGGGAGTGAAATATTGGGGAAGGTGGTGACAAATCGGTGGCTGGGGCTATTGGCATACCTCTTCACTAGGCGGACGCTTTCACTACCAAACTATTTTGTTTCCATACATAAGCGTTTGCAAACATATTTGCCGGAAAGGACCAAAAAAAAGGGGGCGCTGCATCGTGCCGATAACAGCGCCCCGTTTCCATCAATATCTGGTAAATGACCTATACCTTTACGTTATTTAGGTTCATCCGGCAAACGAGTACCTCCAATGCTTCTCGCGCGAATACCTCACAACGTCATTCCGCGAAGGCGGGAATCCAGTTTAGACACGCATCGTGTTGTAAAGATCTATCCACTCGGGATTGCTTTGCTCTATCAATCTTATCTTCCAGGCTCTTTCCCATTTCTTGAGCTGCTTTCACGGGTAATGGCAGATTCAGCAGTTTCGTGCGTTCGAAATAAACGAGCATTTTAACGCCGTATTTCTTGGTGAATCCTTCAACTACATCCTGTTTGTGATGCCCATACTCTTTGCACCAGATTGGATGTTACACCGACTTATAGCGTACCCCATGGCAATGGCGGTATGTAGGGGCAAAAGATTTTTTGCCCTGGATTCCCGCCTTCGCGGGAATGACGTGGTCGGGTCGATCCCTCCTTTGGGTGCAATATCCAGTACGCGTTTCCCGGAAGACCCGTTATTTAATCCACCCTACAAATCTCAGGGTCATATTCCAGCTCGTGTTTGAGGTTGCGCTCCATCAGGTCGCGCAGGACTCGGCGGGGATCTTTGTTTTCATACAGGACCCGGTAGACATTCTCGCAAATCGGCATATCCACTTCCATTTTCTTTGCGAGGGCATGAATCGATTTTGCCGTGACCACGCCTTCGGCAACCTGGCGCATGCCGCCAAGAATTTCTTCCAGTTTTTTGCCCTGTCCGAGTTGGAAGCCCACGGTGCGGTTTCGGCTGAGATCTCCGGTGCAGGTCAGCAGGAGGTCGCCGATTCCGGCAAGGCCCGAGAATGTAAGCGGGTGGGCGCCCATTTTCACCCCCAGGCGCGATATTTCGGCCAGGCCCCTGGTGATCAGGGCCGCCCGGGTGTTGTATCCAAAACCGAGGCCGTCGCAGACGCCCGCCGCGAGAGCTATTACATTCTTGGACGCTCCGGCCAATTCCACCCCTATTACATCCGAGCTTGTGTAGATGCGGAAAAGGTCGGTCGAGAGTACTCGCTGGACTTTTCTCGTTATTTCAATGTCTTCACCAGCAAGTGTCACTGCGGTCGGGACTTTTTGCATAACCTCCTTTGCAAAGGAGGGCCCCGATAGGCAGAGCACCTTTATATTGCTCCCGCCCGGAAGGATTTCTTTCCAGACACCCGACATGGTGAGGAGGGTATCGTTTTCGATTCCCTTGGTGGCATTGACTATCAGCGCATCATCGCCAAGGAAAGGGAGGATGTCGAGTGCGACACCCCTGTAGACATGGGATGGGACGACCATAACGAGCAGGCGGGATTTCCTGACCACCTCTTCAAGCGAGTTGAGCGCATGGAGGTTCGAGTGCAGCTTGAACCCCGGCAGGTAGAACGGGTTTTCGCGGGTACTGCAGATAGTATCGCAGAGGTCTTTTTCAAAAACCCAAAGATTTACTTCAGTTCCCCTGGCGGCAATGAGGTCGGCAAGGGTGGTGCCCCAGCTACCGGCCCCGATTACGCCGACCGGTGATAAATGGTTCAATTTTCGCCATCCTCTCTACTGCTGTCGGCCTCATCGAGAACGGTAAGGTCCACAACACTTTCGCCTTCTGACAGGTCGATCAGCTTGACGCCCTGAGTCACGCGGCCGATCTTGCTTATACCGGCTACGGGCATGCGAATGAGGCGGCCGCGGTCGGTGATGAGTATTATGCCTTCTTCTTCGGCCACCTGGCGGAAGCCGATTACAGACCCGTTTCGCTCCGTTACCTTGAGGTTGAGTACCCCCTTGCCGCCCCTTGACTGGGGCCGGTAGCATTCCTCGGGCGTGCGTTTGCCGAATCCTTTCTCGGTAACAACCAGGATGCACTTTCCGGGGTCGATCATGTCCATTCCGACAAGCTGAGACCCATCGAGGTTCATGCCCCGTATGCCGCGGCTCACGCGACCAAGAGGCCGGAACTCCTCTTCGTTTACCCGGATGCACTTCCCGCTGCGGCTCATGAGGAATATGTCGCGCTTGCCGTCAGTTACGCAAACCGAGATGAGTTCGTCGTCGTCATCGAGGTTTATGGCCCGGATGCCGTTTGAACGTGGATTTGCGTAGGCGGAGAGCTCGCTTTTCTTTATTACGCCGTTCTTTGTCGCCATTACAGCGAAGTGTCCCGGCGAAAATTCCTTTATCGGAAGAATGGTCTGTATCTTCTCGCCCGGCTGGAGCGGGAGAAGGTTTACAATAGCCTTGCCAAGCGCCGTCGGACCTACTTCCGGAAGTTCATAGACCTTGAGCCAGAAGATCTGGCCGCGATTGGTGAAAAGAAGCAGGTAGTCCTTTGTCGCAGCCGAGAAAAGGCTCGTTACGACGTCTTCTTCGCGCGTGGCCATGCCTGTGCGGCCCTTGCCGCCGCGCCTCTGCTCGCGGTAGACCGACAGCGGAGTTCGTTTTATGTAGCCGGCCCGCGAGACGGTTACAACCATATCCTCCAACGGAATCAGGTCTTCGAGGCAGATGTCCTGCGAATCGGGGATTATCTCGGTTCTGCGGCCGTCGCCGAATTCTTCCATCAACTCGCGGATTTCCGTTCGGATGATCTCGTCTACGAGTGCGGCCGAGGCCAGGATCTGCTTCAATCTCTCGATTTCCTTGATGAGGTCTTCATACTCCTTGATGATCTTGTCGCGCTCCAGACCGGTTAAGCGCTGGAGTCTCATATTGAGTATTTCCTGAGCCTGGATATCCGAGAATGCGAACTGCTCGATCAAGCCCCGCTTTGCGTCGGGAGGGGTCGCGGCGGCGCGGATCAGCTTGATGACCGCATCGAGGTTTTCAAGCGCGATCTTCAAGCCTTCCAAAATATGGGCGCGCTTTTCAGCCTGCCGGAGTTCGTAGTGCGTTCTCTTTACGATTACTTCACGGCGGAAGTTTATGAAATGCTGCAGGATCTGTTTAAGGCTGAGTACCTCGGGCCTGTTGTCAACCACGGAAAGCATCGTTATTCCGAAGGTGCTCTCGAGCGCGGTGTTCTTGTAGAGCTGGTTTTCAATAACCTTTGGCTCGTCGCCCTGGCGAAGCGTCAGCACAATCCGCATTCCCTGGCGGTCGGATTCATCCCGTATGTCCTGGATGCCCTCGATTTTCTTCAGCTTTACAAGTTCGGCTATCCGCTCCAGGAGCCTGGCCTTGTTAACCTGGAAAGGGAGTTCGGTAATTATCAGGTGCTGCCTTCTGCCGGAGTCTTCGACCTCGACCCGGCCGCGCATCTTCACAATGCCCTTGCCGGTCTCATACGCATCGCGAATGCCGTCACAGCCGCAGATAAATCCCGCGGTCGGAAAATCCGGTCCGGGAATAAGACGCATTAGCTCGCGGACGGTTGTGCCCGGATTATCGAGGAGCGCCAGCAGGCCCTTCGACAGCTCGCCAAGGTTGTGAGGAGGGATGTTTGTAGCCATGCCCACGGCGATGCCCGAAGATCCGTTCAACAGCAGATTGGGAACGCGCGTCGGGAGCACCACCGGTTCGAGGATTGTATTGTCGTAGTTGGGCGCAAAAAGGACGGTCTCTTTTTCGATGTCCCGCATGAACTCCATGCCGAGCTTCGCCATGCGGATTTCAGTATAACGCATTGCCGCCGGAGGATCCCCGTCGACCGACCCGAAGTTTCCCTGCCCGTCGATAAGCGGGTAGCGCATGGAGAAATCCTGCGCCATGCGCACCGTTGCATCATAGATTGCCGCATCTCCGTGCGGGTGATACTTACCCATGACATCGCCGACGATGCGTGCCGACTTCTTGTAAGGCTTGTTGTAGTCGGTGCCGGTTTCGTTCATCGAATAGAGAATGCGCCGGTGTACGGGCTTCAGCCCGTCTCGAACATCTGGTATAGCGCGGCCGATGATCACGCTCATCGCGTAATCGAGGTACGAGAGTTTAATTTCGTCGGCAATGTTGATCGTCTTGTTGAGATCCATTAATCTTCCCTTAAGCCGTTACGGTTGCGCGTTGCGGGTTGCGGGTTGCGCGTTACTAGTTGCGCGTTGCGCCTTGGAAATTGGGTTTTTGATGCGAACGACACAATCGCAATTCAAACAGCGGGATACCCGCAGCCCGCAACCCGCAACCCGCAACCCGCAACCCGTGATTTAAATATCCAGTTCCCTGAAATCCAGCGCGTTAGCCTGGATAAAATCACGCCGGGGTTCTACCGGGTCCCCCATCAGCGTTTGAAAAAGCTCGTCCGCGAGGTACTGGTCATCTACCCGCACCTGGAGCAGGGTCCGTTTTTCCGGGTCCATTGTGGTTTCCCAGAGCTGCTCGGGGTTCATTTCGCCAAGGCCTTTATATCGCTGAATATTCGTGCCCTTGCGGGCCTCATCCATTAAGTACTTGAAGAACTGCCTCGGGTCATTGAATGTGACCTCACCCTGGTTGTCCCGGACAATGCATGGGGTCTCATGCAGGATTATCAGGTGCCTGTATTGCGAGAGCAGCTTGCGGAACTCTATAGAAGTGAGAAAATCATACCCCACGTGCATTCTTCTCTGACCGTTCGAAGGTTCCATAACCTCCAGGTCATAGCCCAGGTGTTCTTCTTCCTCTTCGATCGATAGCACCTGGTATCCGATTTCTTCGAGCTTCTGTCTGAGCACGGCGACGCACTTTTCCTGGTCCTCATTGTCCAGGCTGTATTGATGGAAGATATTGATCATCTCTTCGATCAGCTTTTTCGAGATTCCTTTTTGCGCCTGCCGTTCAAGCCAGTCGTCGTAGCGCGAATACTGGCGCATGAGATAAACAAGCTGCTCGGGCGGAAGCGCCCCCTCTTTTCCAGGAAAGAAAACCTGTTTCTTTTCTGCTGCCCGTTTCAGCAGAAACAGGTTCAAGCCCTCGTCGTCCTTGAGGTAGTGCTCGCTCTTGCCGACGGCCAGCCTGTAGAGGGGCGGTTGGGCAATGTAGAGGTGTCCCGAATTGATAAGTTCAGGCATCATTCGGAAAAAGAATGTTAGCAGAAGAGTGCGAATATGGGCGCCGTCCACGTCGGCATCTGTCATAATGATGATCTTATGATAGCGGACCTTCTCCGGTTTGTATTCGTCCCCCTTGCCGATCCCGGCGCCGAGCGCCGAAATCATGTTCCGGATTTCCTGGTTTTCGAGCATTTTGTCAAAGCGCGCCTTCTCGACGTTTAAAATCTTTCCGCGCAACGGAAGTATGGCCTGGAAGGCCCGGTTTCTGCCTTGTTTGGCGGAGCCTCCGGCCGAATCCCCCTCGACTATGAAAATCTCGCTCTTGGAGGGGTCCCGTTCCTGGCAATCGGCAAGTTTTCCGGGAAGCGAGTTATCGCTTAGAACGCCTTTTCTGCGGGTAAGCTCTTTTGCACGCCGGGCTGCCTCTCTTGCCCTTGCAGCTTCGACCACCTTTTCAAGGATTGACCGGATGATCTTGGGGTTCTCCTCGAAGAAAGCCGAGAGCTTTTCATAGACCAGGTTTTCGACGAGGCCCTTTACTTCGCTGTTTCCCAGCTTGGTCTTGGTCTGGCCTTCGAACTGGGGCTGCGGAATTTTTATGCTTACGACCGCGGTCAGTCCTTCGCGAACGTCGTCGCCGACCATCTTTTCGAGATCCGGGGCCTTGATGGTCTTGTTCTGGGTCGCATACTGCTTGATCGAGCGCGTCAGTCCCGCCTTGAAGCCCACCAAGTGGGTCCCGCCCTCTTTCGTGTTAATATTATTGGCGAAAGTGAATATCTTCTCGTTATACGTTCCGTTGTACTGTATCGCCACGCCGATGGAGATGGCGTTTTTTTCACCGGTGATATTGATTATTTCCGGAAAAATCGGCTCCTTGCCTTTATTGAGATACTCTACAAAGGTGGTAAGCCCGCCTTCATAGTAAAAGACCCTCTCTTTGGGAATGCGCTCGTCGGAAAGTTCGATCTTGAGGCCCGAGTTCAGGAAGGCGAGTTCCCTCAGACGCTCGGCGAGGATATCGAAGCTCATTTCGGTGTGCTCGAAGATGAGGGAGTCGGGCATGAATGTGACCCGGGTGCCGCGCTTGGTGGTATCGCCCTTAAGGACGAGAGGTGTTGTCGGAACACCGCGCTCGAATCTCTGGTGATGAATTTTGCCGTCGCGCCTTATCTCGACTTCGAGGTATTCACTGAGCGCATTGACTACTGATACGCCAACACCGTGCAGACCGCCGGAAACCTTGTAGGTCGAATCATCGAATTTGCCGCCCGCGTGCAGCTTGGTCATTACAACCGTTACAGCCGACACGCCTTCCTTTTCGTGCAGATCGACCGGGATGCCTCGGCCGTTATCGTCAACGGTAATCGAGCCGTCCAGGTGAATCTGGACCTTGATGTGATTGCAATGCCCGGCGAGGGCCTCATCTATGCTGTTATCCACGACTTCGTAGACGAGATGATGGAGTCCTTCCGTGGAGACGTTGCCGATGTACATCGAGGGCCGCACGCGGACTGCGCTGAGTCCTTCGAGAACGGTTATTTGTTGTGCGGTATATTCGTCTTCGGGAAGATTTTGCAGTGCTTCGAGTTCTGGCATAAAGATCCTGTAAAAGCTTTTTTGATTAACAGCAAGGGTTTAGCGGCCCAAAGCGGCCTGTGGCAATAAATTATTAAAATACCTATCAAAACAAGGGATTATAGCTCTTTTTGACATCTTTTTCAACGTAAATCGGGGTCGATTCGGCAACCATCCCAAACTGCCCGGCTTTTTCATCATGATAAGTGGCGGGGGCTCAGTCGGGGGACTTTTTAGCACAAAAGTCCGGGAACGAATCGCCAAAACACGAGATGCCGCGGGATGTGCAAAGGCTTTTCTCGTACCCCACGTTACCTTCTCGGCCACGAGTGTGCTGATTCATACTAATTCGCGTCCAAGATCGTACCAGAAACGCTATAGAAATGTAGCTTAGCCCCTTGTGGGCGTTGGAGAAATTGGACGGGCACAAGGCCCTAAGCTACATCAACTTGAACGCGAATTGGTATCAGCAGTATACCCCAATATACACCAGCGGAACTACCCGACGGTTATATGGATTGCCCAAGCATCCATTGAAAAGGATAGATGTACATCAAAACATTTTGAGTATTAATTAGTGCGGTTCAGAAAGAACTTTAGTATTATGTGATTTCTGCCGATATAAATTAAACTAACTAATATCCATAATCGCTAATTCAAGCTGGAGGATTTTTGCCATAGACATCGACGGGAGCGGACTCCATGTTGAAGCGAAGATATTTTCCTATTCTTTTAGTGTTCCTGTTAAGTAGCCTTTCTCTTTTAATACCGACCCAGGTCAGTTGGACTGAGGATGGCAACCTGCTCAAGCGCTCTCCTGAAGAGACTTGCCACGGATGCCATAAAACGGACAGGAATGCCCCTGCCGATCTCAACTCGATAAAGACCCATAACAGCACCACAACCGGTTCAGCCAAGTGGGCCGCAAACGGCGGCTGGGGAATCCCAGGCGGTAAATACGGCGAATTTGGCTGCACTACCTGTCACACCGCGCATGCCACCCGCAACATTTTTCTCATTAAGGATACTATATCGACTCCTGACGGCTCGAACTGGGAATCGACCGGAACGGCCACCATAAATTCGGTCGTTCTGAAAAAGAAAACCCAGGCCGGCTCTCCAAATCCAGGGGTTTCCGATGGAGTCCTGGGAGATGATACGGGCGGTCACGCATCATCGTCGAGGGTTTGTCAGGTTTGCCATACCATGACGAACCATCACCGCTTCGATACCTCAGGTCAAATCGGTCTTGATCACTATGACGGCCAGGACTGCACCCAATGCCACCTGCACGAAAACGGTTTCGTTCACGGCGGTGGAGGGGGTTGCCAGAGCTGCCATGGACATGAAGATGACTGGCCCGTTGTTCCAGGAAATACATGGCGTGGTTCGAAGCAAAGCCATGGGACCCATACCGAAAACGACATAGACGATAGAAGGGGACCCAACATGGCATGCGCGGACTGCCACGACACCGCCCATTTTCCGAGATTCAAGGACGGGCAGGATTTGGCCGGAACAACAGTTTGCGACAACTGCCACAGTCCGGGAGGGGTTTTCAACGGTGTCAATTCGGCAAGCGGTTCGATAGGCGCCAAGAATAACTGGAAAACCGGCGTATATACCGGCAATACGCTTCAGGCAGGCAAAGAGAAATGGTGCGTGGGCTGCCACGATGCCGGAACAGCGGTTATCGGCGGCAGACAGGCCCCGGATGTTGCCGGCAACAACACCACCTACGGTTATTATGTCAGCGGCCACGGCTCGGCATCGACCGAATGCGCCGGCTGTCATGGCTTGGGAATGAATCACAATTTTGACGGTAAAAAGACTTACCTGGCGGCATCGAACAATTACGTGGCGGGCTTTCGCTTGAAGGCCAATATGACTATTCCCAACTCATACGGCTGCAACTATAACTCCAACTACTTCGCCCTCTGCTACTCGTGCCATAATGAGCAGAATTTGATGAGCGATACGAAGGGATGGGGCTGCTATAGCTGTACTGGTTCCAATCCTTTCAAGAATGCCGCGGCCATTGTCACCCAATTCCGCAACAGGCACCCTCAGGGGCATGATACCGGTTTTACCGACATCCCCGCAAATTTCCATGCCGACCATCTAATTGACGCACAAAGTTTCGGAGCACACTGGTACTCCGATGGCGCGGGCACCGGAACAGGTGCTTCAGGCGTTTCATGCACCACCTGTCATAACCCGCATGGCGACAAATTGAGCAACAATAACGCTACAATAAAGATGACCCGCGGATTTTTCGAGATTTCACACGGCTCGGACGCCATCGGGCAATACGGCCAGGTGAACAATAACTCTTATAGCTCGACCACCTGCAATACTACATGCCATTGGGATGGTACCAACAGGTGGTATTACAATGCAGTGCCCTATATCTCTTCCATGGCCGTATCCGATATGAACACCAGCGATCCTTCGCCTGCCGACGTGGGTTTTACCAACAGCAGAGACGTCAGGGTAACGCTCCTGGCCACGGGTGGGATCCAAATGATGACAGCAGAGGATTCTTCTTTCACGGTAAATCCAACCGCTTGGGTTTCCTATGCTTCTCCGTATACTTATACCCTTTCGGCAACTGCCGGTGCAAAGCAGGTTTACGTGAAATTAAAGAATGCAGCCGGTGAATCGAATACTTTAAACTATGGTACGGTCCTCGATATGACGCCGCCTAACGTCTCAACTGCAGCACTCACTTCCCCCAACGGCGGCGAGGCGTGGATTCAGGGCTCCAGTCACGCTATTACCTGGAGCGGCGTGAGCGATACAAACCTAAAAGTATCTCCAATAACCCTGAAGTATTCGACCGACGGCGGGGTGACCTACCCCAACACCATTGCGGCAAACGTGGCGAATAGCGGCACCTATACCTGGACGCTGCCGATGATCAACAGTGCAAACGTGCGCGTGCAACTGATAGCGACCGACCGCGCCGGCAACCAGGCAACGGATGTCTCGGATGCGAACTTCACCATCAGCCCGTAAGGCCGTCGTACATCAGCCTCACGGTATTGTGTAGCCTCGGCAAACTTAGGCTCGAAACCCCATGCCGGGAAGCAAGCCTAAACGGAGGAATTCAGTGAAGCACCATTTACCAGCGGTAATTATTGCAGTAGCAATGTTTCTTCCATTCAGCCAGGTGTTTGCCCAGGAGCCCCCGCACAAGTTCGAGGGGAATATGCCCTGTTCGGCGTGCCATAACGGTGACAACCCTCGGGGCGGCAACATAGCTGGCCAGGATGCGAATGCAAATACCGGCGGAAGCATCACCCGGCCGGCAATCACATCCGCCACTGCCTCATCGGTGACCGTGGCGGGAGTAGTGAGCGGCGAGTTGGTCGATGTCTATTTGTCCGATTATGACGGAAACGGTTTGAAAACAGGGGAGGCGAAAACGCATATCGGCTCGGCCATCATGAGCGGGACGTCCGTGACGGTGGTGGTTTCGGGCGTAAGCGCCGGCCAGTGGGTTACCGCGACCTCTATCAACAGCTCGACAGGCAGCATCTCGGAGTTCAGCCCGAACGTCCAGGTTCAGTGAGCTTGTTCGATGAATCAAAGACGGAGGAATCAACGTGAAACTTCGAATGATAATGATAATCTTATTTGCCGGATTGTTTGCACTGGCTCCGATTGGCAGTCTTTTCGCCCTGGATGCGCCACACAACGCCTCTGAAGGAATTGCCTGCGGCAGCTGCCACGTACCCCATAATAGTATGGGAGGAAACCTCACAAATCAGGTAGTAAACCCGGCAATCTGCAAGAGCTGCCATAATATAGCCGGCACTGCCGCCCGCTGGGCCTTTCAGGATTCGGATCAGGCAACCCCCGGCGTATCCGGCAGGTCCCATAAATGGAGCGGATTGATGCCGGGGATTTCCAATCCCTCGAACCAGTATGGCTTGAGGGCAACCGCAAACCTTGCGAACTCGGCCATGAAGACCAGACTCAGCTCCTCTGGGAATGTTGTGGTTTGTTCGGTGTGCCATGACGAGCACTCTGAACTCAAGGCTCCTTTTGACCCGTTTACCGTTGCTTCAAGATCCGGGGATGCCGGTACGGCAACTGGAGGCTCGACCACCACCATTGTTGACACAAGCAAAGCATGGACTACCAACCAGTGGGTCAATGCATTTGTAAAGATAACAGATGGCCCCAACCCGGCGACGAATAGTAATATCGGCATTGAGGTAAGGGTAGTCAGTAATACCGCGAATACGCTGACCGTTGTATCATCGGGATTTCCAGCCGCTATTCAGGCAAACGACGTATACTACCTCACCAGCGGCAGGCATTTTATGAGGTCGACCAATTCAGCCAATGAGATGTGCAAAGACTGCCACTACTATAGAGTCCAGACGGACGTGACGGTTTATACGGGCGAGATGCTGAGCCACCCCGTGGGGCTCACGATGGCAAGTGCAAAAAACCCGGCACGTTTTTTCAACCTCCCCCTCGAACCAGAGTGGGCCGGTTTTGCCCCTCAGGCAGGAGCGAGAGGTGAACTGAACGGCGGAGCGGACGTCAATCTTTCAAATAACCTCGTCCTTGGATTAAGCGGTGAGATTCAGTGCCTTACATGCCACGGAGTTCACTACACGGACTCGGATTCCTGGACCCTGGATATGTGGTGGTAGCTAATCCGGACCGCATCTACCTGCCTGGAAATAAACGCCGCCGGCATCAATGAATTGGAGATGCCGGCGGCGTTTTTCTTATGGTAACAATTGAATCATACTGTTTTGGGGTTTAGGTCGGTTGCCCCAAATAGCCCTTTTAAGACTGCTAATTCATACCGTGCAAGCTTCGGGCGGGAATGACGGATTCCAGATATCCACTCGGATGTTAATCGCTCATCTGAGCGGTGGCTCCTTTCGTGCCCACCCATACTTTAGCAATTATTTTATGATTCTGTATAATGTCCCTGTTTCAGGATGGGAGCAATGCCCTTAGTAGGACTTTAATAAGTTCAAGGAGCCTGAGATATGATAGTTAAATTCCTGGGAGTCGGTGAGGCTTTCGACGAGAGGCTGCCCAATACGTCTATTCTGGTGCGTGCTGAAGAAGATGGCGCGGGACAAAGCTCGGTACTTCTAGACTGCGGATTTACCGCTCCGCCCAGGTTCTGGGCAAACTGCGGCGACCCTGACGAACTTGATGCAATCTGGATATCTCATTTTCATGGGGATCATTTCTTTGGAATTCCAGCCCTGCTGACAAGGTTCTGGGAGTCCGGGCGCCGGAAACCATTGCTAGTGGCTGGTCAGGAGGGAGTGGGTACGGTCGTGTCGCAGGCGCTGCGGCTTGCATATGCCTCGGTCATGGATAAATTCGGGTTCGAGCTGAAATTTCTCGATATCGAGCCGGGAAACACCTTCGAAACAGCGGGTTTTACCTGGAGTGCGGCGCAAAGCGGGCATCCCCAGCGAGACCTTGCCCTGAGGCTGGAAAGGGGAGGCAAATCGCTTTTCTACGGAGGCGACGGACCACCGACCGAACAGACCCTGGCGCTTGCCCACGGCTGCGATTTGATTATACACGAGGCATTCAGCATTGAGCAGAAATACCCTTCTCACGGCAGTATGCGCGGTGCGATAGATTTTGCTCTCAAGGCCGGGGGCAAGGCTCTGGCCTTTGTGCACGTACAACGCGACGAGCGGCGTGAGCGGAACTACGAGATCAAGCAACTGATCGAGGAAACTAAACATATGCGGGTATTTATGCCCGAACCTGAAGAAGAGCTCGAATTATAACGGGGCTACCAGCCTTTTTAAAATAGATACCGGAACGGTTCTACACCGAAAATCCTTGACTTGCGCGGGACTTGCCCCTACGATGTAGCCGTTTTCATCAACGTGCTTGCAATTTCTTTTCATACTCCCTGATATTCTCATTTTCATCTGCTGGTCTGCTGCAACTGATTCGAAACTGCGCATAAGCACGGAAATCCAATTCAAATGGTTTCAGTGGGAATACCCCAAAGGCGGTTTTGCTTTTTCGCGGAACCTTTCTTTGAAAACTATTGTCTTTTCGCCAGGAAGCTGGAGCATCGGCGTCCAATTTATCTCCCGGCTTCTGATACCAATTTGAGTTCAAGATTGTATCGGGAACAGGTCTAGAATGTAGCATAGCCCCTTGTGGGCGTTTGGAAGTTGGACGGGCACAAGGCCCTATGCTACATCAACTTGAACGCAAATTGGTATGAAACACTGATGGGACCGTCCTCCCGAAGCTCCGGCATAAACAATTCTCGTTATGGAATCAGAAAAAGACAGGAGTCGGGCCGAATGAACAGCTACCCCGATCTCTATTGATATTTCAATTACCTGGATTCGTATTCTCATTCGGAAGGAGGTGAAGCGTTCGAGCGCGCATTGGAGGCTTCAATTCGTCTGTTCAAGTTGATAGATCCCGAAAGGAGGTAAGCAATGCCACGGGCACTCAGGCAACGAAAGCAAGTTGAAATTGTATCTCTTAACGAGGCCGTCAAAAAGTATGTGAAAGACGGCCAGATTTGCGCCTTTAGTGGTTTCACGGGCTTTAACAGGAATCCCTTCGCCTTCGCATGGGAAATGGTGCGGCAGGGCAAGAAGGACCTTCATATCATGGACCGCCACGGAAGCTGCTGTACCTGGCTCCTGAACGCGGTCGGTGCAATGAGTGTTTTCGAGACGAACTGGATGGGCTGGGGCGAGATGGCCGGGAAACTGGATGTAAATCTCGACAGGCAATATAAGGCCGGAAAGATAATTCTCGAAGACTATGCTCATGGTGCAACAGCCATGAGATTCCTTGCGGGAGCAATTGGGGCCCCCTTCATTCCCTATCATGCTCCTCTGGGCTCGGACCTCTATAACCCCGATTACGACTCACTGGGTCGGGCCGGCAAACGCGACGGCAGCAATCCTAAAATAGCCAAAAAGAAATTCTTGCAGATGGAAGATCCTTTCTTCGGGGAAGGCGAAGTGGTACTCCTCCCCGCGGCTCGGCCCGATGTTGCCATTCTCCACGTTGCGCAGGCCGGCGAAAAGGGTACGGCCCGCTGGCGCGGCGTCGGAACAATAGACAAGGAAATCGCCTTCGCCGCCGACAAGGTTGTGCTGGTGTGCGAGGAACTCATTCCCGAGGCCGAATTGCGCAGAAGCCCCGAGAATAACCAGATACCCTTCTTTACGGTGGACGCGATTGTCGTCCAGCCCTGGGGCGCTTTCCCCAGTTCCGTCCCCTTCTATTATGACTACGATGCTCCTTTCATGAGGACTATGGATGCGGCGTCCAGAAAAGAGGACGACCTCAAGAAATGGCTCGACGAATGGGTTTTTGGGCCGAAATCCTGGGAAGACCTTGTCGAAAAACTTGGGACCAAGAGGCTGCTCGATCTCAA
>DBMI01000118.1 GCA_002298165.1 Desulfarculales bacterium UBA702
ACAACTTCTCCCATCAACAGCGCACGGCCATCCCCAAGCTGGTGGACGAAGTGGCCGAATTGATGACCTGCATAGACGAGGGCAATGGGTTCTGAACCGGGAAGCAATTTTTGACCTGTAAATACTTCCGCCAATTCCCTCTCCGGAGGTGATTCCGCTTGAGCCCCCAGCTGTTGCGCCAATTCTGTATTCCATTTTATGAGTTCCGGTTTGGGGACCTTGGCCGGAGCCACCCTGGCATAAAATTTTTCCGGAAGTCGGGCATATGTATTATCAAACTGAAACACTGGCTCTTTTTCTCTCTTTCCAAGATGGCATCAAAATCTGCCGCGCTAATAGCCGAACTATCGAACAATGGGGGATAAGGCTTGGATAAGCCTGGATAAATGCCTCTCTCTTCCCCAAAATCCAACCGCCACTCTTTTGATAAATAATAATGACTTTCAAGTGCAATCTAAATGGTCTACCCAACAAATCACTGGAACATGCTGACATTGGCAGGAAGAGAGACGGGCGAAAAGCGTAGATGTGTTCGAATTTAGAGTGTGACTGCACAAGGGGGATGCCACACTCTCCCATTCAGCAATTATCATTTATCACATATGCGGGGGATGCAATCCGACTGGACTGCATGGATGCCTCCACGCCGTTCAGTCGGTCCGGCTTGGAATCAGGGGCTCCAGGGAGTGCCGTCGAGGGAAGTTGCCCGAATAGAGATCCGTTTAATCTCCATACTGCTTGCCAGATCTGAAAGGTATCCAGTATCCCATGGACGATTACAGAATGATTCGGAGATGGAAAGGATCTCTGGGCTCAGTTTTCCAATTCGGAGGAGAGCTGTGTCACATTCCCGTAATAAATTTCCGTAACGCGAGCGGGCTTGAAATGCGTGGTCCAAGCTTTACATTTAATTCATGCTCCGACGAATTTTACGAATAATCATAGGCATTTTGGCAATTTTGGTTGGCTTTTCGGGGATCGTCTTTCCCATTATTCCCGGTTTCGTCTTCTTTATCCTTGGGGCCATCTTGCTCTCGCCTGAAATCCCTTTTCTTGGCCGGATGATCTGCTGGACGAAAGAGCGTTTCCCGTCCACCCAAAAAGCTTTGGGATGGGTGCAGAAGGTCAGTGGCAAAATGGGCACCGACCTCCCGGAATGCTTCAAACAGGGATGATCGGCGTCGTCCTTGCCGAAAATTTTGTCGTATTATCCCGATATGCTTGGCCTTACATCCACTAGGTCGCCTCCACCTCGCAGCGCTCGATAAATTTCGAACTTAGAATTACGCCTATCACTATTATCACCATGATCACGATAGAAGCAGTAATGCGACTGAGAGCCATGCCACCCTGGTTGTGCGGTTTTGTTAAAGTATCGCCTAGAGTGGCCCCAAGAGGCCGCGTCAGAACATAGGCCGCCCAGAAAAGTGCCGCATCTGGAACTCTCGTGAACAGGTGTAGAACTGCGACGACCCCGATCAGGCCAGCGAATACAAGGGCGCCACCCCTCAAAGCCGAGTCCGGTTGTAGTCGCAACGAAATCGCCGAGGGCTATACCAAGGGTATTTGATACCAGAATAGTGAGCCAGTAAAATACCTCGTTTCTTTTGGTGGTAATGTCCTCGAACTCGATTGCACCTGTGGAGCTACGCCAGATTGCAAGTACAGCAATGACACCACAAAAAAGCAAGATAGAAGATTTAACATACCCCAGCCCAAGAGTTCGGTCTAAGTAGTCGGACATGGTTGTGCCTACTGTGGTGGTAGCTACCACAACGGCCCAATATAAAAAGGGATGGTAGTGTTCCGACCCGACCATTTGGGAGAGGGAGAACCTCAAGGCGGTCCTCCCTCAAAGAGCATCGGTGATATCCGTCACCACCCATCCGGCTATCCCTTGGAGGGTCGCTCTCCAGCGTTGCCCTCCTCTGTTTCACCGGATTATTGAAAACTAATTAAAATCTGATGCTCTGCAAGCTAAAATGAAGATACAAGAGGGTTGCATCAATGCCCTTGAGTAGGCAACAGGCTTGTTCTCCGGGCGTGTAGCGCCAGGTGGCTACGATAAAGGGACAATTTCAATTCCAACCGGTCGTTTCAGGATGTACCAACCTGCCGAACTGTAGCTCCAATCCCCTGCGTGCGCTACAAGCCCCTTCCTTACAGGATTGTTGTGCATATATTCAAGTTTCTCCCGTGCTTTGTCAAAGGAGAACACGTTGAAATCATAGAAGTTTGCCTGCCAAACCGGCTCGCTTGGGTCCATCGTGGCGGCAAAGATTCTCCTTGAAAAATTTCTTCAGCCGATGAGATGACTTTCTCTTCCACTGCTGAATGAAGCGGGAGAGCGCCTGCCTCCCAAACCTTCCTGAATTTTACAGTTTCATACCACTATATCCAAGGTCGGTCTTGGTCTCGCTTCTTCAGGCACATACGCTTTTTGGAGGCGTAGCGAGTTAAAGTATGTAGTGTCGACTGTTTCGAATGCAGTAACATAAAAGTAGTCGTCTAAATACCTCATATCCCCTTTTAATGTCGATCTACTGTTGATTGTCTCTCGTGAAGGATAATAGCACCAATCCAAAGGTACCCACTGATTGTCAACTTCTCGCTTGTAAGCAACCCATGCATGCCCACCGGTTGAAGCATTAGTTCCGGCCGATACAAAGCCACCATATACTCTGACCCTGCCAGGGTCCACCCCTGCGTTCAACATGAGACTACCGAGAAGGTAGGCACCATCCTCGCAGTCGCCCGTTTTTCGCCTCATAGTCATCGTGGGCAATGCCCAGTATTCGTTCTGTCCGTAATTCTTGATATCATCCACGTATTGGATATTGCCTTGCACCCACCTCATGAGCTTCCAGGCTTTATCATCATTGGAATCAGACCGAGAAACGATGGTCATGGCCAGAGTTTTGATCTCACCATTGGGATACTGGATATATTGTCTATAGTCGATATCCGATACAAGCGCATCGTTTTTGAACGACGATATCTTGCCATATTTGAATTGAACGTAGCTATCCTGCATTCGCTGAATGTCTGTCAGCAGATTCCCGATTTGATTTTTTGGCAATGAATCCAGAATTGTTGGCTTAGGATCTGTTGCGGGAAGTAACCAATCAACGTTTTGGACACTTGAGACATTCATCTTTCATCCTGTTGAATGAGAAAAGTATGCTTGATCCATATCATAGATTCTGTCATTCATACTCCTATCAAACCTGATTCAATAAGTGCAATTTAGGAGGTATGGAATAGGCAAAAGAGGTGCTCAAGTTCAAAAAAAAGGCATTGAAATTAGGTATATGGAAAATTAGGCTAAGTGCTGGTAAAGATTGGGTATTCTATGTGGTATCTACTGGGTAATTGAAATTCCCAATATCGATATATCAGTTAATATTCAGGCTACTTAGCTGAAAAGTGAGGGATGTTATTTCTTTGATATAGTTTACTTGGGGTGAGCTTTACATAGAAGAAAATAAAAGAAATGAATAGGAGTGAATTTCCAATTCGAATAAGCCAAGATGCTCATCCATGTACGTGTATTCCTGGCCAGTTGATCAATATGATTTATATCGTGGGGTGGCACCGGTAACCTCGCCCAAGGCGGGGGCAGCGTGTGGGACGGCTTGTTCGGAAGCGGTGATTGCCTCTTCCCATCTGGCATGCCCGATAAGGCGCCTTAGCCAACTAGAAATGTGCTATACCCCCTTTCTTGAACACATAAATCGCCCAACCCAGCGTTTCTCTTCCCCACCTCAGATACGCTGTCTTACCCTCACGCACTCTCTTCAGCACGGTCTCCACATCCGGATCATCCCGATGATCACTTGCCCAGGTTTCCGCGGCATACCACTGTAACCCTTCATATCTATCCCAGTCATCCTGGCTGCTTACGAGTGTGTAGACCGCCTCCAGTCCGTGCTCTCGCCCGGCTTCTACATTCTGGTAATGTGTTCCGAAGTCGTTCCGTGCCACTCCGATCGCTTCTAAATAGTCTCTTTCCGGTTCATGCCGCCAGTACGGCTCTCCCACAACGATCCAACTTTCTGGGGCTGCCATCTTCTCAAGCGCGTTCAACGTCCCTCGATGCCCGCCATAAATCCAACTCGCACCGATGCAGGCTACCAGATCAAAGCTCTCCAAGGCCTCTGGGACATACTTGGCCCCGTCCATCTCCAGGAAATGGAGTCGGGCATCCGGAACACGTTCTTGATGCTTCTTGCAGACATCAGAAATGCAGTGGGGAGAGAAATCAACTCCTGTTCCTGTCATTTGCCTGTACCGCTCTGCAAGCCTGATGAGAAACTCGCCCTTTCCCGTGGCGATATCAAGGACCCGTGCCCCAGGTTTCAGAGGCAGAAGTGTGATAAGCTGTTCGAGTTTCTCAATGTCCATCGGATTGCAGAGAATGTGCTCCCGATGCGTGATGTTAAAGAACTTCCACATGTCCATGGTATACTTCCTTTATCATTACCGGCCGAAGAAGGAGTCTACAGCTTCTGTTAAATCCACGCATGCGATGCTCTTCACATGATTCCGTGAGACAAAATGGAAATGGATTTCGAGTCGGTAAGGGATAGTCCTGCGGGTGGCATCGACACCGGCCCCCGGCGGGGCCGGTGTGCAGAGCACTTGAGGATGCGTGCATTGATCAAGTCCATCTTGCCTTCGGCACCGGCAACAAAAAACCCGTTACCAGTTTCACCCGTATGAGTGAGGCTCGAAGTGTATTCAAATGAGTTCCATGTGCCGGAATGTGGAATGTGGTCGCAGGGCTGCATAACAACATGGAAAGTCACCTTTATGGCGAACCGGAAATCACGTCGACGGACAAACCCGCCGAGACGCCAGGCTCATCCGCGAGAGGCTCGGGTTCTTTAGTGTCGATGCGGTCAGCCGGAACACCAACGACTTTCAGAAGTTCCTCGCTAACCGCCGCCGAGCGGCTTGTCGCAAGCTGCACGAGAACCTTTTCATCGAGGGACTCGTTCTCCACCAGTCGGTAATACATCTCAGCCGCCATGATTTGTTGCTGATCGGGGCTTTTGGCGCCGGGTACCACCTTGTAGAATTTTACGGAACTCATGGTTCTGGAGAAGATGTTTTTCTTTTTCTTTTTGCTCTTCTGTTCGGATTCATCCTGTATGACACGGGGCTGAATCGTGCCTTCCTTCACCGCTCGATCCAGTTCGTCGCGATTCTTGGAGCCGAAACGCTCCACATAGATCTTTTCAAGAGCTCGCCTGGTTCCGGAATCTTCCAGGTCAATCGGCCCAAGATCTTCTTCGGCATTTGACTTGATGCCCATTTTTTCGTTCAGCGCGCGCCTCAATTTGAGCTTCTTCATTTCAATGCCGTCGATCTCCGGGCTGTAGCGGCCCTGCAGAACCAATTTGAGCTGAGGCTTTTTCTGCAAAACATCGGACACCTTCTTAAGCTTTTCTTTTTCAGGGGGAGGGATCACGGTTTTTCCCGGTTCGAACTCCACGGATTCAAGTTTTTCGGTCCCTTCCCCAAAAAGCGCCCCCAACGCCCGGAAAGGAGCCGTAGCCGCTTTGGTCATGACATTTACGAAAACTTTCCAGACCAATGGCCAGACCGCGAACTGTGGATTATCCAGATCTCCGCTCACCGGCAATCCCAGATCGATGCGCCCGTTGGAATCCGAAAGCAGTGTGATCGCGAGATCCAGAGGCAGATTAACCGCATCGGGACTGTCCACGCGTTCCCCGAGAACGAGGTTGTCCACGATGATTTTGTTGTCTCCGACGAGTTGGTGATCCTGGATTTTGTAATTAAGATCCATCGAAATCTTGCCGGATTTAATCCTGCGGCCCGCGAACTTGCCGGAATACGGGCTGACGCTTGACATTTCGACATTCTTGAAGACCACATTGACGTCGCTTGAGCGTTTGAAATCGCCGAGGTCAACAGTTCCCAAGACTTTGGCGGTACCGTACCGATCAACCAGTCCGTCCAACTGGATTTCCGTCATGGTCTGCTTCTCCATCGAGAGCTTGCTCACCGAACCCTTGAGCTGATGAATCCGGGCCATGAACTTGGGTCTCAGACTTAAATCGGCAAAGGCGATGTTCCCGTCGGCGATCCATATCTTTCCGATGCTGAAAGGGAATGGCTCGTCACTCTTTTTTTGCGCGGACGTCGGCGCTCCCTTATTTGCCGGTTGCTCTTTTACTACTTTTGTCAAATTAACCGTGTGGTCCTCTGCAATGATCAATTCACCTTGCAATTTGGACAGCTTGATTTCCGGAATTTGCAGCAAATTTGGAGCGAGAGTCATTTTGAGCTTAGGGATCGAAAGCTTTTCCCATCCGAGATAGGGATTCTTGGATTTGGGCTGGTTGAGGCTGAGCTTATCAATCCCGAAGCTGCCTTCATAGACCAGCTTGGATTTTTTAGGCATGCCGTAGCCAAAAGTGCCCTGCGCGGACACAAGCGCCGACTGCAATTGGAGCGTAAGGAAAGGATCGAGGTACGGCTGGATCGGAGAGAGCGAGAGACCCGCGATATTTACACGGGTATCGACCGATTGTGAATAAGGGTCCACCTTTCCGCTCAGAGAGACTTTACCCCCTTGAGCAACGGAAAGGCCTACGTCGAAATTCATGGGGGACTTGCCGTCGATGTTTTCCACTCGCACCGTAATGCTCTGTAGCGCGTACAGATCTTTACCTGGAAGGACTTTGGAATCCGAGATGGCCGAGCGGAAATTGTTCAGTTCGAAATTTTTGAGCAAAAAAGACCAAGGCTGCCCTTGAATTGCCCCAGGTTTGGCCGGCTCCTCGGCGGCGGGCTTGGGCTGCGCTTTTGCTGCCACTAGTTTGGCCGGTCTTTTAGCGGAAGAAGCTTTAACGGGCGAACCGGCAGGTATAGCAGACCTCGGCGAAATCAGATTCTCAATATTGGGTTTGCCGTCCGCGCCCATTCCAAAGTCGAAATGGCCATCGTTTAAAGCAATGCGCGAGATGGAAAGACTGCGGGCTCCGAGATTCACCTCTCCCCCTTCGAGTGAGAGTTTTTGGGCCTCGAAAAGGGGCTTTTGAGCGCCTTTTGCCCCGAAGCGCATTCCATTTAGCTCGGTGGCCAGCTCTTTTGCCGATAATTCAACCTTCGAGCCGGCCTCGATGTTAACCTTGGTGTTAAACGAGATGCTCCCAACCGCGGCACTGACCGGTGTGGCTCTGCTGAGATCTTCGATTCCAAGGGCGATATTCTTCAGCTCTACCGAATCGATATTCACCTTCCAGGGAGCTTCAGACACAGAGGATTGCGAATCCCCAGGGGAGTCGGTCAGCTTTGGCTTCGACTGGGCTGCAAGTTCGGGTCTTGGCGACATCAGCTTTTCGATATTGGACTTGCCGTCCTCGCCGATCTCGACATCAAAGTGGCCATCATGAAGCGCAATTCGCGAAATAGAGAGCATGCGTGCGCCAAGATCGACCTCCTCTCCCTCAAGTTTGAGGGATTGAGCCTCAAAAAGAGGCTTGGGCGCTCCCTTGGCCCCAAAGTGCACCCCTTTGAACTCGGTGGCCATCCTCCTGGCAGAAACCCCAAGCTGTTGGCCGGCCTCGATGCTTACCCCGGTGCTGAACGAAAAACTTTCGACGCCCGCACTAAGCGGCGAGACACGGCTGATATCTTCCAGTTCAAAAGCCACGTTTTTGACTTCTATGGCGTCGATGCTCAATTTCCATGGAGGTTCGTTGGCAGGCGGCGCGGAGTCTCCGGCCGGGATTTTGGCTTCCTGCTTTGGAGCCGGCTTCGCTTCGACGGCGGGCAGTGCCTTGTCTACAGGTCCTTCCTGTTGCGATTCGGCAGGCGCTTTGCGCACAAGTTTTTGTAGATTGCTTAGCCCATCCTCGTCAAAACGAACATCCAGCTTGCCTCCATCAACCCGAAGCTTCTTCGTGCGAATTGTTCTTGCGGCCAGTTCGATCAATCCACCTTCGAATTCCAATTTTCCAAGCTCGAAAAACAGCCGATCGGCGCCGCTAAGCTTTAGAGCAACTTTTGATACATCTATTTTAAAATCATTAAGCGCCACTTGGAGCGGAGTGTTTCCGGTGTCTATAATGTAGCCGGTGCTGAGGGTGAGCGTGCCGGATGGAGGCTCCAGGTTGAAGCTGCTTTGCTGAAAGCGCCATAGCGTTGCGGCCTGAATTCCGTTGAAAAGAACCTTCCCCGTGGACCGGAATGGGATTAGATCAACATCACCCTGCCATTCAATCGATTCCCCACCCTGCGTTTTCGCTTGTAGAGAGTAGGAGCCATTCTGGTTAAGGTGCGTCGACAGGCTTTTAAGATTTAAATTCAGATCCTGGAAGTTGACAACAGCAGTAGCCTGACGTTTGTCGGTTATCCTGATCTCTCCTCCCGTAAGTTCCAGATTGCGCAGGAGGAGCCTGACGGGTTTTGAATCCGCGGTGCTTTGTGGTTCAGGTTTTTGCTCGGTTGACTTCGGGGCGAGCCGAGAAAGATTCAGCGTACCGTCTTCCTCGATTACCAGGTTGAGCATCGGTTTTTCGAGTTGAAACTCGCTTACAACCGCCGCCCACTTGAATATACTGCTCATCCCAAGGTCGACATAGAACCGCTCGAATCCGATCAGCGGGGAGTCAGCCTGATCCTTCAGACTGAAATCTTTTATTTCAACCCGGAATAGAAGAGGATTGATCCAAACCTTTCCAATAGCGGCTTGGCATTTGAGCTGCTCTTGAGCGAATTTTGGAAGATACCAGCGCACGGCCAATGGAATGATAAAGAACCCAATAATGGAATAAAGGATCAGTGAAGCTGCAGGAATGAGAAAACGCTTGCTTACCAGAACGCGCCTGACTGAAATTTCCATCTCGCGATCCTTTGCTGCCGAGTAAGCTGTTTTTACTCTTTCCCCGGAACGCTTGACATGGAGTTTTGTGGGGTTTGCAACAATGTAGCAGAAGCGGTTTTGCCGATCAAGTCAAAGACGGCAGCCAAAGGCGATCGGGGGTGCAAATGCAGCAGCGGTGGCAGGCAAGATTGGAAGGACACAACCGGATTGCCGCGAAATCATTCGGAGATGACGTTCTCAATGCTCATACCCAGGTAGATCATGCAATGGGTTTGGGTAACAGCCCGGGGAGACCGTGCTCAACCAGAGCTGGAATTATTTCAAATCTCTAATTGACGTCCATGCGACCACGTGGGCCCGTGAAGCGGAGCAGGGGAGGGTGCGTGCATTGATCCAAAGCCCTCACGCAAACGCACTGGCAGCAAAAAACCCGTTGCCTATCACCCGTGTATTTTATTTTATCTGGTAAAGCGGCAACTTAGCCGTTTCAAAAAGTAGACGTGAAAGATAATCAGCACTCAGCAAAACACGGTGAGCTTCGGGCTGCCCCATTCGGCACAGGTTGGATACCCTTAAACTCCAGAGCAGGAGGGATTATAAATCCTGCCGCCTGCCCTGCAGTTCTAAGACAAGTCGCCTACTTGTTTTCCAAAGATACCGCATTCAGCTTAACAGGATCGAGATTGCTTATGATGCTGCGGGCCTGTACTAAGAAACTTTCAGCCTGCCTAGGCGGAATTTTCTTGTTTTTCAGAGCATTTACCTCATTGGCGAAAGCTTTCAATGCATTTGCGGAAGCCACCGGCTGCAGCTTGTCGAGGGATTTGTCCGCTGAATCCAGCTTTGAAATCAGGCTGTTTGTCGTCCCACTTGCCAGGTGATACGAAAGGATTAGTTGTCGCAGGTATTTGATATGACCCTGGACACTGCCCCATGACTTCACTTTAGCGGTACGCTTGAGATTCCCCCGGAACAGGGGCCAGGAGCTGTTCGCCGGGCCATAGGAACTCGTCTGTGCCATTTTGACGGAGAGAGCGCAACCGACGTAGATTGATCCGTCATACCAAATTGCGGGAGAAGAATGCACCTGTCCCTCGGTGTTGAAGAGGATGTTTTCGGAAGCATAGCTGCCATGATCAACGACCTGGTGAAAGTCATTATCCAGGGACCCAAAATATATAACTCCATTCGCCCCGACGCCTGGAGGGGCAGGATAACCCGGTTCATGCCCCCAGGAGTTATTCGCCCACTTCATTGAGCCGTCAGCAGAGTTTATCGCATACAGCATGTTACTATGAGGTGCCTCGGACAGATCGGTGGCGGTAACATAAATCGTGTTATCGGCCCCAATCGCGGGAGAACTGTGCCCTTGAAAAGTTACCCCATAGTCCGTGGTAAAATCCCATTTCAAATTTCCGTTTCGGTCCCTTGCATAAAGTTTCATGCGGTCAGTATAGTAGATGGTGCCGTCATGCCCAATCGCAGGCGGAGCTGTACATTGGCCGGCCAAACATTGGCTCTCCATGTAATAATGCCATTTGTAGTTTTTGTTTCGGTCGATTGCAACTATCTGAACGTTTACCGGACCACCCGCGGCAAACGATTCAGCCTTGAAGTAGATAGTGCCGTCCGAACCGATAACCGGATCACTCACTTTATAATCATAGCCGACTTGATAAGACCACTTGAGGGTCAAATCCGGGTTGAAGGCAAACAGCTTGGAAGTATTTGAGCCAATGTAGACAGTCCCGTCATCTTCTATGGCAGGGGCTCCCAGGAATAGGCAGTCTGCCGCGTCGTAATGCACCTCCGCTCCATTTGCATCGAAGGCGAATAGAAAATGCCCTGCCCCGGCATAAATAAGACCATTGGGGCCTATTGCAGGCGACCAGGCATATGCGCCCCCGGGCTGCCCCTCCGGGAACTTCCATTTTTGTGTCCCATCGGGATTGATTGCGTAGAAATATCCTGTCAGGGCTCCGACGTATATAGTGCCGTCATCGCCCACCGCAGGTGACCCAGGAACGCCGAAGTTAAGGCCGTTATTGGCGGAGCCGGTAAAAAACTCCCAGGCCCGTACATGATCGGCTTGAAAAAGAAGAATTCCGACACAGAAAGCAAAGGCAAGACCAATCTTTAAGCTTCTTGTTCGTCGAGCAGACATTTTCAGTCTCCTTTATTTAATTCCTTGGAAGGGCTGGTAAAACCGGGATACAAAGGCAATGCAGGGGGTGATGCAAAAAGATGGCGCAAAAAGATCTCAATTTTTGTAAGACTATCTACAGCAGAGTAATGGATTTTTGTCAACTTTTATTAGTCAAGGGTCTTAAGGGGAGGTCTTTTCGCCTGCCACGCGGAGGCTGGAAAGCATGAGCTGGTTGTTATCACGAAATAATTGGAGAACCTCGGTTAAGGGCATGACGAAGTCAGGGGACCACGTCATAACAATGAGTAAACAATTGTTCCGTTAAGGTGACGTCTATTCGCCCACGGCGAGGCGGTGCGGAGCACAGGAGGATGCGCGCATTGATCAAGTCCCTCTTGCCTACGCCATTAACCCCGCCCTGGGCGGTGTTGCCAGTGCCACCCATGCTTTCATGGCCCCGATACCTGCCTGCCAAGCCAACTCAACGCTGCTTAGGTGCGCTCCAGCGCGGTCCGATCCCATTTCCCCAGGTTCGCAGCCGCCTCATAGGTGCTTTGGAAAAATGATAGCAGTTTTTCATCCGGTGAGGATGCCTTGCGCACAGCCTCGTATGGCAGCAAGAACTCACCAAGATCCTTGCTATAATAGGCCTCACCTGGAAGGACCGGATAATCTTTGAACCCTTCGGGTTCCGGGTAGGCATAGGCATAATAGGCAGGCTCTCCCAATCCCGCGCCGGGCCAGAATCCACAACTGCTCACCTCGTGCGAATATGCCTCTATGACCACAAAATGGGCAAGGTTCGGTGACGGTGAGTGCATTGGGGCGCGGCGCCCGGAAAATCGAGTAACAGCCAGATCGAATGATCCCCAGAAAAAGTGCACCGGGCTAACCTTGCCAATAAAGCCCGAACGAAATTGATGCATCACCCGGGCGGAATTGGCCAGGACCTTCCAGCAGCGGTGAGCGTACTCCGGGTCATAGGCGGCATGCTTTGTGTCCTGCTCGAAGGGAATGCGTTCCTCCGTTTCAACAGGTATGGTCCAGATGGCTATCTCTATCCCCAGCGACCTGAGAGTATCCATGGTCTCTTGAAAAAAGTCGGCAACGGAGCGGGGTCTGAGGGCGATTGAGCGCTTTTCTCCGTGATCGGTCAGGACCAGCATTTCGTGGGTAAAGAAATCGAAATCAACCTGGAACGTGCTCGATTGGTAGGGGATTGGGGAAGTTGTCAACCCCCGCGCGGTCAGGTACAGCGGGACCTGCCACCAGTGGTTTACCATGGGGGCAAGACCCAGCCGAATCTTGCCGATGATCTGGGTCCACATGTGCAGCGTTGCATAAGTTTGTTCCCAGGCACTCAAAGGCAACTGGGGCCAGGTATCTTTCGCTGTGGTATCCAATGAGTTTGGCATGATGGGGATTCCGTAGTTGTTATTTGCAAGGCGCTGCTAACGGCGGCTTTGAACATAGGGCTAAAATTAAGCACGGCCGCCGCGGCAAACAACCAGTTGCGGGACCCCCGGTCCTCGCCGGCTGGATTTGCCACTGCGTGCCTTACCGGAACCCGATGGATATAAACAAAGGAGGCAAAGATGGACAAAAAGATAAACCCAATAACTCAGAATAACTTGCCATCTATATGGAATCTAATCGAAGAATACCTCGCATGGAAAATATGATCCGGATGTACTCAACTTTTTTAATCTTCAGGAGTTAAATGCCCCAGGAGAGATGATGCGGCACCGGCAACCCCGCCCACGGACGCATAGCGCCGTCAACTTAACGGAACAATTGTTTACCCATTGTTATGACGTGGTCTCCTGACCGCGTCAGGACCTCAACCGAGTTCTCCAAACTATCTAGGAGCCAAGTGGAGACCTTCGGTCGGAGCGGGTACTACGGTCGGAACGGACTGTTGCCAAATAGAGCGTGTCTAAAATTGCTAAACCAAAGGATGACATTGGCTTAAGAACGTCATTCCCGCATGCTTCTGGCGGGAATCCAGTGTCTTGCTTCGTGAAACCATTTGACTTCGGGATTCAAAGCGGCCGGATTGCTGCCAAAAGCATGCGGGTATGACGGTTTTCAATACTCATACCCAGTTAGATCATGCAATGAGTTTGGGCAACCGTCCGGGGAGACCGTGCTCAACCAGAGCTGGGATTATATCAAATCTCGTAAATTGACGGCCATGCGACCACGCAAGGCCGGTGTGCGGAGCACGGAGAATGCGTGCATTGATCCAATGGCCTCACGCAAATGCACTGGCAGCAAAAAAACCCGTTGCCAGTGATAATCATATTGGTCTAGACCACTTAGGACATTGGGTAATCCATTTACTTTCAGGAGAACACTCTTGTTGCGAGAGCGCTCCCTTCGCTGGCAAATATCGGCTATGTAATTTTTATTGTCGCACCCAATAGGAAGCTATCCGGCACCCGCCAAACCGTCTAGAATGATTCATGGACAGGCTTAATATACATATATTGCTTCATCTCATTAAGGGCTTGTTGTTGTTTACCAATTTAAGTACACGATCACCAGTAAATGTATATTGGAACTTAATAAAAATGGTTTGACTTGGAGTAATCGCGAGTTCTGTTACCAGTGTTCCGTCTCGGTGGGAAGTAATGCTGATCTTATGAATTCCGGGTGAAAGATAGGCAAAGGAATAGCCATTTTTTGCAAGAGTATAAAATACCTTATCATCGATGCTCGCAGCGTGACTTGGCTCAAATTCATATTCAACTTCATCGTGATACATGTATAGCAGTCCATTCTGATCAGAAGGAGGAGATGCTTCAAAAAATGTTGGACCGTTCGCAACTGTTAAATAACGCCATTCGCATCCAGAGACAAACATAACTATTATTAAAGCCAATAGTCTCAGTATTTTCACCACCGGTCCCTTCTTTACTCATGGTAGAAACAAGCTTATGCTCCCTTGATCTGCGGCCGGAACTGTTAGTTTGAAAGAGGGTATTTCACTACTCATGAACGACCAAAACCTTCACCATTGTTCTATTTCCAAATGATATTTTCCTCTTCAGGGATATTGCTAATGTGGTGTTTTGGATCACTTGTCCAATCAGCAAATTCAATAATAGGATGATCAGTGCCCGGCCAAAATCTTATTTTAGTATTTGTTCTTAATCTGTAGGTTCTACCTGCGGCAACATTCAAGTATTTCCGTACATTATGATAGGAATGGTACCCATCGGCGTATGAAATGATGAATTCGTGCAGACCGGGTTCAAGCAAGAAGAAGCAAAGATTACCTGGCACAGGTTTGCCATCAATTGCATTGACTGTAACGGAGGGCAAAACATCGGTCCTTACGATTGCTATCTCTTCTCTACTTCTCAGCTGGTTATACGCGCGCAGGGTCAAGCAGTCGCGGGTACAAGCTGCCAGGATGAACAAAATAACCGTAAGGCCCAACAGTTCAGCTTTTCTTTTAAACATTCAAAAGGCACCTTATACAGCTCTACTCAAGGATACAAGGTCGAGCAAAGTTTTTACCATGGCATCGGCAACCTTGCCCGCCGGCGGGGCCGGTGTACGGAGCAGGGGAGGGTGCGTGCATGATCAGGTCATCTTGCCGTGTCACCCGTGATCCCTCTTGCTATCGCACGGGCAACAAAAAGACGTTGCCCGTGTCAGCCGTAGCCGTTCCACGAGCACCTAGTTGAATTTAGTAAAGATGGCGTGCTGACCATCATGGCCAGATTGCCTTTCCTGGACTGCTGGAACCTGGAAATTGCCAACCCATATGAGTAACTGAATCTACAACGGCGCATACCAAACTAACGGTGTGCCTCTGAAATTGATTTAAAAAATCAATATCAACTGCCGTTTCAAAGACTTCCTTTTGGCGATTGACAAACAAAGGAATTGATGCACCAGCAGCGTCTGGTGCCCGCCATGAGCCATGGCAGAGGACATTACGAATCTTTGAAGCCTCACGAAGTTCTCCAAGAAGTTCGTCAAGGTTGGAAATTGTAGCGGAAGGATGCTCTCGCACGGCTTTGCCGTAGTTATTGATTAAAGTGCCAAGTTGATCAGTAAGTGCATGTTCAAGCTTTGGAAGCCATTCGGCATAAGCTTTTTGGATTTCGTCTTCTCGATATGGCTTAGTTGCGGTAAATGAAAAAATGGCTTTACCCAGGGTCTCTTCTAAGAACCCAAAAGTGGCAACGGTGCGCCCCAAGGCTTCCCAAAACCTTGACTCATGCAAATGGGTTGGATATAGCTCAGGCAAACTTCCCTGATCAATGATGTATCTCTTTTCCACTTCATCGCTCATGTTCACTTCCATCAGTTTCCGGCATGCAACAAGAGGCTGTTCGGCCATGCCAAGTGGCACTGGCCAAGATTCTAGAGTGGCTTATGTTGACAGTGCGTAGCGCGTAGGATGGGTGAAGTCCCACG
>DBMI01000077.1:0-36282 GCA_002298165.1 Desulfarculales bacterium UBA702
CGGAGGAAAGCTCCCCTCCCCTGGCGGGAGGGGTTGGGGGAGGGGGTTTGAATTCTTAAATATATTCGACGCCCTCCCCTAGCCCCTCCCATCAAGGGAGGGGGATTTTCATCGGAATTCCTTGGGCAACAGCCCGTCCAGACCTTGCCACCCGTGCGGCACTAGCAGGTTTTACCGGGCTCGGGCCTCGAAGCTGGACTGAATTCGATTTCGCGGTCATCTACCTTGAAGACAGTCCCGTCTTCACGATTTTCCTTGATGGCGCCTTCCAGCACACGCCTACAGCCAAAGCAGAAGTAGGTAATCAAGTATTTTGAAGGATCCGCCGAGCCGGGTGATTGCTCGTGATCACCCCCCGCAAGTGGGGTCATGCTCAGTTTTTGGCAAATTTCCTGCTTCTCGACCCCATCCTTCCTGATAGCCACTTTGTAGCTGCCGTGGAATTTAAGCGGCATTTTGATGCTCATGGATAGTCTCTCCCTGGATGCTGTGCGAATTGCGTGTAAACAGGATAGCCGACATTGATATACATTATACAATGTTGCAGGTTGTCATCCCAGGGGTAAATGATAAAGGGGGATCGTAGGGCTGGCACGAATACTCCGCACTCATGCACCGAAATAACAAAAAGCCGCAAGATTTCTCTTGCGGCTTTTCGTTATTTCCAAAGGGTATTCTCAGATTCGGCTTAACAGCATGAGATAAGAGATCCAGCCACCAGCGTGAGGTCAGGTTCAGCGTGAGATTCAACTTGGTCAATGAGCGGTTCACGTCAGCATGAGCAGGAGATTAAGAGCATGAGCATCAGCAGGAACGTGGGATCGGACTTGAGAGACAGACTTAAGTTAACAGCTACCTTTCCGGGTAATTTCAACTATAGAGCGATTAAGAGCTTGCGGTCGAATTACCGTTTCCAAGATTTCCCTCTGTCGAAGTGGAGGCGAGTACACCTCTGGAATTGACTCCGTTCCAGTTTTCGTCTTGAGCCGGCTTACCGGCTTTAACGCACGCAGAGGAGAGAGCAGTTTCAAGTTCAACCAGATCGAAAGGCTTTTTCAGATAGAATTCAATTCGAACTCGATTAAGATCAGTCGCAACAGCTTGGAAATCATACTCAGATAGAATAATCGCAGCAGCTTTAGGAGCATGGAGCTTGAGTTTTTCCAGCAGGGAAGTTCCGTTCGAATCTGGAAGGTGATACTCAACAATCACAACATCATGTCGAAGTTTCTCTGCAAGAGTCAGTGCTTCGCGAGCTGTCGAACAACTCTCAAAGGCGTACCCAGCCTGATTCAGAAATTTTTCCAAAGAGCGCTTCAGCGGGGCATCATCTTCAACAAGAAGAACGTGATTTTCAATTCGCACTTTCCGCCTCCTGGCATAGGCAAGAGCAAGGAGCATGCCAGCCGGCGCTTATAAGCATAGAGTCTCACGGAGTAAAGGATCTGTGTGCGAAAAAACACAGGAGGCTTGAAATTTATTGGATACTATTACCCAACCCTGGGGGGCATGTAGTAGCTGGGTTCGGGCAGGTGCAGAAGAATTTGTTATTAAATCAATGTCTTACGTGTGATCTGGATGATATTGTACACATCTTCACGAATTTGGAGCATTTTGTTCAAACTTCAATGCCGTACTTTTTCAGCCGGTATAAAAGAATATGCCTCTGGAGTTTGAGGAAACGGGCCGTTTTCGACTTATTTCGACCGCATTTCTCGAATGCGCTAAGGATTACCTCCTTCTCAATCTCTTCGAGCCCTATTCCACCATCGGGCAAAGCCATGCTGAATCTGTCCCGTTTTGAATCTTCATCCGACCTCAAATCGGAATCCAGAAAATGCAGATGGCGCCCCAGGATCATGTCGTCATTTTCCAGCAAGACTACCCGCTCGATGCTATTTCTGAGTTCCCTGACATTTCCAGGCCAGGAATGACCCAGGAGGAGCCGTTCAGCCTTGGGATTGAATCCGCGGAAGTGTTTGCCGTATTTATCGTTGAAGTCTTCCACGAAATTCATTGCAAGGGGCATAATGTCATCGCGCCTCTCTCGAAGAGAGGGCAGATCTACCTTGATTGTTGCTACCCTGAAGTAGAGATCCTTACGGAATCCTCCCCCCTCGGCCACTTGCCACAGGTCCTGGTTACAAGCCGCAAGGATGCGGATGTCCACTTTCTTTTTGCGCGTTCCGCCGACGGCGTAGAATTCTTTTTCTTCCATTACCCGCAGGAGCTTTGCCTGAATTTCGGGATGGAGGTCCACTATCTCGTCCAAAAAGAGCGTGCCCCCGTCGGCAACCTGTAGTAGGCCCTCCTTGCCTTCCGCTTTGGCTCCGGTAAAAGCTCCTTTTTCATAGCCGAAAAGCTCGCTTTCAATGATTTCGGTCCCGAAAGCCGCGCAGTTAAGCGCGACAAAGGGGTAGGCGGCACGGGGGCTTTTTGTGTGTATGAGCCTTGCGAAAAGCTCTTTTCCCGCCCCACTCTCCCCCTGGATCAGCACGCCCGCGTCCCGGCTCTGCGCACTTTTAATCGCGAGCATCTGGGCTTCCAGAAATTTCGGGTTTTGCCCGATCAGGCGGTCTACTCCCTGGAGCCTCTGCACCTCCTGGCGAAGCCGCGAGACCTCATTTTTGAGCCCCGCATGTTCGAGCGCATTCTGAATAGTAAGCTCGAATTCATCAATATCGACCGGTTTTACCAGGTAGTCGAAGGCCCCGCGCTTGATGGCCATGACCACGTCTTTTACACGCTCGTATGCGGTTATCATGACAACGGTCGGAGAAGGGCGGAGTTCTCTCAATCTCGGCAGCAGTTCGAGTCCACTGCCGTCCGGAAGGCCGATGTCGAGCAAAACCAGATCGGGTTCTTCCCGTTCGGCCAGAGCGAAGCCAGCCGTGCCGGTGTCAGCCTCCAGAACGATATTGCCCTTTTCCAGCAGCCGGCGAAGGGCTGCACGAAACGGGGCTTCGTCGTCGATGATGAGTATTTTGTGTTTTCCGCGCATCAATTCCTGTCCAAGGCCCCCGATCGGCCCAACTGACAATCGAGGGCGGGCTGGAAATTATATATCGGCAGGATTCAGGATTATGGTGTAGAGGAAAATCTAGCATAATTGCGGGTCTGAGGAAACTACGAAGCTCGAACGAGAGGCAGAAACTTTCGCCGAAAAGAATCTAAATACCGTAGTTTCCAATTAGTTTCAGACAAGCGGCTCCAATTTCCCATCATTTGGCCATCCTGTTGGCGGGGTGGATTGAAGCAGATAATTTGGGAACGATAAACACGTGGCTCGATATCGTCTCCTACTCAGGAAGGCGAGTTCTTTTACTTGCCAAACCACAGGCTTCCAGTGTGTACAGCCAGATAATGCTTGACATTTCCTTGGCCGGCGGCTTATAAGCCGGGCCAAAATCCTTTTCAGGAGAAGAATTCAAGAAATGGTCACAACGAGAGAGTATTATCTCTATATCTACTTCGGGCGGTCTGTCCCCGTGCATCTCTAATCAAGCTGAAAAGAGAGCCGTGGGCAGATCGCGAACCCGATTCTGCCCACGACCTTTCTATTTTCCCGAGGCCGTGGTTTCGTTATTGACCACGGCTTTTTTTATTCAATTTTTCTATCACTTAGGGGGTAAAGGAGCATACGATGAAATCGGCAAAAAACCTGATTTGCCTGGCGGCACTCGGTACGCTTATCGCGGCGGCCATACTGTTTTGGTCAAGGGGCGAAGGAATCGCGGCAAAGGAGCCTTATAAGATCGGGGCGGTATTCTCGATCACCGGAGGTGCTTCGCTGCTCGGAGAGCCGGAGAAGAAGACAGCCGAGATGATACGGGACGAGATAAACAAGCAGGGCGGAATCGACGGCCACCCCCTCGAGCTTGTCATGTATGATGACGAAACAGATCCCACGAAGTGCAACCTTGCCGTCAAAAAGCTCAACAAAAAAGACGAAGTGCCGGTCATAATCGGTCCCAGCACCAGTGGAACAAGCCTTGCCGTTGTCGGAGTTGCCGAGGAGGCCCAGGTCCCGCTGATTTCGTGTGCCGCCAGCTACAAGATTGTCACGCCGGTCGAGACGCACAAATGGATATTTAAGGTGGCTGGTTCCGACAGCCATGTCGTTGGAAAGATGTTCGATTACATGAAATCCAAGAACGTCAAAAAAATCGGCATAATGACCGTTTCCGACGGGTTCGGCGCAAGCGGGCGGGAAGAGTTGCTAAGGCTTGCCCCTGAAAATGGAATCACGATCGTTGCCGACGAGCGCTACGGTCCTCAGGACACCGACCTTTCGGCGCAGTTGACAAAGATCCGGTCTGCTCAGCCCGACGCTATCGTCAACTGGTCAACCGGTCCCACCCAGGTCCTTGCAGTCAAGAACTGGCGGGATCTCGGCATGGATGCAATCCCCCTGTACCAGAGCCATGGATTCGGAAATCTCAAAAATATAGAGCTTGCCGGAAAAGCGGCCGAGGGGGTCATCTTACCTCTTGCGCGCGTAAACATCGGTAATCTCCTGCCCGATGACCACCCCCAGAAAAAGGTGATTATGGAATACACCAAGTCCTACGAAGAGCGCTACAAGGAGCCGGTTTCTTCCTTTGGCGGCCACGCCTGGGATTCCATGTATCTGGCCATCTCCGCGCTGAAAGCAGTCGGCCCCGATCCGGCAAAAATCCGCGACCATATAGAGAACACCAAGGATTTCGTCGGCCAGCACGGGATATTCAAGATGTCTCCGCAGGACCACAACGGCTTAAGCAAGGACGACCTCGAGATGGTTGTGGTTAAAGATGGAAAGTGGGCACTGGCGAAGTAGGACCGAAAATCGGGCATAAACCGGAATAATGTGGGCAGCCTGAAAAGCCTGCCCTACATCTTGGTTCCGGCCGCAAATCCGTTTACTCGAATGGCGGCACATCGATTTTCCCCCGGTTCGAAAGAGCCGGGGGATTCTCATATATGTCATATAACTGTAAAAAATATTTCCTTATTTCAGGCCGAAATGTTAGACGATGCATACTCAAAAGGCGGATTTAATCCATGCGGCCGGGTGAAAAATTTCTCGTTTCCCCAGTGCACGGATGGGCGGCATCAGGGGGTCAGGCTGACAGGTGGGAACCGATTTTCTCCAGTACGTAATCAGCGGAATTACTATCGGCGCAATTTATGCCATGGTGGCCATCGGCTACAACATCATCTATAGTGTGACCGAGATAATCAACTTCGCCCAGGGAGAGTTCGTAATGCTGGGCGGCCTATTCGCCGTATTCTTCGCCGGCACCCTTCACCTTCCGCTCTACCTGGCTTTTATCTGCGCCGTGGCAGTAGCGGGCTGCTTAGGCCTGGCGATGGACCGGTTCATAATTGGCAGGGCGCGAGAATCGAGCGTGTTATCCCTTATTATTATCACCATTGCCGTTTCCATACTGCTCAAGGGATCGGCGATGCTTGCCTGGGGAAAAGACCCTTACAGCCTTCCCGCCTTCAGTTCAGGGGGGCCGATAATGGTCGCGGGGGCTGCCATTCAGCCGCAAGCACTCTGGATTACAGGGATATGCGCCCTGGTGGTCATAGGCCTCACACTTTTTTTCCGCAAGTCTGTCTACGGCCAGGCAATGCTTGCATGCGCCAATAATCCTCAAGCGGCACGGCTGGTTGGAATCCCGGTTCGTTATATGGTCTTTCTGTCGTTTATCTTGAGTGCCGCCATCGGAGCGGCTGCAGGCGTGATTATCACTCCGGTCTCCATGATGGAGTACGAAAGGGGCGCCCTGCTCGGCCTCAAGGGTTTTGGGGCAGCTGCGTTCGGCGGGCTGGGACAGTTCTTTGGCGCCCTTGTCGCTGGGCTTATTCTGGGGCTTGCCGAGTCCTTTTGTGCCGGGTATCTCTCGTCGGGCTACAAGGACGCAGTCGCCCTGGTATTGCTGCTAATGGTGCTTTTTCTGAAACCCGAGGGGCTTTTCGGAAACAGGGAAGCTGCCAGGCTTAAAAAATTCTAGAGAAATACAAATGGGCAGAAGAAATTGGGCAATCATGCTGGGGGCTGCTGCCTTCATCGGCGCTTTCCCCTGGCTGGTGATGCCATTCAAAGCCGTTTCCCACTATGTTGACGTCATGGTCTTCGCGGGCATATTCAGCCTCGTGTGCATCGGGTTGAGCCTGTTAATGGGTTATGCCGGGCAGATTTCGCTTGCCCAGGCGGCGTTTTTCGGAATCGGCGCATACACTTCGGGTATCCTTACATCTAAACTGGGAGTCAATCCCTGGATAGCAATGTGCGCCGGGACAGCCGTATGCGCGGCGGTTGCCTGGCTGGTCGGCGTGCCGGCACTGCGCCTCAAGGGCCACTATCTTGCCATGGCAACCCTGGGCTTCGGCGTCATAGTTAACATCATATTCGCCGAAGAAGTGAACTGGACGGGCGGTCCATCGGGAATGGCCGATATACCTTATCTCAGATTTTTTGGCCGGAAGATCACCAGTGAACTGGCCTGGTACTACCTGGTCTGGGGGATAGTCTTTCTGGTGTTGATATTTTGTTTCCATGTGATCCATTCGAGAGTGGGGCGGGCTTTGAGGGCCATTCACGAAGACGAGCGGGCCGCGGAGTCGGTCGGGGTGCCTACCGCGAGCTTCAAAGTGAAGGTTTTTATGCTCAGCGCCGTCCTCGCATCGATTGCCGGAAGCCTCTATACCCATTATGTTACCTGCCTCAACCCCAGTTCGTTTAACCTAATGTGGTCGATACGGTTCATGCTGATGGTGATGGTTGGGGGCATGCAAAGCCTCTGGGGAGCACTTGTCGGGACGGTACTCATGACCTTTGTGGGAAATGAGTGGCTGCAGGTATTCGCGGAACTGGAAATCCTCGCCTACGGAGCGATTCTCCTGGTCGTGGCGCTCTTTTTGCCGGGCGGCATAGTGTCGCTGGGCAGCTTGAGGCGGAAAAAGCACGCATCCGCTCTGGAGGGTGCTGGAACGTGAGCGGGACGGGTTATCAGCCGGGCGAGCCTATTTTGAAGGTGAACGGTCTTTGGATGAAGTTTGGCGGTGTAACCGCACTTCGCGACGTCTGCTACGAGATGCCGGAAAAGATCATCCAGGCTGTCATAGGGCCGAACGGCGCCGGAAAGACCACTCTTTTCAACTGCATAAGCGGAATGCTGGGCCCATCAGAGGGATCGATCATATTTCTCGGACACGCAATAGAGGGGATTGTGCCTCACCGGATAGCCCGCGCAGGCATAGCCCGGACGTTCCAGCACGTGGCTCTTTTCAAAAAAATGACCGTTCTGGAAAACGTTATGATGGGCAGACACCCCAGAACTGGGAGCGGAATGTTTGCCGCCGGACTTCGCCTGCCGGGCATGCGCTCGGAAGAGAAGCTTATCCGGTCAAAGGCTTTGGAGTATCTCGAATTCGCCGGACTTGCCGGATGCGCCCGTGTGGAATCCGGAACTCTTCCTATTGGCAAGCAAAAGATTCTCGAAATTGCGAGGGCGCTTGCCACCGAGCCCAGGCTGATACTGCTCGATGAGCCGGCTGGCGGCTTAAATATGAAGGAGACCGAAGATCTCGGCGAACTCATACAGGGCATCAAGAAACTCGGGGTTACGGTCATGCTGGTCGAACACGATATGAACCTGATAATGGATATTTCGGACCGCGTTCTGGTGCTCCATTACGGTGAGGTGCTCGCATCGGGCACCCCCGCCGAGATAAAGGAAAACAGCGCGGTGATCGAAGCCTATCTCGGGGCGGAGAACGATAATTAAAGAGCGAGGATCCAGCTCCCCCGCTGCCCCATTATGAACGCGCAGCGGCGAGTTGCTGTGGGGGGCAAGCCCTCCATGCTTTTGCCTTTAATAGAAAAGATCATGCTCACTGTAAAAAGCATCCACACCTACTACGGAAACATTCATGCCCTCAAGGGCGTATCGCTTCACGTGCGCCGTGGTGAAATAGTTACCCTGGTGGGGGCGAACGGAGCCGGCAAAAGCACCCTTGTAAATACGATCTGCGGTATGGAAAAGCCTGCCAGGGGACAGATAGAATTCAACGGCGAGCCCATTGAAGGGCTTATGCCTGAAAACATTGTCGGCAAAGGTATCGCGCTCGTTCCCGAGGGCCGCCAGATTTTCTCCGCCATGACCGTCGAGGCCAATCTGCTGATGGGCGGGTTCGTCCACAGAAACAACCGCGAGCAGGTCCGCGCTGATATGGACCGCTTTTTCGGCAGGTTTCCGATACTAAAAGACCGGCGGCACCAGCTTGCAGGGACACTCAGCGGCGGCGAACAGCAGATGCTCGCAATTAGCAGGGCCCTCATGTCCCGCCCGCAACTGCTCGTTTTGGACGAGCCGTCCATGGGACTGGCACCGCTGATGGTAAAGCTCATCCTTTCGATTATCAGGGAATTGAAGGATGAGGGCCGAACCATCCTGCTGATCGAGCAAAACGCGCGGGCAGCCCTGAAGATCGCCGACCGAGGCTATGTGCTTGAAACGGGCAAGGTGGTCCTGCAGGGCGAGGGGCAGGAGCTTTTGGAGCACCGTGAGGTCAAGAGGGCCTATCTCGGTAAGGGTGCAAAGCAGATCTGGGAAGCCTAGCAGGAATTTTCTCACCGCAGAGAACGCAGAGAGCGCGGAGAAAGAACAGAGTAAACAGTTTAGTTAAAAATTCACCACGAGTAATTCAGCTTTAAAAACAAATTTTCTCCGGGTCTTCTCAGCGTACTCCGCGTCCTCTGCGGTGAAAACAAGAAAGGAAATCCCGTGTCGTTCTGGGAACCTAAAAACGAGTGCATGAGCAGAGACGAATTGCGGCAGGTCCAGTTGGAGCGTCTCCAGGCAACCCTTAACCGTGTCTGCCGAAATGTTTCCTTCTATGGAAAAAAGTTCAAGGAAATAAACTTCAGGCCTGAAGACGATCTGACTGAAATAAAGGACATTGAGCGCCTGCCGTTCACGACAAGCCGCGACATCAGCGACAGCTACCCCTACGAGATGTTTGCCGTACCGCTAAGGGAAGTCGTTCGGGTGCATTCCTCCTCGGGTTCCACCACCAATCCGAGAGTAGTGGGATACACGGCTCAGGATCTTCGGACCTGGAGCAACCTCGTGGCGAGGATCCTGACCTCCTCCGGTATCACCCGCGACGATGTCATGCAGATAACCTACGGATACGGGCTTCTCACGGGCGGGCTGGGAATTCATTATGGTGCGGAGCGGATCGGGGCATCGGTGCTCCCGACTTCGGTGGGGCGAACCGAGAGACAGATCAAGATAATGCAGGACTTCAGGACCACTGTCCTCGTATGCACTCCCACCTATGCGCTGGTGATAGCCGACCGGATCGAGGCAATGGGGATCGACACCAAAAAACTCTCACTCAGATACTGTATCTGCGCCGGAGAGCCCTGGACGGAGGAAATGCGAGCCGAGATCGAGAGGCGCCTTTTTGTCAAGGCAACCGACAACTACGGCGTGAGCGAAGTTATGGGTCCCGGTATCGCCGGGGAGTGTCTGGAACAATCCGGCATGCACCTCCAGGAAGATCATTTCATTGCAGAGATAATCGATCCGGAAACCCTGCGGGTGCTGGGGCCGGGGGAGGAGGGCGAACTGGTTCTTACGGCTATCACTAGGGAAGCCTTCCCTGTGATCCGCTACCGTACCGGGGATGTATGCAGCATAATAGAGGAACCCTGCCAATGCGGCAGGTCGATGCGTCGGATCAGCAGGATTTTGAGGCGCTGTGACGAGATGATCGTAATCAAGGGGATTAATATAATCCCCAACCTGATTGGTGAAATCCTCCAGGAGATAAAGGGCGAGCGCCCGGTGTTCCAACTGGTAGCGGTTCGGGAAGGCCATGAGGACAAACTTGAGATTTGGGTCGAAGTAACCGAGCAGCTATTTTACGATAAAATGCGTGAACAGAAGGCGCTCGTTGAGCTTATGTGCAGGAAAGTAGCCAATTTCATCGGCATAACACCTAGAATCAAGCTGGTGGAGAAAGGCTCGCTCAAGCGGGAGGAAGGGCGTGTAAAGCCCTTCGCTGACTGGCGCGGATTGAGCGATTTAGAACCCCCCCTAAAGCATTAATACAGGAATAAATCGTCGGTTTCAGGAGGAATTAATGCACGAACTGCTAGTTGCCCCAACGGACAAGCCGCTGTTTCTGCTTGGGAATGAGGCCATAGTGCGCGGCGCTGCCGAAGCTGGAGTGCGATTTGTAGCGGCCTATCCGGGTACGCCGTCGTCTGAGATAATCGATCGCTTTTCGCAACTTGGGCCGGAAGCCGGAATTTACGTCGAGTACTCGGTAAATGAAAAGGTTTCGATGGAGGTTGCCTGCGCCGCCGCGGTTTCAGGGGTGAGGAGCCTTTGCGCGATGAAGCACGTAGGGCTTAATGTGGCCGCGGATGCCTTCATGACACTCGCATATGTCGGGGTGAAGGCCGGAATGGTGATAGTAGTCGCCGACGACCCGCTCCTTCATTCCAGCCAGAACGAGCAGGATTCCAGGTCTTACGCTAAGATGGCCGGTATCCCGATGCTCGAGCCGGCGACCCCCGAGGAAGCTTACCGGATGACTCTGGAAGCCTTCACCATATCAGAGAAATTCGGCACCCCCTGCATGCTGCGCACGACCACGCGCGTAAATCACTGCCGCGGCCCCGTGTCAGTGGGACCCATTGCTCGCCATGAAAAAAAACCCGGGACCTTCGTAAAGGATCCTTTCAACCTCGTTGTCATTCCGGCAGTCGGCCGAAAGCTCAGGCTCGCACAGATCGAGAGGGTTAAAAAACTCCAGGCCGAATCCGAAAAAAGCGCCATAAACTTCACTTCCGGCAAAGGCCTGCTCGGCATAATAACCAGCGGAGTGTCGTGGCTTCACGCCCAGGAGGCCGTTCGAGGTCTGGAGATCGAAAGCAGCGTAAGGATTCTTAAGCTCGCCTTCACGAATCCTTGTCCTAAAGCCCTTGTGCGCGAATTCCTCGCGACCGTCGAGAAGGTGTTGGTTGTGGAAGAAACCGAACCTTTTCTCGAAGAAGCCGTCAGGATTGTGGCACAGGAGGCCAAGCTCCCGGTCGAAATAGCGGGGAAAGGCGATGGGCTGATTCCGCGCGCATTCGAACTGGACGCAGTGAAGGTAAAGAGCGCGATTTCAAACTTCTTCGATGTACCATTCGAAAGGCCCGATGGAATTCCTGCCCCCGAGCTTCCGCAGAGGCCGCCAAATCTTTGCCCCGGCTGCCCTCACCGGGCCACATACTATTCGGTTAAAAAGGTTTTCGGAAATGAAGCCATCTACCCGACCGATATCGGCTGCTACACCCTGGGGGTCCTTCCTCCTTTAAAGGCTGCCGATTTCCTTATCTGCATGGGGTCGGGCGTATCAACGGCGGGCGGTTTCAGCACGGTACTGGATCGTCCCGTGGTGGCCTTTATCGGCGACTCGACTTTTTTCCACGCCGGTATTCCGGGGCTCATAAACGCGGTGGCCCACGGGCACAAGATCCTTCTGGTTATCCTTGACAATGGCACCACGGCGATGACCGGTCACCAGCCCCATCCTGGCGTTGAACTTACTCCGGCAGGCAAGGTAGAGCCCCGAGTCAGCCTGGAGAAGCTGGTGCGCGGGTGCGGCGTGCAGCGTGTAGCCGTCGTAAATCCGCTCCAGGTAAAAAAGACACAGGAAGTGCTGACGGATTTCAAGGAAAAGATGGATGAGAGCGGCGTATCGGTGCTGATCTCGAAAAGCCCGTGTCCTCTGTATGAAACCCGAATGCTCAAGAAGAAAAAGAAAGTTGTCTTCCAGGTCGGAGAGGAGCCGTGCAAGCCGTGCGGCAGGGATTGTCTTACCGTCCTGGGATGCCCTGCTTTCTCGGTTGAGGCATCCGGGGAAGGCGGAGAGAGAGTCCGGATAGATGAAGCGCTTTGCAGTGGATGCAGCGTCTGCTCGCAGATCTGCGATTCCATCAAACCTAAAAAACTACCCTGAGTGGGTTAAAGGATAGAGCCGTGCGTATTTTCTTTACAGGAGTCGGAGGTCAGGGAACTCTTCTTGCGACCCGGTTCGTGGGAGAGGCAGCCCTCGAAGAAGGTCTTGCCGTGCTGATGAGTGAGATCCATGGAATGGCCCAGAGAGGCGGGGTAGTGGAATCTTCGGTGGTAATCGGCAATGGCTTGAGTCCCACTATTGCTGACGGCGAGGCGGATATCGTGGTTGCTTTCGAGCCGCTGGAAGCGGCCCGCGCCCTTCCGAAATGCAACCCGAAAAGCATTGTCATAACAGGCATTACCCCGATTCTGCCCTTCACGGTCACAATCGGACAAAGCGCCTATCCCGACCGCGATTCGCTCTTTGGAATGATCCGGCCGCTGGTTTCAAAATTGCTCGAAGTTGACGCCGACGGGATTGCAAAATCCTCTGATGCACAGCGAAGCTCAAACGTCGTAATGATTGGGGTCCTTGCCGGGACCGGCCTGCTGCCGATATCGAGGGGAAGTTGGGAGCGCGCCCTGAAAAAGCTCCTTCCTGAAAACCTGATCGACCAAAACTTGCGGGCATTCGAATCCGGCTTTAAGGCAGGGTTTGAAACGGCTTGAATCAGGAGACTTCTTAAATAGTTCTCAAATAAGAAAATCCCCCTGTCACCAGGGGGATTTTCTTATCGATTAAGTCGGAAAACAGCAAGATCTAACGGCCTGGCAATCAGCCCTGATTGGCGGCACGCAGGTACTGTTCGGTTGCCATCGGTATCAGGTTGGCATCCACGCCAAGGGCGGCGGGTTCGATTCCCATGGCCAGGCCCAGAAGCTGCGGGAGCAGGATCGGGGGAACTTTGGCCGATAATCGTTTGCCTTCCACCATTCGTTTTTGAATCCTGTCAAACTGATTCAAACAATACGGGCAGGTCATGCAAAGGCAATCGGCGCCACTTTGAGCGGCGTTTTTCACCTTCTTGGCGGTAAGATCCATCGAAAGGTCGTCGTTTACTCCCAAAAGAGGCGAGCCGCAACATTCGGTTTTTCCAACCCACGGAACGCTCTTTGCCCCGGTTGCCTCGACCACGGCGTCAAGATGGGAGGGCACGATCGACTCAACCATTTCTTTCGGCCTGAGAAGGTGACAGCCGTAGTGTACCGCAACCTTAAGCCCGTCGAAGCTCTTCTTGATGCTCTTCTTCACTTCATCAAGGCCAATGTCTTCACTTAGCACTTCAAGGAAGTGCTTTGCCCTGACTGTGCCTTTGTATTCGAGGCCTTCTTTTCTCAAAGCCACGTTTACTTCTTCCCGCGCCTGGGCATTTTCCTTCATGATGTGGTCTGCATGCTTGAGGCTGCCGTAGCAGCAGTTGCAGAAAGTCAGGATGTCTGAGCCCTGCTTCTCCGCCAGCGCGAGGTTCCTGCCTGAAGAGATCAGGTAAGCCTTGAGGCTGATGTTTCTCAGCGGATACCCGCAGCAGTTGAATTCCTTGATTTCGGCGAAATTAACGCCCAGTCCCTGCAGGACTACATTCGATGCGGTTTCGTAGTGCTGAAGACCCATCGACGTCATGCAGCAGCGAAATATAGCAACACTCTTCTCATTTTTCATATCGCCAACTCTTCATTTTTGCGGGAAATAGCCCGGTTCTTCAGTTCATACATGATGTCGGTTATCGAAACGCACTGCGGACAATTTTCCTGGCACTGATAGCAACCCAGGCACCCCCAGAGCATTCTCGAGTTGAACACCAGGTCCCAGCACCGCAACCCGATTGCATGCATCATCTGGTGCGGAAGCAGTCCGAGTTCTTCAACGGGATGTTCGTAGTTGCGGACTACCGGGCAGGAGTTGGTGCAAAGCCCGCAACGGTAGCAGTTGGAAAATGAGTTTGCCTGGATCGAACGGCTCAGTTCGCCAAGGATCGCTTTTTCCCCTACCTTGACCACTGCATCCCCTGGTTTGCCCTTAGGTCCGGACATGCTGTTCAGGGTAACTTCCAGCGGTTTTTTGTACTGATCCTTGTCGATGTTTTCCCGCTCGAGCCCGCGATAGTAGGCAAGAGGCGACAGGAGGTTGGGTTCGGCGACGCCCAGCGAGAGCAACCGCTCCCTGGCGGCAAACCAGAGGTCGCGAAGCTGAATTCCGGACGGGCATACAAGGCCGCACCGGTTGCAGTTCGTGCACAGGGTTACGCCCTGCTGAATCACGCGCAGTTCTTTATCGTCAACTTCCGCACCGGTTGCAAACTTCTTGAGCGCCCTGATCTTCTCCGAGGGGAGGATGTTAACGTTCGGGAACTCATTGAAGGCTACCGCAACCGAACAGGTCAAGGTGCAGGTGCCGCAGTGGGTGCAGGCGTCAAGCTCGACCATCTGCCTGGTTGCCACGTTGGCCGGGTCGGAATTTGGACCCATTGCAGCACTGGCCATGAGGCTGATCGGACTGGCAATCATGTGGAACATTTTGCTGAAGGGCAGGTAAGCCAGCAGGAAAAGACAGGCGAGATAGTGCACCCATGTCAGCATATTCGGCAGGCCTGCCGCATCAAGGCCGGCAGCCATCGGCCTGAGTGCAACCGAAACCGCGTAGCCGCCAAATCCCCAAACCGGATTAGCGTGGCACTGCTGGCAGTTGGATTGGTGAACTTCCTTGCCCTTTGCAAGCAGCGCCGCACTGTAAGGCAGCTTGGCGTTGGCTACGACCGTGCCGAAATTCTCGGCCCAGTAGGCTTCAAGGGCTTTTGTATCCTCGTCGGTCCCGCCCATCATGTATTCATCGGCCATCCTCTGAAAGGCGGCCTGAGAAGTTATCTTGGTGGATTCAAGCAGGAAACCCGAGAGGATGATGAGGGCGACCATGACTATGGCGTATACGTCCATCGAACTCGTACGCGGGCGTCGTTCTTTGCGGATGAAGCGCCTGTTGATGGCCATTATGACCCCTACGACCACCAGTGCCCCACCAACATCCCTCAGGAACAGGAAGGGATTCAGCGTTGCCGCATAGCCGTTATAGAGATGCACCATCAGGTAATTGTCGAGTGCATGGAGCACGAAGAGCATCGCAAAACCGGCAAAAATGCTCATGTGCATGTACCAGCGGTATGGGTCCTCACGCAGTATCGGCCGCTGGAACAGAGCGTCGGCAAAAAAAGCCGAGATGACTTTTGGGCTGAACAGGCTCGACAGAACTCCCTTTAGAGCCGCCGCAATCCTCTGTGACATCGAGAAACGGCTTCCCTGGGGTCCAACCGAGTAGCGGAACCAAGTCGATATTTTCCAGACAGTTCCGAGACCGAAGATGACCAATGACGCGATAAGTACAAGCTTGTGGAACGACATGGAGGGCAAATTCCTTTTTTGGATTTTCGGAACCGTCGAGCAGAAATCAACCCCGGCCCGAATCAGTGATATGTTGAAAGTTGCCAGAAGTTAGTAATGGTATCTTTTTACTGAAAAATATCAACACAAATGGAGGGCTTGCGCTAATCCACCATTCAGTTTTTACCCGATGCCCAGAGGAGTCGCCGATTCGAACAGCACTAATCGGAAACAGCTTGGCTCCGCCCCAACCTCTCGACCCGGCAGCCTGTCAAGCACCAACGAGATCATAGAGGCAGAGAGCCGCTCCTGTAACCGGATTTACATTTGCCGAACGCGAGGCGTTTCAATAAAAGACAAATTAAAACCGCGGCGCATTATATTTGCAAGCGAGCAGCGAATCAAGGGAAATATAGAGCATTTTATCACAATCAGGCTCCGAACCAGCCAAGCTGGAGATATAACTTCACGCCGATTTCGCTCTGTTATATCATTAACTTTTTTCGAAGCGGTGACCGGGCCTCCTCCGATGATTAGAAGTGCAAATTGGCAGGGCCTGTAATGGCTGCCGCGGTGGCCTACCTAATTACTGAACTGAATTCGAGAATAAAGGGGGAAGCATGCGGCCAACCGAAGAACTCAGGGCCGAGCACGATGGGATCCTCGTGGTCCTGGAGGTACTGGATCGCATTTCCGAGAGGATTGTTTCAGCGGAAGACGTTCCATTGGATCATATCGACCAGATTATCGAATTTTTCCGGATTTTTGTTGATAGATGCCATCACGGCAAAGAAGAAGATTTCCTGTTCCCGGCCATGCAGGCCGCGGGAGTTCCCAAAGAAGGGGGGCCGATCGGCGTTATGCTCTCCGAGCACGATCGGGGCCGACGATTCGTGGCAGAGATGAGCAACCTAGTGAAAGCCTACCGAAGCGGGGAAACCGGCTCCCTGCACGTGCTCACAAATCCCGCCCTCCAGTATTCCGATCTGCTGAAAAGCCATATCTGGAAAGAAAACGATGTGCTCTTTCCGATGGCTGACCAAAAACTTGATGAAACAGAGCAGGAACGCCTGTCGCGTGAATTCGAAAAACTCGAGCGCGAAAAGATCGGCCCAGGCACCCACGAAGCATTCCACAAGATGATCGACACCCTCTCGGGGATTTACCTTTGATGAAGAATTTTACATCAGTGTTTGGGAACTGCTGCCTGTTTGCGACCTTCGGGGATGCGGCCTTAGCCTAAACGATCCATACCGCAGGGGGCAGACTTTCCAGACTGCCTGCCGCCTTGTGCGCAATTTTCACGGCCGGCCGCAAACAAAACAGCTCGGGTGTCTTTAGGGAACCAGCACGATTTTTCCGAACTGATCGCTTCGCTCCATCATTTCGAATGCTTTTCGGCCATCGGAGAGCGGCATTACTGTATCGACAACTGTTTTGATTTTACCGCTCCAGAGCATCCGGGTAATGTCGCGAAAGTCCTGGTGAGTACCCATGGTGCTGCCGATCAGGCTTATCTGCTTTCCGAATATTCGGCGGATATCGATTTCAGCCAGAGCTCCGCTCGTGTTACCGACGATCACTATGCGCCCGCCCCTTGCCACAGCCTGCATACTGATGTTTATCGTCGCGGCCCCGACGTTGTCCACGACGACATCAACTCCCCGTTTTCCGGTCTTTTTGTAAATCTCTTTTCCCCAGTCGAAGCGCGAGCGGTCGATGACGAAATCAGCCCCGAGGTCGTGCGCCTTCTGTGCTTTATCTTCGTTACTTGCGACCGCATAAACTGTTGCTCCGGCAAGCTTTGCGATCTGGATCGCAGCGCTGTTGACACCTCCTCCCGCCCCAACCACCAGGACGGATTCACCGGCGCGCAGCTTCGCGCGGGAAATCAGCATTCGCCAGGCGGTAAGTGTCACCAGGAGCGGGGCGGCCGCTTCGGGAAAATCAATCTCCCCTGGGAATTCGACAAGGTTTGCCGCCGGAACGGATATATACTCCGCGAATCCCCCTCGAGTGTGTTCACCGATGATTTTGTAGCCGGGGCTCATGCTGGGCTCGCCCCGTCGTGTAAACTCGTCTTCGTAGGCATTGAGGCCGTGGTCTATGACAACCCGCCGGCCGGTTTCCCAGCCGGAGACTCCCTCCCCGGTCGCCGCTATGACACCGGCAATATCGGACCCGCCCCAGTGAGGCATCTCCAGCTCAAGCCCCGGGATTCCGCGCATTACCCAGATATCGAGGTGATTAAGAGCGCAGGCCCTGACCTGAACAAGCACCTCATCTCTTCCGGGTACTGGATCGGACACATCTTCATATTTTAGAACATCTGTTTCGCCGTGCTGGTGGAAGCAAAGAGCTTTCATGGGTGTTGCCTTTTCTCCGGGAGGTCGTTTCAGGGTGTTTCACACGGATACGCCTGCAAGCTAAAACCCCGTTTCGCCGGTTTCAACCCGAATCCCTTTATTTCCCGTTGAAACATGACCGGCAGAGGCCTATTATTGCCGCCCTTTTCAACGCCGGTATTTATTTTGGTGAACCGGTATGGTAGACATATTTTTTTACTTAGGAACAGGTACGGGCGAGCAGAATGCCAAGACCGGCCCAGAGCCGAAGAAGGTCGCGCCCGCATTCCGGGCCGGCAAGAGGTAAGCCATGAAAAAGTCCGCCGCCAGAGGACGTGCTCAGGGGAAAAAACCCTTTCGCTGGCTTCTTTTTACCGTTTTTTCCATTTTCCTCTGCCTTTTCCTGATGGCGGGCGTTATCGGATTCGCCTTCTATGTTCAGATAGACCGCTCACTCCCAAGCGCCGAAGCCCTCAAGACCTATCACCCACCCCTGGTTACAAGCGTCTATTCGGCGGATGGGGAACTGATCGGGGAATTTTTTATCGAGCGCCGCTACCTTGTGCCGTTAAGAGACCTTCCGCCCTTCCTGATAAAGGCGTTCATAGCCGCGGAAGACGTCCGGTTCTTCGAGCACAGCGGTGTTGACCTGGTGGGCATTTTCCGCGCAATGTTCAAGAATCTGCAGGCAGGTGAAATCGTCCAGGGTGGAAGCACAATAACTCAGCAGGTGGTAAAGTCGCTCCTACTCACCCCCGAGCGGACCTATACCCGAAAGTTGAAGGAAGCCCTGCTGGCTTACCGCATCGACAGCAGTCTCACCAAAAATGAAATTCTCTACCTATACCTCAACCAGATCTACTTCGGCTCGGGTGCATACGGGGTGGAAGCCGCCGCAAGGACCTACTTCGATAAGAGCGCAAGCCAGCTAAATATCGCCGAAGCATCGATGCTTGCCGGTCTGCCCAAGGCGCCATCCCGATTTTCTCCGACCCAGCGCTTCCCCGCTGCTCGGGAACGCCAGCGCTACGTTCTCCAGAGAATGGTTGAATCCAGCTTCATAACCATGGAAGAGGCGCGCGCCGCGCTTGCAAAGCCCCTCCAATTCGCCAAGCCCAAACGCTGGACACTGCACGAACTCGACTACTTTACCGAGGAGGTCCGCAGGCAGGCCGAGGCACGCTTCGGCCGCGACATGCTCTACAAGGAAGGCCTGACTATTCAGACCACTCTCGACAGCCGTGCGCAGCACATTGGCGAAAGGGCCATGGACCAGGGGCTGCGGGAGTTGGACAAGAGGCATCAGCGGTACCGGGGACTTCACGCAAACGTACCGAAGCAGGACTGGGCTTCGGCGCTGAAGGTGCTGATGCAGTCAAACGGCGAACTTGCCGAGGGAAAAGTTGTTGCAGGGCTGGTAAAGGAATTCGACCCGAAAACGAATGCCTGCACCATGGACCTGGGGCAGCAGACGGCGGTAATTCCTCAGTCGGGATGGCAATGGACGCAGATTTCGGCCAAACGGGCGGAAAAGGTTTTCAAGACGGGCGACCTTCTCAGGGTGAGACTCGGGAAGCGCCAGGATGCCAAATCATGGACCGCCGTGCTCGAGCAAGACCCGGGCATGGAGGGGGCATTAATGACCATGAATCCGCTCACCGGCCGTGTCATCTGCATGATCGGCGGGAGGAACTTCGAAAAAAGTCAGTTCAACCGGTGCACCCAGGCAGTGAGGCAGCCGGGGTCTTCCTTCAAGCCAATCATCTACTCTGCGGCACTAGACAAGGGGTTCACCGAAGCCTCGATTCTCATGGACACACCGATCGCTTATGATGAAAACAGCCCGAGGGGAGCCTGGAGGCCGGCAAACTACGACCGTCAGTTCTGGGGGCCGATTCTGTTGAGGAAAGCAATAATTAACTCTCGCAACGTGGTAACGGTAAAGCTTCTCGAATCGATCGGCGTGCACTACACAATTGACTACGCCCGGCGGCTCGGTATCGAATCCCAGCTTACGCCAACCCTGTCGCTTGCGCTCGGGGCCTCCGGCGTAACACTTTCCGAGCTTCTTACAGCCTACTCGACCTTCGCCGGCCAGGGGGCGAAAGTTGAACCCTACATTATCGAACGCGTGCTGGACAGGAACGGCAACCTGATCGAACAACACCAGGTTAAGCGGCAGCAGGTAATCTCCCCCCAGACCGCCTATCTCATGACCGATCTGCTGCAGGGCGTTGTTCAGGAGGGCACGGGGACAAAGGCAAAGGAGCTGGGCAGGCCGGCCGCGGGTAAGACCGGCACCACGAACGAACTTAAGGATGCCTGGTTCGTTGGGTACACCCCGTCGGTGCTGACAGGTGTATGGGTGGGCTATGACGACCACATGGTCTCGCTTGGCAAGGGTGAAACTGGAGGCAGGGCTGCCTGTCCGATCTGGGTCTACTTCATGAAAGAGTACATGAAAGATAAACCCATGGAGACTTTCCCGATCCCTGAAGGAATCGTTTTTGCCAGAATAAGCGCCGGTTCGGGAGGAGTAGCCAAGTCAGATGAGACCGGAACGGTTTACGCGGCATTTTCGGGAAGCGTTCCAACTCCCGGAAAGGGACCTCAGCTCGATGAAAATGCGGATAATGAGGAGACCGACAGCACGGAACGCCCGGCTCGGCCCTCGGAGGGCGACTCGTTTTTTAAATCAGATCTATTTTAATTTTCACTTTAGGACCAGTACAGGATCTTTGAAATGTCTTTAATCAAGATAGACCACGAAAAGTGTAATCGCGACGGTATATGCGTCGAGGTTTGTCCGTTAAGCCTTTTAGTGCTCGACCCCAAATGCGGGCCAAAGTTGAAACCGGGAGCTTCCCATATCTGCATAGCCTGTGGGCACTGTGTGGCCGCATGTCCGAGCGAGGCAATCGATAACCGCAAATCCCCCCTCTCAGGCCAGACCCCCATCCCGTCGGGATTTTCGATTTCACCGGAGGCAGCGGCTCTCTTCCTGCGCTCACGCCGTTCGATAAGGGTTTACAAGGACGAGCCGGTACCAAGGGAGCAAATGCTTCAACTGCTCGAAATAGCCCGATTTGCACCTTCAGGCCATAATTCGCAGGGCATTTCCTACTTAGTCGTCGATGGCCGCGAAAAGGTTGATGGGCTGCGGGAAATCGTAATCGAGTGGATGCGCCGGACCGTGAATTCCCAGCCCGATGTGGCGAATCGGTATCACATGCCGGCCATCATCCGGTCCCACGAAAAGGGCGAAGACAGGGTATTCCGCGGAGCACATCAGCTAATCGTCGCACATGCTTCCAAAGAACTGGCTGCCGCACCGATCTCAACCTACCTGGCTCTCGAATACGTCGAAATTTATGCCCCGGTACTGGGGATGGGAACCTGCTGGGCCGGGTATGCCCAGGCATGCGCTCAACAGTTCCAGCCAATGGCGGACTTCCTAAAGATTCCGCTCGAAAATGCTATTATGGGGATTCTGATGGCGGGCTATCCCAAACACCACTACTACCGCCTCCCCGACCGAAACCCCCTGGATGTTTCCTGGCTGCAAACAGGGGAATAACGCGGGTTGCCGGTTGCGGGTTGCCGAATGTGGGGCAGGCTTTCCAGCCTGCCGCTGGACTGTTCGCTTACTCGGCCATGACCAGATCCTGGTACCATGAAGAAATGAGGCGAGAGGGCTACCTTCTTTATTATTTCCGGGGTGAATGAATTCAAAAACATCGGGGCACCATGAAATTCGACACAGCGCGGCTTAGCGCATTGATAGATGCGGCAAAAGGGGCTCGCCTGGCTGACCTTTGCATCAGGAATTGCCGGCTGGTAAACGTTTTCTCCGGAAAGGTGGAAAAAGCCGACCTGGCGGTGTTTGACAGTCTATTTCTGGGATGGGGGGAATACGAGGCCCTCGAAACGATAGATGCCGGCGGGATGTACGTCAGCCCCGCATTTATCGACGGCCACATACACATCGAAAGCTCCCTTCTCAGCCCGGCGGGCTTTTGCGCGGCCGTGTTGCCATGGGGAACCGGAGCGGTGGTTGCCGACCCTCATGAAATTGCAAATGTTCTGGGCATTCAGGGAATAAAATATTTTCTCGAATGCGCCCGAGGGCTCCCTCTCGACATATTCTTCAATCTTCCGAGCTGCGTTCCCGCCTCTCATCTCGAAACCTCCGGCGCCCGGCTTCAAGCGGCCGACCTCGAATCACTCATACCGGACGAGCATATCCTGGGCCTGGCCGAAATGATGAACTTTCCGGGCGTGCTCTTCGCCGATCCCGAAGTAACGGACAAACTGCTTCTCTTTCAGGATGGAATAATCGACGGGCATTGCCCGGGGCTTGGCGGGCGAGATTTGAACGCTTACGTTGCCGCCATGATACGCTCGGACCACGAGTGCACCACAAGTGCGGAAGCAGAGCAGAAGCTGGCGCGGGGAATGGCTGTAATGATTCGGGAAGGGAGTCAGTCAAAAGACCTGAAGAATCTCATCGGAATAGTTAACGACCAAACCTGGCCCCATTGCATGCTTGTCTCCGATGACGTTCACCCTGACGACCTGATTACCAGGGGACACATGAACGCGATTGTAAATCGAGCCATGCAGTTTGGATTAGAGCCGGTCAGGGCGATAACCCTCGCCACATGGACCGCCGCGAACCATTTCCGGCTCCCCCGGCTCGGGGCAATTGCTCCGGGATATTTCGCCGACTTCAGCATCAGCCCGACCCTCAATCCCTGGAACCCTGTCAGGGTTTTCAAACGGGGAGTCGAGGTAGCCCGGGAAGGAAAACTTCTCGCCAATCAATCGAGTTGGCCATCGCCTGTCACTCCGGAAAGTCCGATGCGGATTAGCCGAATTGGCTCCGATGATCTGCTCGTGCCCGCACGGCCCGGGAAAATCCGCGTGATCGATGTTCTGGAAGGGACCCTGCTGACGGAAAAATCCCTCATGGAACCCAAAATTGGAAATGGATACGTGGTTTCCGATCCGGAGCGGGATATTCTCAAGATCGCGGTATTCAATCGCTATATCGAGGGCCGCCCGCCGGCAATCGGGTTCGTCCGGGGAATGGGGCTCAAAAGAGGCGCGCTTGCGACTTCGATCGCCCACGATTCGCATAATGTCATTGCCATAGGCGTAAGCGATTCGGATATCATTGCCGCTGTTTCAGCCCTTCGCAAAAGCGGCGGAGGCATGGCCGCCGCGGGTCCCGACGGCAAAGTAGAATTCCTGCCCCTTCCGATAGCCGGACTGATGTCGCCTGGTTCAGCCCCTGAAATCTCCGAGCGGCTCAATCGCCTGAAGAAGCTCGCAATGGCCTTGGGGACAACTCTTGCAAATCCTTTTATGGCCATGTCCTTCCTCGCGCTACCCGTAATTCCCGAACTAAAACTCACCGACCTTGGCCTTGTGGAAGTATCCCGTTTCGTCCACGTCCCGCTCTTCGAAGAATAATCCGATATTATGAGACCTTTCCCGAATTTATTTCGAGATACTTGATGCTTGATTCCCTGTAGTTAGATTGTATGTACTTTTGCTAATTCCGGCTTCCTGTTAGTTCGGCGCGCCTTAGACCCCCAAACACCCGCTCGAAACTTGCCGGACCAACTCAGAGTACTAAGCTATCTTGCAGGGAGGTAGAAGATGAGCACCGTTACATGTAGATCGATGAGTGATGTGGTGAGTTTTGCAATTCAAAAGGAACAGAGGGCGATGGATTTTTACATCAAGTGCTCCCAACGCGCTAAAAATCCGGCGCTTAAGCAGTTTTTCGATGAACTGGTTCAGGAAGAGCAGCATCACAGGGATTTGCTGAAAGAACTCGATGAGCTGAAGCTCCATGAAATAAAGCTCAAAGCGGTCGAGGACCTTAAGATAAGCGATTACCTGCTCGATGTCTCATTCAGGGAGGATCTCACTTACCAGGAAGCCCTGATGCTGGCAATGAAAAAGGAAGAGAAGGCCCATGCCTTCTATGCTGCATGGAAAAACAAGTGCGCGGGGGAAAAGACATCGAAGCTTTTTGCGATCCTCGAAAATGAGGAAGCCAAGCACAAGCGCAAACTCGAAGAACTATACGACGAACAGATTCTGACCTGGGAAGCCTGATGGTTGATGTCCCCTCCACCAAAGGAGGGGACCATCAACTCCAATGCTGCGAATCCATCCGTTAAGTCTTGACCCGCAACTCACAACCCGCAACCGCCCTACGGCTTCGGATAGCCTTCGATCGATTTGAGTGCGCGCTTGATCTCTTCGTCGCCCAATTCGTGCTGTACCAGCTTGCCGGAGAGAAAGGCATCGTAGGCGGGGAGGTCTATTATGCCGTGGCCGCTCCAGTTAAAGAGGATAACCTTCTCCTTGCCTTCCTGCTTAGCGCGTTCGGCTTCCTGGACAACAGCCGCGATAACATGATTTGTCTCGGGAGCCGGGATGAACCCCTCGGAGCGAGCCCACTTCACGCCGGCGCTGAAGGTTTCGAGCTGATTGAAAGCCCTCGCCTCGACTATGCCTTCCTTGGTCAGATGGCTTACAATCGGTGCCATTCCGTGGTACCGGAGACCGCCCGCGTGTATGGGCTCGGGCAGGAAGTCATGACCGAGTGTGTACATGGCAAGCAGAGGCGTTGTCATCGCGGTGTCGCCGAAATCGTATGCAAAGGGGCCCCTGGTAAGCGTCGGGCATGAAGCAGGCTCCGCAGCTACTATGGAAACATCTTTCCCGTGGATCTTATCCCGTACGAAAGGAAGAGTGATTCCAGCGAAATTACTGCCTCCACCAGCGCATCCCAGTACCACATCCGGGTATTCGCCGATTTTTTCGAGCTGCTTTTGCGCCTCCAGGCCGATAACGGTCTGGTGCAGAAGTACATGGTTCAAGACGCTCCCCAGCGAGTAGCGGGCATCAGGGTCCATTACAGCGTCCTCGATTGCCTCGCTTATTGCGATACCAAGGCTGCCGGGACAGTTCGGATCGGCTTCGAGGATTGTTCTGCCGGCCTGAGTCACTTTGCTCGGGCTTGGTATGCACTCTGCCCCCCAGGCACCCATCATGAGTCGACGATAAGGCTTTTGCTCATAGCTGACCCTTACCATGAAGACCCGGCACTCGAGGCCGAACATCGCGCAAGCCATACTGAGCGCGCTTCCCCATTGACCGGCACCGGTCTCGGTGGATAAACGCTTTATTCCGAAGGCTTTGTTATAGTAAGCCTGAGGAACCGCCGTATTTGGTTTGTGAGAACCGGGAGGGCTCACGCCCTCATTCTTGTAGTAAATCTTTACCGGCGCGTTCAGCAGCTTTTCGAAATTTCGCGCACGGCACAGCGGGGTGGGCCGCCAGAGCAGGTATTTCTCGATAACCTCCTCGGGTATGTCTATCCACCGCTGGGTCGAAACCTCCTGCTCGATCAGGTTCATGGGGAAAACCGGGGCCAGGTCATCCGGCCCGATCGGTTTTCCGGTCCCCGGATGCAGCGGAGGACGCATCGGGGTAGGCATATCGGCCAATATATTGTACCACTGCCTGGGAATTTCATCGTCCGCCAGGACCACCTTGCTAAGCTCCATATCACAAACCTCCTTGCTGGATTTTATCGACAATCGTTAAAGAATAAAAAAGGGGCCGCAAACCGAATTCAAATCCGGCCTGCGCCCCCGGTCATATACATGCGCAACAGAATCAACAACGGGCAGGCCTCAGGGTGGCCCACCACTCCACAAAGAACGTCCCTGACCATGCTGCCGGGATTTTGGATGATTTTATCCAATAATTTAACAGACAGCATTCCTAATTCAAAGCAATAGGTTGAGTCAATAAAAAACGAGACGGAAGACAGAGGGTTTACGGCAGGTATAACTACGCCACCGGATTTGCCCCGGTTGCTCCGTAAGAAAAAAGGCGGGCACGAGAAAGCTGTGCCCACCCATGTGCGAAAGGATCACGGATATTGCTCCGTTTGGCGCTATTTTTCCTCGGCCGAGGGGGGCTTTGGTTCAGCCGGCAAATCGGCGGCGGTCGCATCGTTCTTGGAGGGATCCGACGCGCCTTCAACTTCCTCGTTCATGCAGGTATGAGGCTGAGATTTGGCCGAGTGCTTCCTCGGAAGCGTTTCTAGCAACCCAGGTTCTATTCCGTCGATTATCTTGTCCACGTCCTTTAAATCGAGCGTTTCTCTTTCGAGAAGTCCCTGAGCGATCTGTTCGAGGATAAGGTGGTGTTTGGTCAAAAGTGCCAGTGACCTTTCATAGTTTTCCTCTACTATTCGCCGCACTTCCTCATCTATCTGGAGTGCCGTCGTTTCGCTGAAATCGCGCTGGTGACCCAACTCGCGTCCAAGGAAAGGCTGTTCGTCGCGCCTGCCAAGGCTTACCGGGCCCATTTTTTCGCTCATTCCCCATTCGCACACCATTCGACGCGCAATCTGGGTTGCCCGCTCGATATCGTTGGATGCTCCGGTGGTGTTCATGTTGAAGGTGACTTCTTCGGCAACGCGCCCTCCCATGAGGATAGCTATGCTGTCGATCAGAAATTCGCGTGAGTATGTATGGCGGTCATCCTGCGGCAACTGCTGAGTAAGGCCAAGCGCGCGCCCGCGCGGAATGATCGTGACCTTGTGCAGCGGATCGGCATTCGGTAGAAGCCTGGCAACCAGGGCATGGCCGGCTTCGTGATAGGCAGTTATGCGCTTCTCCTCGTCGCTGAGGATCATGCTCTTGCGCTCGAGGCCCATCATGACTTTATCCTTGGCGTCCTCGAAATCCGCCATCGCAATAAGGTCTCTGTTCTTTCGGGCGGCAAGCAGGGCTGCTTCATTGACCAGGTTTTCCAGGTCGGCCCCGGAGAAACCGGGAGTTCCCTTTGCGAGCGTCTGCACGTCAACATCGGGAGCAAGCGGTTTTGCAACCAGGTGCACCTTGAGGATCCCCTCACGGCCCCGGATATCGGGAACAGGAACCACTACCTGCCTGTCGAACCTGCCGGGCCGCAGCAGGGCCGGATCGAGCACGTCGGGTCGGTTGGTCGCCGCTATCAGGATTACGCCTTCATTTGATTCAAAACCATCCATTTCGACCAGGAGCTGGTTCAAAGTCTGCTCGCGTTCGTCATGGCCGCCACCGAGACCGGCTCCACGGTGCCGGCCTACCGCGTCGATTTCATCGATAAAGATGATGCATGGTGCATTTTTCTTGCCCTGCATGAACAGGTCGCGCACACGGGAGGCGCCCACGCCAACAAACATTTCAACAAAATCCGAACCGGAGATGGAAAAGAATGGAACACCCGCCTCACCTGCAATCGCACGCGCCAGGAGGGTCTTGCCGGTGCCGGGTGCGCCGACGAGCAGGACTCCCTTGGGAATCCGCCCGCCAAGACGGGTAAATTTCTTGGGGTCTTTCAGGAATTCAACTATTTCCTGAAGCTCTTCTTTTGCTTCATCCACCCCTGCGACGTCTGTGAAAAGGATCTTTTTCGAGCTTTCATTCAGCAGGCGCGCGCGGCTTTTCCCGAAACTCATAGCTTTGCCGCCGCCCATCTGCATCTGGCGCATGAAAAATATCCACACCCCTATTAGCAGCAGCATCGGAAGCCAGCTAACCAGCACGCTCATGTACCAGGGCGATTCATCCTCGGGCTTTGCCTTTATGCTAACCCCATGTTCGCGCAGGATGCGGATCATGTCCGAGTCCCTGGGAACGAATGTCTTGAAGGACTTGCCGTCGGTGAGGGTACCGAAAACGTGGTCTCCCTGAATGGTTACTTCCGAGACCTCCCCCTTCTGGACGGACGAAAGAAACTGGGTGTAAGTAGTCTCGAGGCTGGCGCGCTGGGGCTGGTGAAACATGTTGAAAAGCAGGATCACCATCAGGCTTATGACCAGCCAAAGAGCCAAATTCTTATAGAAAGGATTCAATGGGAGAGACCTCCTCAAGTACTCTTAATAATGTAGCGTCGGATGCACCTAATACAGCCGGAGGATAACGTAAAATTATCGCTCATATCCCCCGCTATGTCCAGCAGCTCGATTCCGCGGACATAAAATAATCGCCGGTACTCTCAATTTCCGGTAAGCGCGCCTTCGCGCACATGCTGGGTCCTGAAAAGGAAAAGAAAGGCGGAGGCGCCCGCGACGCTAATAACCGCCGTGATCAGAAATCCTGCCCTGAACCCGTAATCACGCGTTATCACACCCATAATGAGGGCGCAAAGCATTATGCCCACGTATATACAGGTATTATAACCCCCCATAGCAAGCCCCCTGGAATCGGCCGGAACCACTTCGGCTATAAGCGCACCGACGGCAGTGAAGGCAACCCCCATGCTTATCCCCATCAAAAAAGCGCTGGCTATGAACATTGGAAGCGCGGTGGAGATACCCAGGCCGGCAATCGAAAACGAGTAGCCGAAAAGCCCCGCCAGAACCAGATTTTTCCGGTCGGATACCCAGTCGCTGAGATATCCGAAAGGAATGCGGCAAAGGGCGTTTACAACGGCCTGGGTTGCAAAAATCAACCCGATTTGCCCAACTTCGACCCCCTGGTCGCTCGCGTGCAGGGGTATGAATGTTATGAACATTCCAAGCCCGAAACAACTGCTCAGCGTTACCAACCAGCACGCCAGGAGCGACCGGTTCCGGAGCAGTTCACTGAAAATGGCTCCGCTGCCCCGGCCCGGCACCGCGGCCCTGGCGCTAGTGTGCGGTTGTGGAAGGAACATAAGGGCAGGCCAGAACATCAGCAATATTACAACCCCGGAGATTGCAAACACCCACTTGAATCCCAGAAGTTGTCCGCATAATCCGCCCATTGCCGGCCCCATGCTCATGCCGCCGTAAAGCGCCATAGTGTACCAGCCGTAAGAGCGGCCAAGGTGGGTTTTGGGCGTAAAATCGCTTACCATAGACATCATTGTGGGCGCAAATGCCGCAATCCCCGCCCCCGCCACAAGATAGACGCCCATCAGCTGCTTCGGACTGGTGCAATAGATCAAAACGAACGAAGTCAGGACGGAGACGAGCAGTCCGGCCAGGATGAGCCTTTTTCTGCCGAGCCGGTCGGACATAAGCCCGAGAGGAACACAAAGCGCCCCTGCAACCATCATGAAAAGCGAGGTTATTATCCCTATCTCAAAGGTATCCGCCCCGAGCTGCCGGGCAAAAAGAGGCAGCACCGGAATACGCATGTAAGCCCCGAAATAGCACCCGAAGCTGACCATGCAGCAAATCGAAAGAAGGGCGCGATAGGAAAGCGCCTTCGGCTCCCTGGCTTGGGACGTATTGATACGCGGCTCCTGACCTTTTAGCTGTAACGGATTTCATGCCGGAGATGGAAAAGGAAGGCGGAAGCTACGATCCGCCCGCAGGAGATAGAATTCGAGATGGAGATCCAGATCGAGATTTCAGTTTTGAAAAGTTATTTTTCCCGGCGGGACACATTATAGCAGAAATCAGCCCCTTACCGCAAATTTACTTGATGGTGTTTTATTTACGGGTAAGAGCCACTTTCTCATGTGCAAGTTTGGGGAAACTATTGTTAACGTGGATTACCCAACTTATATCAGAGTGGCTGGAAACCCTGCCCCTACGTTATAGATTGCCATTGTGATGGTCTCCCGGCGCTGTTGTCCAAATCAAAAAACGTTTCATCAGACGGATTGCTTTGCCCGGAATCTTCTCGGATCGATGCCGTATTTTTCCACCTTGTACTGGATGATGCGCTTAGTTGTCCCGAGAAGTCGGGCAGCCTGGGACTGGTTGCCCCGAACGTCCTTGAGGGCGTCGGTAATCAGGTCGCGCTCGAATGCACTGGTAAGGGCTTCGAGCTTACCGCGGCTGACGTTTTGCATCCCCTGGGGCTTCATCTGGAGTGTCGGGGGCAGGTGCCACGAATCGATTGCATTATCCTGGCTTAGCAGTACGGATCGCTCGATGCAGTTTTCGAGTTCCCGTACATTTCCCGGCCAGTGATAGCTCATAAGCAGATCGATCGCGCTGGTCGTGATCCTCTTAATATCCTTGCTGAACTCGCGCGCGTACTTCAGGACGAAATAGTCGGCAAGGAGCAATATGTCAGGTCCGCGCTCGCGAAGGGGCGGCAGGTAAATCGGAAAAACGTTCAGCCGGTAGAAGAGGTCCTGGCGAAAGTTGCCCTGAGCTACCTCGTACTCGAGGTCCTTATTTGAAGCTGTAATTACCCGCACGTCCACCTTGACCGTCCGGGATGAGCCAAGGGGCTGGAACTCTCTTTCCTGGAGGACGCGCAAGAGCTTAGCCTGCGCTATGGGCGAGAGTTCTCCCACCTCATCGAGAAATATGGTTCCGCCCTGTGCCTCTTCGAACCGGCCCCGCCGACGGGTTATCGCGCCGGTAAACGCTCCCCTTTCATGGCCGAAAAGTTCGCTTTCGAGAAGCGTGTCGGGCATTGCCGCGCAATTTACCTGGGTGAGCGGACCGCCCCTCCTTCGACTGTTTTCGTGTATCGCCTTCGCTGCCAGTTCCTTACCCGTCCCGGTCTCACCGGCGATAAGAACTGTCGTGTTAGTGTCCGCAACCTGGTCGATCAGCCGCAGAACTTCCTGGATGACTTTCGAGCGCCCTATGATATTGGTTGTCGGGCGCCTTGCCTCGGCAAGCATTCGCCTGAGCCTGCGGTTTTCCTCATCTACTGCCCGGAAATGGACCACCTTTCCGAGCAGTTCGGCAACTGCCGAAAGAATCTCGACCTCTTCCCCTATTTCCTCGACCTGGTGCGCGAGCTTGTCAGCCGAGAGCACGCCAACGCAACGTCCCTGGTAAAAAATAGGAACGCAAAGGAAGGATAGCTCCGCTCGATTGAGGGATTTTCGCGCTCCGGTGCGGTCAAGAAAGTGAGTCTCATTGCCAAGATTTGCGATAGCAAGCGGACGGCCTGTCTGGGCCACCTTGCCGGTTATTCCCTCTCCCGGCCGGTAACATATCTTACCCGTTTCCACGTCCACTCCGCGAGCCACATCGAGATAGGCCTCACCGGTCTGCAGATCGAGAATGGAGATCATGCCTCGCTCCATTCCCAGTCGGGAACTCAGAACATCGAGGGTCTCATTTAGCTGGTCTTTTAATTCGGAAGACTGGGAGACGACTCTTGCAATTTCGTGTAGCGCGCGCAATTCGATGACGCTAAAGTTTTCTGGCATTTGTAAGTTATCCTAAAGAATGAGATTTTTCAGTAAAGTGGTTTGGAAAGGTAGCTCAATTGTACAAAATTGTCACCAATTTTATTCCAAACCGAAATAGAACAAAATTGTCACACCACCTTTATTAGCATCTTAAAAACGCGCTGCACTTACCCGCTGGCATGGTTGAAAATCTACACAATCGTAATTAGAGCTTTTGAAAAGTAACTTCATCCTCACATTAGCTCCACCTTCCGGACAAAAAGGACCCGCCATGGCAGAGATTCGTGAAGCCTCCGCAAGAGAGATATCGCCGGCGTGGCGATACGCGGTCGCTGTAACTATCGTGCTCGGAATGGCCGTACTGATCTTCATTTCGGCTTCGGCCTACAGGGATGCTCCCCCGATTCCGGACAGGGTCGTGGACACGACCGGAAGAACGCTTTTCACGAGCGCTGATATACTCGCGGGCCAGCAGGTTTTCTTGCGTTACGGACTGATGGCCAACGGGACAATCTGGGGACACGGCGCCTATCTCGGGCCGGATTTTTCAGCCCAGTACCTGCATACGCTTGGTGAGCACACGGCGGATTTTATTTCGGAAAGGCAATTTCGGGTTTCCGCCTCCAAACTTACGGCCGAGGAGATCGGTGCGGTTGCCGCCGAGGTTTCGGCAATTCTAAAGAAGAATCGCTACGATCATGCGGCGAGGATCCTGGTTTTCACGCCATTTGAGGCGGACTCGTTCGAACGGCAGATAGCTATGTGGGGCAAGCACTTTTCCGACCCCGAACTGAGCGGCGGGCTTTCGCGCAAGTATATCGCCGATCCCGAGGATTTACGGCAGTTGACCGCGTTTTTCTCCTGGACCGCCTGGGCATCAATAGCCAGCCGCCCTGGAAAAACATACTCCTACACCAACAACTTCCCCTACGATGTTTCCGTTGGAAACCGCGCAACGCCGGACGCCCTTCTGTGGAGTATGTTGAGCATAATCACTCTTCTGGGGGCTCTCGCGCTGGTGTTGTTTGTTTTCGGGAAATTCGAGTACCTGGGCTGGAGGGCCGAGGAGATTCCGCACCAACCCTTGCTTGTTCCGGGCCAGGCTTCCCCCAGCCAACGCTCAACCATCAAGTTCTTTGTCATCGTGAGCCTGCTTTTCCTCGTCCAGGTTCTGGTCGGGGGCGGAACGGCTCACTACAGGGCTGAGCCGGGGAGTTTCTACGGATATGACCTGGCAAGCGTCTTCCCGAGCAACATACTCAGGACCTGGCATCTCCAGCTTGCCATCTTCTGGGTTGCGACCGCCTACATCGCGGGAGGGCTTTTCATTGCGCCGCCTTTATCCGGAACCGAGCCCAGGTGGCAGAGGGCCGGGATAAATATTCTTTTTATCGCGCTGGTGATCGTGGTGGTTGGCAGCCTTGTGGGGGAACTCCTGGGAATCAGACAACTCCTTGGAAATCTCTGGTTCTGGTTCGGGGATCAGGGCTGGGAATTTCTAGAACTCGGGCGTGTCTGGCAGATTTTGTTGACAATAGGTTTTATCCTCTGGATGGTCCTGATTTACAGGGCGATCGGCAAGGGGACCCACAACAAGGAATACGGCGAACTGGCAACCTTGTTTGTCATTGCTGCCGTGACCATTCCGGTCTTCTACATTCCGGCCTTTTTCTTTGACAGCGTATCGAATTATTCAGTTGTGGACATGTGGCGGTTTTGGATAATCCATCTCTGGGTCGAGGGTTTCTTCGAGATATTCGTGACTGCAATGGTCGCTGTGATTTTCTACCAGTTGGGCATGGTTTCAAGCCGCACGGCCATCAGGGTAATTTACCTGGATGCCATTCTTTTCCTTGGCGGCGGGATCATCGGCACGGCCCATCACTGGTACTGGACAGGTCAGTCAGTCGTCACAATGGCTTTCGCCGCAATTTATTCGGCAATGGAGGTTGTCCCGCTGACTCTTCTAACCCTGGAGGCCTGGTCCTTTATGCGGGTAACACGCGCCAGGTGCCCCGAGTGCGGAACGATTCCACACAAATGGGCCTTCTATTTTCTAATGGCTGTCGGTTTCTGGAATTTCGTCGGGGCGGGGATTTTCGGTTTTTTGATTAACCTGCCCATTGTCAGCTATTACGAAGTCGGGACCATTCTGACGCCAAACCATGGGCACTCGGCATTCATGGGAACCTTCGGGATGCTTGCCATGGCCCTGCTGGTGCTTGCACTCAGGCACGTGCTGGACGAGGAGCAGTGGAAGAAGCCTGAAAAGTTCATAAAGGTTTCCTTCTGGGGCCTTAATATCGGACTGGCCCTGATGATTATTCTGAACCTTTTCCCCGGCGGGATCATGCAGCTTCGGGATGTGTTGGAAAATGGATACTGGCACGCACGCAATCTCTCCTATCTGAACCAGAGGTTCGTCAGGATGATCGAATGGTTTCGGCTGCCCGGCGATGCGGTATTTATCCTGTTTGGGGTCGTCCCGGCCGCCATTGCCTCGGTTATGACATATATACTCATGCTTAGAGGAAAAAAGGAAACGATTCAGTCCGGAATGGAGTAAGCCGAAACGGTCCCGCTGCTTACAATTGGTTGGCTGATATGTAGGTTAATCGGCGGAATGTCGGTTGGAAAAACAGAGGGTTACGGCCGGGTATGCGCCGTCCGTACCCTGACAGCAGCAGTGATCCGCACCACCTGTTGTGCCCCTATTCTTTGAAAGTCAAAAGTTCTTTATCCTGATTCCTCGTTACAGATTTCTCAAAAAATCGAGAGATGATGCTCCATGAGGGCATCAATCACCTTGACATACCTTTAAGATAATATAATATCCTGAATCTCGTCGTTCTTCTCTAAATAACTCGTTTTTCTCCATAATCGGCCTTTTCTGAAAAAGTTTTTATCCCTTTGTTCTCTGGGGACGAGCTGCGGTTTTACTTTAAATTACCAGCCCTTCGGGAGGAGGATCATGAAAAATTTCTTTAGAGTTGCCCTGGTTTCAATTGTTGCCCTGACCCTACTCGTGCCTGCGGTCTCTTTTGCGCAGGAAACAATAAAAGTTGGAATAATTTTGCCGACAACGGGTGAAAAGGCGAAATTCGGAGAGATCGAAAAGAAGTCCTTCGAAATGGCGCTCGAAGAAATAAATGCCGCGGGAGGTGCAAACGGTAAAAAGATTGAATTTGTCTATGAAGATGATACAGGCAGGCCCGACGTTGCACGCTCAGCCGCCGAGAAGCTCATAACCAAGGACAAGGTGGTTATGCTCGGAGGCGGTTACGGCAGCTCGGAAACATTCGCGATTGCAGGGGTTGCGCAGCAGAGCGGAATCCCGTTTCTCGTCGCGACGGGATCTGACGACAAAATTACTGAAATGAAATGGGATTATGTTTTCCGCATCAATCCTCCGGTCAGCGAATATCCCAAGGCGCTGGAGTCCTTTCTCACCGACGTCGTTAAGCCAAAAACAGCCGCGATTCTCTATGAAAACACCAATTTCGGTTCATCCGGGTCGAAGTCATTCCAGAAAACCTGCGAGGACATCGGCATCAAAGTCGTTATGTCCGAGGGTTACCAGAGCGGCGGGGGGGATTTCAAGCCGCTGCTGGTCAAGGTCAAGCAGGCCAATCCCGACCTGGTGTACATGATTTCCTACCTGATGGATGCCTCTCTGCTGATGAACCAGTCGATGGAACTGAAGCTCAATCCCAAACTGTTCGTTGGCGGCGGAGCCGGTTTCACCCTGCCCGAATTCGGCCAGAATGCCGGCAAGGCCTCCCAGATGGTTTTCTCCGCCACCCTGTGGTACCAGACGCTTCCCTACCCCGGAGCGGCCGACTACTACAACAAGTTCGTAAAGCGCTACAACATGGATACAGAATACCACGGAGCGGAAGGCTATGCGTCCGCCTATGTCATCGCCGATGCGCTGAAGCGCGCCAAGGCGGTTACTCCGGATGATGTCCGGGAATCGCTTGCGCAGACCGATATGATGACGGTTTTCGGTCCGGTCAAATTCGTAGCGTACGAAAAGATGGCCAATCAGAACAAACTCCCAACCTACCTGGTCCAGTGGATCGACGGCAAGCTCGAGATGGTCTGGCCCAAGGAAACCGCAACAAAGCCCTACAGCTACCCGATTGAGTGGGAAAAGATCTGGAAGTAAGTAGAACCCGAAGGGGGCTGTCGTCCACGGTAGCATGACAGCCCCCTTTCTTTTTAGTGCCGGCACGGGAAGGATTTGCAATGGAAATGTTTATCCAGACGCTTGTCGCAGGCATTCTCATCGGCGGCGTCTACGCTTTGATCGGTCTTGGGATGACCCTTATCATGGGCGTCATGCGCATAATCAACCTGGCGCACGGGCAGCTCATGATGGTGGCCATGTACATCACTTTTCTGCTCTTCCAGTACCTTCACCTGGACCCCTACTTCGCGCTCCTGGTCGCCATGCCTGCCCTCTTCCTGCTCGGCGTGGTCATCCAGAAATATCTCCTAAACCCCCTTCTCAACGTCGACTCCGTAATCCCTCAAAATCAGATCCTGATGACCGTCGGCATAGGAATGGTCCTGACCGAAACGATCCGGTTCTTCTTTCACTCCGATTACAAGTCGGTAAAAACATCGTACAGTTCCGCCACCTTCATGATCGGCTCCATTTCGTGGAACGTTCCCATGTTCGTGGCGTTCGGGCTGGCTGTGCTTCTTACTGTCTGCCTGTTCATCTTTCTTCTTAAAACCGATGCAGGAAGGTCCGTTCGCGCAACCGCACAGAACAAGGATGCGGCCCTGATCATGGGGATCAACGCGGAGTGGATCACCCAGCTTACCTACGGTCTGGGTGCGGCCATGGCCGCGGCCGGCGGAACCCTGCTCCTCCCGATTTACTACCTTTTCCCCGACGTCGGCGGGCCCTTCACGCTGAAAGCATTTATCATCACCGTTCTCGGCGGGCTGGGCAGCACTGTGGGGGCTATTTTCGGGGGGCTGGTTCTCGGCGTGGCCGAATCCCTGGGGGCCACCTACGTTTCCATGGCTCTCAAGGATGCCTTCGGAATGGTCATTTTCGTTCTCGTGCTCGTCTTCATGCCGGGCGGCCTGAAGACGCTGACCAAGGTATAACAGGGGAAAAGATGAAACAGCAGCATGCAAAGATAGCAGCAGTCGCACTCCTTGTACTATTTCCGCTCATCATCCATTCCGATTACTATCGGCATATATTCATCATCGCCCTCATGTGGGTGGTGATCGGTTCCTCGTGGAACCTGCTTGCCGGGTACACCGGGCAGATATCCTTCGGCCATGCCATCTTTTTCGGGGTCGGCGCCTACGCGGCGGGCCTGTGCACCACCAAGCTCGACATCTCCCCCTGGTGGGGCATGCTCCTGGGAGGGCCGGCGGCAATGGTCTTCGGTTTCTTACTCGGCTGGATATGCTTC
>DBMI01000077.1:36295-36492 GCA_002298165.1 Desulfarculales bacterium UBA702
ATCGTCTGGAGAGATTTCACCGAAGGGATGCAGGGAATCCTCATCATCCAGACCTTCCGCTCCAAGGTGCCGTACTACTTCCTGGCCCTCGGGCTTGCCGCCCTGTGCGTGTTTACCATCCACAAGGTGATCAAGTCGAAGTGGGGCTTTTACTTCATCGCCATCCGCGAAGACCAGGATGCGGCCGAAGCGCTCGG
>DBMI01000004.1:0-2329 GCA_002298165.1 Desulfarculales bacterium UBA702
ACAGCAACATGAATGAAAAAAGCAAACCGGTGAAAATCACCTTTATGCCCCGCATGTGATGAATCATGAATCCTCCGGGTATCAGGTAGTAATTTTACTTTATCTTGTAATAGCCCATCGCCTCCGGTATCAGCCGCTTTATGTTTTCGATCCGGGTTACATCCGAGGGGTGGGTGCTGAGGAACTCGGGAGGTGCCGCGCCCCCTTTCTGGGACGCCATCCTCTGCCAAAAGGAGGCAGCGGCGTTCGGATCATAACCGGCCATGGCCATAAAAATCAGCCCCAAGCGATCGGCCTCGTTCTCTTGCAGGCGGCTGTACGGCAAAAGAGCGCCATACTGTGCTCCAACGCCGTAAACCGACATCCAGAGCTGCTTGGTGGCGCCCGCTTGCGAAGAAAGTGCCTCTTCGAGAGCCATGCCGCCGAATTGCGCCAAAAGTCCATGACTCATGCGCTCATTACCGTGCTCGGCAATGGCATGGGCAATCTCGTGCCCCATTACGACCGCCAATCCCGCCTCGCCCTGCGCAACCGGCAAGATGCCGGTATAGACCACCACTTTGCCTCCGGGCATGCACCAGGCATTAATCTGCTTATCCTCCACCAGATTGAACTCCCATTTGTAACCGGCCAACCGATCGCTCATGCCCTTGGCGCCAAGATAGCGCTCGACCGCATCCTGAATTTTAGCCCCCACCCTCTTGACCTTGGCTGCCTGCTCTTTATCGGCGCTCAACTTATGCTCTTTAAGAAACGAATCGTATTGCTGCAGACTCATGGAGAGCATGGAGTTGCCGGGAATCAGGTTCAGTTGGGAACGCCCGGTTATGGGAACTGTGCTGCAAGAGGCCAGGAAAACGAGTGTAAATGCGGCAATACAACAACGTATGAACATAACCGGCAACCTCCACGAACGAAAATTATAAACTAATCGGGTCTCGCGCAATCCGTCGGGCGAAACCCGCGACCCCTCTTTTAACACAAGATTTCTTGTTTTTCAGACAAAGCCGTGTAAACATACGTCAGAAATCCAATGTTCAAAGAGGGGGTATACTTCGTGAAACGGTTTTTAGTTCTTGTGTGCGCTTTTCTTACCGGATGTACCATGTTCATGAAACAGCCGGAAGTGGCGGTGAAAGATATCAAACTTACCGGCCTTGACGGTGAAGGGGCGTTAATGGACCTTGCACTTGCGGTGTCAAACCCCAATTCTTCCGACATCAGGCTCAGCAGATACAAGTACAACCTGCTCATCTCCGAGTTGCCGATGACGAGCGGGGAACAGCAGCAGCAATTCGAATTCAGAGGAAACACCATCACTGATATCAGGTTGCCCATCCGCGTAAAATACAGCGATCTCGTTGAGGTACTGAAGCGCCTTCCCAACCCCGATCATGTCCCCTATCAATTGACAGCGGATTTCGACATGGATACCCAACTCGGCACCTTCACCGTGCCGGTAGCGAAAAGCGGGTACTTTGCCATCCCGCAGAAATACAAGCCGGGTCAGATCCTGAAAAAACTCAACGAGTTCCTCAATCCAAACGCGCAATAACCAGTGGGCCGCCTTCCGGAAAAAAACGGCGTGCGGCCTGAATCATGCCGCTTATTGCAACAAACTTCCTTGCTTCAAGCTTACCATAGTGTGAACCAGATGCATCCGGGTTCAGTGAAGCTGATTTTCGGGTTTGATCCCCATAACCGATTCGACCCACGGCTCATACCGTTTCCCGAACTTGATGACCGCCGTGTACCGGGGAGACTTAACGGCGGTCTTCTCATTGGAATAGTACTCCGACCAAGAGACGCCCGGTTTGCGTAAGAATTCCACCAGTTGCCCCTGCAGGCTCAACGGTATCGTCACCTGATCGCAGAGTATATCCGATATGGAGCCGGAAACCTTGGCGTTCCCCGTATTGGGGGACTCACCGTAGCGCACCATCAGGTTTACGACGGCGGGGACAAGAGCGTAGCGCCGCCGGTCGGGGTAGCGGCTGCGGAGAACGCCTGGATCAAGGCCCACATCGACCGGAAAGAGCTGCGACGCATGGGTGCGACGCCACTCCAGCTCCCTGACCTCCCGCTCGCGATTCTTTTTCTCCTTCTCCTCCCGCAGCTCTTTCCGGGCCGCCTTTTCAATATCCCGGCGCATCCCTTCATCCCATTGCTTCCAGGCGTTTCCCTGATATTCCAGGACCACATAAGCCCGCCGCGGCAGGATCTTCTTCGTCCCGACCGCATCAATTGCATCCGGTTTCCACCCGGTAAGGTCGAAGCCGACCTCCGCCAGTTTCCTCCGGTCGAACCATTCCAGCGGCTTGTCCCAATC
>DBMI01000004.1:2340-3171 GCA_002298165.1 Desulfarculales bacterium UBA702
AGCCGCAACTCCCTCTCCGTCATCTCCAGGATCGAATCAGCCCCGGAACGGTTCCGGAAGGCTCCCAGCAACACGACTGCATTGACCACGGCGATTAAGACCATGGCGGCAATAATCCCCTTTTTCACGCTGCACCTCCCTTCAGCGCGTTCCGCAGCCGCCGCAGCGCCAGAAGCAGCCCCACCGCCATCAGGCCGAGCACAAGAAAGAAGAGGTACTTCGGCATCCAATCCCACCACCAGTCGAAGAATTTCGTGTAGAGAAATATGACGAAGAAGGTGCTCCCGAGATTGACGGTACCGGGCCACTGACGCCGGATGCCTGCCCAGATGACAAGAGCGGATAGAATGAAACCGGCAACCTGATAGCCGTACTCCACCGTCTCCACCGGCAGCGACAGGTAACTCCCGCGCCCCCAATGCGAAAGGGCGAGGACCGACGACAACAGTACGAGAAGACCGAAGTTCCGGTAGATCGGCCGGAACTCACGCCGGTCCCCGTGGAAAAATGCAGCCGCAGCAACGATCACCGTACCGGCAAAAAGAATGTTTTCCGGCCGATTGCCGAAAGAAAGCCAGTAGCAGCCGCCCCAGGTTCCGACGGTAGCGGAAAGGTAGCCGATGAGGCAGGCAAGTCCCGCAGTGAGGATCAACTTGAGCCGATAGGTGTAGGCAATAATGAGGGCAAAAACTCCCCAGGCGAGGAAGGCGTTCTGGGTCGGCGTAATGGTGAAAATCTTGCCGAGCATCGACAGGTCGAGGACAAAGGCCGCAAAAGCGACGAAACTGATGAGGGAGGCAAAATAGAGCGTCTTCTCGCGGCGGGCGGCCA
>DBMI01000005.1 GCA_002298165.1 Desulfarculales bacterium UBA702
CCTGAACGCGAACTGGTATTAGATCTTCCTGAATCCCAAAATGTCTCGATTCATTGGATGGACTTACTTGAATTCTGATATCATTCTCCTCATTGAGACCGTCAGGTTGCTTGGTTCAACCCCCAGATCGGTTTCAAGGTTTTTTTTGCATTGCTCGTAGACCTTTACGGCTTCGGCGGGGTTGCCGCGATTCAAGTAAAGCTGCATCAGCTTCTGATAGGCTTCTTCGCAAACCGAATCGGCCCTGATCATGGCTTTGTAGAGCTCAATGGCCTTTTTCGAGCTGCCCTGCGCCTGGTACAGATCAGCAGCTCGTGACAGCAGATCGAGATGGCTTAAACGAAGTTCATTCCTTTTAGCTTCAGCCCACGCAGAGTAGAGTTCCTCGGCGAGGAAATCGCCGACATACAAGTCGATGGCCGACCGATAGCAGCGAAGTGCCCTGGGAATATCGCCTGCCTGCTCGGCTTTTTTCCCTTTCTGATACAGGATCACGAAATCGTCGACATCGATCTCGCACAATTCTTTATTGAGAAATATCAGGTTCGATTTAAAAAAGAGGTACGATGATCCACGCGCGTGGGTAATTGCCGGCTCAAGTGCCCTGCGAAGCCGATGCAGAACCACCCTGAAATTGTTTTCTCCGGCATCGGAAGACACTTCAGGCCACAGATCTTCTATCAGAACGTCTTTTGGTATGCCTGCTCCGCCGCGGGCAACGATCGTTTTAAGGAGTGTCTTGGGTTGTTTTGCCTTCCACGATTCTTCCCCGATAAGTGTCTCGCCTCGAAACACGTTGAAGTTTCCAAAGGTTTTGATTTGAAGCCTGGGGATGCCGGTGCCGACAGATTTTTCCGGGTTCTTTGAGTTCTTAGCCGCTGGATTTGCTGAATCGCTCTGCCCCGCATCGCGGCTTGAGCCGATTTTCCGGGACATTTTCTCGATAATGCCCATCAGCCTGCTCTCAGAGTCCAGCATACGCTCGGCCAGTCCGCTGGAGAGCGACAATGAAATCGCAGGCCGACGGTGAACAAGGGCTTCAAAGTCATCACTTAATATCCTGAGCAACTTCACCGCTGTCCTGGTCCTTACTGTCGCGCTTCTCGCCTTTCCGGGATTGAAAAGAGACATTTCCCCTATGTGTTCACCTTCGCCACAGACTCTCAGGATGCGTTCCTCGGTATCAGGCTGGCCTTTCAGGATTTCAAGCTGCCCCTCGATGACTATGTATAAGCTGCCTCCCGACTCACCTTCATGGAAAATCGTCGTATTGGGAGGGTAACTTACAATCCCGGCGATTTCCGCGATATATCGGATCTCCCTTGCCTTGAGCCTGGAAAATAGTGGCACCGATCCAAGGAATTCGCATATTTTATCAAACATTGCCGTCCCCTTGGTATGAGCAGCTATTAAGCCACACCGGCATACAAGGCCCACTGAATTTTGAGTTTACCATGATTTTCAGCGTACCCGCCAGCCAGGCAAACGGGCTCATTCGGCTAAACCGAATGGAGATTTTTGCGGTAAATATAAGATTTGGACACCACAGGCACGAGAGGACCACCCTCTATTAATAAAAATGAAAATTATTGTCATGGCATTCTCGCACCTTCCACCGCACCCCAATACCAGAAGAACCGGACCACATGGTCTGGAGCTGCTTCTTTCTTTATGGGGATCAAATAAATGATGGTGACCAGAACCTTGATCTCTGGTCCCGCGACCCCAGGTAGCACAAGGAGGTTGCCTGACCAGCGCAGACCCCCGCTAATAACAATTCTCCTCGAATATGAATTTCCATGTTGAAATCAGGATTGTAATTCGGAAAACAGCTTAATGGTTCGCATACAGCCCGAGTCCGCTCAAGCCGCGCCCGCACCTCGTTTATGGTCGCCCCGGATTTTGGCATGCATTCTGCTCATCGAGACTTGCCAGAACAGGCGGGTGCGGAAAGTCGGTCGCCCGTTTAGAGGGATTGTTCATCTGAACTCTGGTCCTGGCAGCAATAGAGAGGGGCCTTTGCCGAGTTAACCGAGAAACCATGAACTTTCACCATGACCCTGATGATGCCTTTTCCGTTTCACCCGTGTTTCACCCAAGTCGGATTAGTCCTCCTAATCTACGGTACAGATCCTTTGAAATACAGCCTTGAATAGCTTTTGGGAATACGAAGGCAGGGATTGCGCCTTTCGCCCATAGGCAGAGGTGACCACAATGAGGAAATTATCAGAACCTGCCTCGGAGATTGCCACCCAGGCAAAGATCAAGGACCTGCTGCAGCTTATCGACAGGAGCCGGCCGAAAGAAGAGGGTTGCCTGAGTGAGCAGGATGGTTCCGAGTTTTTCGGAAGATCCGGGCTGAGTTACCCCGATCCCGAAGCTCCTATAACTCTGCTTTGTGAAACCGCCTCGGAAACTTACTATTTTCGGTCAGGACTCTTTTACCGGTCTAGCAGGGCAGTATTTTATGAGATGGTTAGGGGGATTAGACCGATAAATGCCGACAAAGGGGTTGCAAGCCACAATAATCCGCGATTGAAGCCAATGGAAGTCGAATTCGTACTCGGCACCCTCTCGGCTATCGACCCTTTGTCCAGTTGGTCGCTAATCGGCATCGATCTGCTGCATTTTGTGATTCATTCGAGAAAGAATCTTGACAAATGGTCGCTTGAACTCGCCTCCCTTCTTCTCACTCAACAGATGCTGAAGAAATACGCAAGGCGGCTTTATCAAAAGATCTTCCGAGTCCTTATGGATGGCGCATGGTCCAAGCTGCCTGATTCTGTCTCGACCGATGATACCGCAATAGCCCGGTTTGCCGGCTACCTGCTTGGCTCTTACAGGTCCGAGGAACTTATGGATAGAATGATCCACGCCCACTGGGCCATTTCGTTTCAGGTCCTGAAAAGATTCTCGGCCGTGGCAAAACACCAACTCAAGGGGCTAAGGAAACACAGGTGGCAGCGGAAGCAGATTGAAATTCTTTGCCGCTCTTTTCATAAGGTGGGGGTTCAGGTGACTGGCAGCGAAGTCCAGTCATATCTGAATGAAATCAAAACTGCCGCGGACGAGATTGGAAGAATCGTCCAAATCCTTCAGGAAGGTGCCGGCAGGAGAAAACCTGGCAATGGTGCTCGCGCACCGAAACCGACAGCGCCAAGAAGACTGGGGATATATATGGATGCGCCGCGAACGATGCGAGATTTGAAGCTTGCAATTTTCAGGGCCGGCAGGACTTCTGAAGTCTTTTAGATTAAGTGGATCATTCAGGGTCATCCCGATGTATATGATACCCATTTGTAGTCAAGATGATACTTTAACCGTAGGGAGCGCGCTCCCAACACCGCTTGCCGCTGTGCAGCTCATGTGGCGCCGCGGCGGCGCACCGCGCCATGCGCGGAGCAGTTGCCGCGAGCGCCCAGAATCAGGGGGGGCGCGGGGGGACTCGTTCCCCCGTTTTGTTGCTTTTGTTTAATCTTGAACGCAACTTCGTATGAGACAGGCGGATGGTTCTAGCTGCCGCGCGTTTCCGCCAGAATCTTCCTGGCCGTTGCCACATCTTTTCGTATCTGCTCGATCAACTCGTCGGGTCCTGAAAAACGTTTCTCATCGCGGAGCCTGTCCAGGAACCTGACTGAGATCTGTTTTCCGTAGACATCCTGGTTGAAATCGAAAAGGTGTACTTCGAGGCTCAGATCGACATCGCCGAAAGTTGGATTGTAGCCTAGGTTGGCGGCTCCGCCGTAGGTCTGGCCCTCTATTTCGGCTTCGACCACATAGACACCGGTACGCGGGGAAGCCTGGGAGGTAACTCGAAGGTTTGCGGTTGGAAATCCAAGACTTGCGCCTCTTCGTCGGCCCTCGATAATCGTTCCGCTCACCTCGAAAAAACGTCCCAGAAGCTTCTTTGCATCGCGCACATTTCCCGAAAGGATCATCTGGCGAATGGCCGTACTGCTGACGACCGTTTCATCCATCTTGAATCCGGCAACGGTATCCACCGCGAAGCCGTTTTCAAGTCCCATGCGCTTGAGGTAATCGATGTCGCCCTCGCGGTTGTGCCCGAAACGGTAGTCGTAGCCGACCACGATAGCCTTGATCCCGATTTTGTCCACCAGCAGATCGGCTACAAAGCTTTGGGCCGAAATGCGTGCGAATTCATGGGTAAAAGGAATCACAATTGTTGCATCGATGCCGCAGGCCTCGATAAGTTCGAGTTTTTGCTCGTGTGAGGTAATAAAGGTGAGTTGTTTTTCGGGAAAGAGGACCTGAAGCGGGTGAGGGTAGAAGGTGACAACCACCGATTGCCCATCGAGCTTTGCAGCCCACTCCTTGACCTTTTGAAACAGCGCCTGATGGCCTCTGTGGACGCCGTCGAAATTTCCTATGGTAACGGCGGGGTTTTTCAACCTCCCCCGAATTGAATCGAGACCTCTAAACACTTCCATACGAAGGGCAACACCTTCCGAAAAAAGTCTAAAACGCCTTGACAGGTAAAGACTTTTAGCATACGATACTCGGATAATATTATCAAGAGAATTTGCCGAAGTGGCGGAACTGGTAGACGCGCTAGGTTCAGGGTCTAGTGGGAGTATTCCTGTCGGGGTTCGAGTCCCCGCTTCGGCAAGCCATCGAAAAGACTAGGGATTCAGCTTTCGGGTTGAGTCCCTTTTTTGCGTCAAAATGGGCGCTTGGGTAACCGTTTGGGTAACATTTCCCGTTTGGGTAACATTGGGTAACGAACGGGACAAACTCTTATGCTATAATGGTTTCAATTCCAGGGGTAGGGAATCGCGGCCCGAAAGCCGGTTACCTGGACCGGTTCCCCTGGAATCACTAACCAGGAGCGTCCACCAGGAGGCGCAAACATGCCAGAAATCGACCAACATGAACATACATGGAATGTCCTAAGAAGAGACCCCAGTTACCGTGAAGCATACCGAAATTATGCAATAGCACAGGCTTGGCATATAGACCTCGCCGGATGCGTCTACCTTGGAGACAGTCAGGAGTATGCGTTATCCCAAAGAGGGAATCAGTTCAAAGACGACCTTCTATTATTCATCCAAGACATTGTTTCACGCCCACCCCCCCAAGAGACCGCTGGATTTAAATCATACACTGATATAGTGGAAGAACGTATGATTCAGCATTATCCATACATGCTGAATATTATTTCCCGCAAAACATTCCGCGACTTTATTGAATCTAAAGAGGAAGTTACAGACGATTCACTGGCAAAGTTTGTGTTAGCCGGGCTGAAACAAAAGGTGATAGAGACCAGTAACGAAGGATGGAAGGCCACAAAACCTTTTAGAACCAGCATTTATTTAGGCTCTTTTCATGGTCACTTAATTGATCCAAAACTAGAGTGGGATGAAGTTAAAGGTCTTTTAGAACGGCATGGACAAGTGGATTCATTTAGCAAATCACTATGTCAAGATGCCGCTTACATCATTCCGATTGCTGCAGTAAAGGGTACTGAAATTAATGTCTGGATTGATTTAACGGCCAATTGGAAACAAATCACACGTGCACTGCACCCCATAGTGAAAAATTGGCAGAAAGAGTTGAAAATTCAGCCCAAGGTAAAGCAGGGACAGACTCCCTCGCTCACAATCCAGCAAGAGAATGAAATAATAGAAATGCTTAAGCGTGGATTAGGTGTTACGGCGATTGCAAAAAAAATGGACCCCAGTTTAGACTCTTCCCTAAGGGGCGATTCTACCCTAATAAGAAATACCGCATTGTATAAGGCTATACAGACCATCCGAAATAAGTTCTTCAAATAATCGGCAACTCCAGCCTTTTCGGAACATTAATAGTTTTATTCTTCCTAATTTAATCCGCTATCCAGCCCATATACTCCCATCATCATCAGCATTCAAGAATCTTCGACCATTAAGAAAGCTCGCTGTAACCGAGTTGGCGGAGCCATGAAAAGACTGAATCATGGGAAGGAATGGATATGTCACTAATAATCGAACAACCACTACCACACCCCACGCAAGAAATCTTCCGGCGTCACAAAATTTCAAACTGGAAGCTCGGAAAGCTGTTCGGCAAGAGCGAAGCAAGCATGTCGAAATACTTAGCCGGTATTCAGGGAACGCCCGAACATATCGACCTTGGGCTTAGGATGCTGGCGCAAGCGTTAGAGGCCGAGCCTCAAGCACCGCAAACTGAGGGGGCTGAAGCTGTCTGATGGAAAAACCGGAAGCCCTCTATCCAAAGGTCCAGAATATCCCTGATGAACTGAAAACCCTGCCCCAATGGGTGAATTGGTGGTGGAAGCCTGACGGCGATAAATACACGAAGCCGCCGATTAACCCGAAAACCATGAGGGGAGGGAGCCATTCCGACCCCGAAACTTGGGGAACATACGCACAATCCCTTGAGAACCTGAAGCGCTACGAATGGCTTGCTGGCATAGGTTTCGTTTTCTCTGAATCGGACCCCTTTGCTGGAATAGATCTCGACAATTGCCGGAATCCGGAAACCGGCGAAATAACCCCCCGCGCACTTCAAATAATAAAAAAACTCAATTCCTATACGGAAATATCACCCTCCAGAACGGGCGTCAAAATCATCATCCGGGGATCGCTGCCAAAGGGAGCGCCGGAAGGAGGCGGGAAAAACAAAGAATTTGGAATCGAGATGTACGACAAGTTGCGATTCTTCACGATCACAGGGGAAGTGCTGAATGTATAGCGCAATTGCCGACCGCTCCAGTGAATTCAAAGAAATCTATGTCCAGTATTTAGGAGAACCGGGCTGCCCAAGTACTTCCTATGCCAACGGATATGATGGCACCTACGACTGGGACCGCCAGTTAGAAACCCTACCTGTGAAGGATAAGATAAGGCTGCTTGTCGAGAGTGGTGAGAATGTCGGCAAGCGCTCGGAAGTTATCATGTCGGTAGTGAACGCACTTGTCCGAGCCGGGATAAAAAGAGCTGACATTTTCCATATTTTTGAGAATTACCCAATTGGGGAAAAGTGGCGCAGGCAACACCGAAGCAAGGTTAAGTGGCTCGACAAACATATTGATAAAGTCCACAGCAAAAACGCTCCAGCAAAAAAGTCCACCGACCAAAACCACCAGGCCGAGAAACCCCGGCGGGATTACCCATTAACCGATACAGGAGCCGCCGAACGATTCGCCGATGAGCACCGGGAATATGTACGGTATTGCCCGCAGCAGAGGTTATGGCTAGTCAACCAAGGAGCTATTTGGAAGCCGGACGAATCAGGCCAGTATATCTATCAGTGCGGGAAAACCACTGCCCGCCAACTCTATGCCCAAGCCAGCACCATTTCAGATGATGTTCTCCGGAAAAGTCTTGTTAAGTACGCACTCTCTCTAGAATCAAAAACCAAGATGGAATCAATGCTTTTTTTGGCGGGCAAAGAGCCGGGAATGTCGATTAGCCTATCAGAACTGGACGCCGACGATTGGCTATTTAATTGTCAAAACGGGACTATCAATCTACGAACTGGCGACGTTTACAAGCACAGGGCAAGTGATTTTATAACCCGGTATGCACCGGTGGATATTAACCCAAAGGCAACCTGCCCGACTTGGTACAATTTCCTTAACCGAACCACCAATGGAAATGACAATCTTATCCAATTCCTCAAGCGAGTAGTCGGGTACTGCCTAACCGGGGATACCAGGGAGCAATGCCTTTTCTTCCTCTATGGAATCGGCGCAAACGGCAAGTCAACCTTCCTTGAAGCTGTACGTTCTATGCTCGGGGATTATTCAAAGCAAGCGGACTTTTCCACTTTTCTGGTGCGCCAAAATGATGGAATCAGGAATGACTTGGCAGCACTTAAGGGTAGCCGGTTTGTATGCGGTATCGAAGTTGATTCTGGCAAAAAACTGGCCGAAGCCTTAGTGAAGCAGATAACCGGCCAGGACACCATAACCGCCCGCTTTCTCCATAGGGAATTTTTCGAGTTTAAGCCCACATTCAAGCTCTTCCTTGCAGCCAATCACAAACCGACAATAAAAGGGACCGATTACGCAATTTGGCGGCGAATCCGGCTAATTCCCTTCACTGTAACAATCCCCGAAAAAGAGCGCGACCAAGACCTACCGAATAAGCTGCGACGCGAGTTACCGGGAATTCTTAATTGGGCAATCGAAGGTTGCTATGAGTGGCAGCAAAACGGACTAGGCATTCCGGATGAAGTACGAGCCGCGACGGAAGAGTATCGGGAAGAAATGGACATTCTTGGCGGGTTCCTATCCGACCATTGCATTCTTGAACCCGAGCTTATGGTGAAGTCGAAAGACCTTTTTGAAAAATACGAGGAATGGTGCCGGGCCAATGATGAGGAACCAATAAAGAAGCGTACATTTGGGCTAAAGCTCAAGGAACGCGGGCTAAAAGATCACAGGATAGGGGTTCGGCAGGACCGGGGTTGGTTGGGAATTGGGTTACAGACGCAACCACCTGACAGACACAACCAGACGCAAGTTTCGGTATTTTCTATACGAGAAAATAATTTATCTGAAAAAAGCCTAGAATTGCGTCTGAATGCGTCTGGTGAATTCAATGCGTCTGGAAATGAAATCGGGGAAGTAGTCTGCTCAGCCTGTGCCAATTTCACGCCTAACCCAATAAATCCGAGCCTTGAGGGGCATTGTATCGGGATTCCGCCAGACGAGGACCCAGCGAGGTATCCCTATCTGAAGGTGGATTGTCCTGAATTCAGGGAAAGAGAAGTCGCATGTGCTCAATGAAATTTATGGGAATGCACAGGTCTAGCCTGATGGCGCATATGGCCGAATCGCGGGACTCAAAAACGAGGCTCAGAAGGGTGCCCACAAACATTCTTATAAAGGGAACCTATCCTGAGAATCGGGCCGCTGCCGATGAACGGCGGGATACCACACGAGACAAGGGGATCATCCGAAGATGAGCAAGAGCGGAACAGGCAACGGAAGTCTGAAGCGACTGCTAACGGTCCAGGAAGCCGCAACCTATCTCGGCATTTCACCGGGTCATCTTTACAACGCAATCTCCACCGGAGCAAAGAAGCCATTCCCGGTAAGACCGAAGAGGGTAGGCGGGGCAGTCCGATTCGACATTCGGGAACTTGATCGGTACATCGAGGGACTATAAACCCGCTAGAATGCATATCTAGTGCGAGTCCTGTAAAGCCGTGTCTGAAGCCGTATGACAGACGTTAGGGTAACAGGAAGGTAACACATCCATGGGTCATTTTAGTTCAATCTCATCAGTTCTCAAGGGCAGTCCGAGGCCGGTAGAAGTCCGCACTCAGGGAAAGGCGAACCCTCGGAAACTCCCGCGTGCGTAGAATGCCGACATGAGTAGCGAAACATGACGTTCTTAATCGACACCCGAGAACAAGCTCCCTACACCTTCGAGCGCTTCAATGTGGAAATCGTGCGGGCCACCTTGCCTGTGGGCGACTACAGCCTGCCTGGATTCGAGGACAAGGTTGCTATAGAGCGCAAGGAACTAAACGACTTGATAGCCTGCCTGATGAACGGCAACCGGGAGCGATTCGAGCGGGAGTTAGCCAAAGCGCGGCACTACGAGCTGTTCGCAGTGGTAGTCGAGGGAAGCCTTAGCGATATCAGCAAAGGTGAATATCGAAGCGAGATGAAGCCGCATGCAGCCCTTCAGAGCATTATCACCTTCCAGGTGCGTTATAGGGTGCCGTTCGTGTGGGCGGGCAATCGGGCTGGGGCGGAATATGTCACACACTGGATGCTCGAAAAGTATCTGGCGGAAATCGAGAAGCGCTTCAAGGCAGCAACCCAGTTAACTCTCACAAGAAAGGCTGAATGACATGGATCTAAAACCACCGGGAGGTTTGACTACAATCCCCGCAATAAGCGCCTGGATAACAGACGCGTACTACAAAATTCGAAGCCACGCCAATAGCCATGGGGCAGGTAAATCCGACTCAATAATGGATCTGGTATGGCCCATTGGCTCCATCTATCAGTCCGTAAACGATACCAACCCCGGAACACTTTTCGGCGGAACATGGGCCGCATTCGGTTCGGGCAAAGTCTTGATCGGTGTGGACACGGGCGACGCAAACTTTAACGCGGTGGAGAAAACTGGCGGGAATTTTTCTCACAAGCACACGGTTGATCCTCCATCCACCAACACCGGGGCACCCAGCAGCACGGGCTTGGCGTCGGCAGGCATTTACGGGGTGGGTTTATCCGACCATGCACATGCTGTTGATATCGCGCCGTTCAACTCCGGGACAACTATAGATATCCCAACTTACATAACCGTTTACCGGTGGAAAAGGACAGCTTAAATGGATGCATGGGAAATTCTTCGATTGAGGCGTAACGCTATTTTGGCGGTAACAGACAGGAGTCAGTTGCTCGACTCGGATAGTGAAAAGAGAGCAGCATTAGGCGCTTATCGCCAAGCACTTAGAGATCTTCCCGAAAACACGGAAGACCCGGAAAGCCCATCGTGGCCCGAAATCCCGGAATGCGACGAAAGTATCAGGCAAGGTATTGAGTTGGTGATAGCAGCCTCTCTGTAATCAGGCGAAGTCGAAGGACAGCATAGATGAACATCCACAATCAGGCAAAGAGCGGGATCGCGTACCAGCTTCCCGAAAGCATCAAGGTTGAGCGCTTGGCGGAACTGACGCGAGAGCATACGCTTTTCTGTTCTTCGTGTGGACTGGAAATTCCGGTTTTCGTTCCGCTCGAAAGCTCGAACCTGATTTCGACCACCGTCCATTTCCACTGTTTGGTCTGCACATGCAAAATAACCAGGGAAAGAGAACCCGGCTATTCATTCGGCAAGTACATCAAGTTCGCTGCTTTGGGAGACTAAAGTGATGGCTCAGAAATCTTTATATACCCCGGAACTCTTCGAGGAAGTCTGTGCCCGCTATGAGACAGGTACGCCGTTGGTGAAAGTATGCAAAGAAATGAGAATCCCGCGCAGCTCTTTTCAAACATGGATTTACAAGGACGAGGCGCACGAAGAGCGGTTCAGAAGAGCAAAAAAGAGCGCTGCGCTGATGATCTTTGAGGAAGCCAAGGAAATCCTGGACAAGCTGAAGGACTTCGCAAAGCCCAAGGATTTGGACGCAAAAGCCTATTCCGCTTGGGTTCGCGCACAAGAAGTATCTGCAACCGGAAAGATGAAAATTGCTGCCGTCCAAGATCCCGACTACAGCGAGAAGCACCATGTCATTACACAAAGCGAAAATGTCGTCTATGTCGTTTCATTCGGCAGCCAGGGCGACCAGCAGAACATAGTCGATGTGAAGGCAACTCAGCCAAAGTTGAAGGGCAACGCTAAACGTGCGGCGCTGCCCGCACCCGAAAACCAAACAACCGAAAGGACAAATGAATGATTCTTAATTTCCATGAACGCGACAATAGTCGAGGTTTTGCCCAGCCGAAAATTAGCTGCCCGATATGCGGGATTTTCGCTAACAAGATCGAGCAGGTATCCAACAATGAAGTGGATTACACCGGGCGGGTTGTGAAAGTGTTTTTGACCTGCAAGGAAGGGCATAACTGGACCTTAACTCTCATGCAGGAAATTGCCAAAAGAGACAATCACCTGAGGGCGGCAATCAGCGGAGGATGGGAAGGGAAGTAGTTAGTGAACCGGCGTTCGCGTTTCAAACGCGATTCTTTGACTTCTAAAAAAAGGAAAAATTAAATGGCTAATGAACCATTGACCGTTGAGCAATCTCTTACGGCGAGATACGCCGATGCGAGAGACCAGATTCTCGAAAGTGAATTTGAACTAGCGGAAAGCTTACCAGATGCCCGCGCCTTTTGCGACGCTGCCGCTCGAACCATCGCCCAGGAGCAAATGGCGAAATATGGCACTCTTCAGCTCGCACCCCGCGAGATAGCGAAGATGGCAAGCCAGCGTTTTCGGGAGCGATTTTTTGAAAAGCCTAGTGAGGAAGCAAAACAAGCCACTCCCGCAAAGACAGAAAGCTCCGGGACTGACTTCCAGCCGGAAACGAACGAGCAATATGCGGCGAGGCTCAGGGCCAAACAGCAACAGTTGCGGAGTTGTCGGCCCCGCTAACCAAAGGAAGGAGTTTGAAAAATGGAAGGAATTCTCCCTTTTCAGGCACCAAAACCGCAGGTGATTCAGGCCCCCGTTGTAAGGAGCCCTTGGGAAAGCGTTGTCCCAAATCTCCTGCAAACGATTGTCGGCGAGACAATCTTGAGCAAGATCAAGGGAAATCTCCTGGATAAGCAGCGGGAACAACAACAGGCGTTTGAGAAAGAAAAGCTCGGGATCGAACAGTCAAACATGATGGACCGCATCTTCGCCCAAGCCGGATATGAAAAGAACGCCGAAGGACAATGGCAGAAACCGCAATTCCAGATACAGCAAGACCCCGGCTCAGGTTATCTGACATGGCAACACGGCACCCGCTCAGGTGTGCTTGAGCCAATGGCGCGAAATCTCCAAACCATGAACATTCCAGGGACACAGAAGGCTATCGTCAAATGGGGCAAGGATTCGCACGTTATTGACCAATCCCTTCCCTTTGATGAGAAGAGCGGCCCTCAGTACGGGCAAGTCGGAAGCACCGGCGCATACTGGATCAGGACAGGCCCAAACAGCATTGATGTGATGAAACCTACTCAGAACGAACCTTCGAAGGAATTCCACCGCATAGCTGACCAGAACAGCCCGACCGGATTTTCATATAGGGATTATAGCGGACGTACTATCCAAGGCGCAGTTCCCCCGGCTGAGGCGGGCAACTTGACTGAAGGCACGGCATTGAATCAGCTAAACCTTATCGCAGGCGCAGATCCTGAGAAGTACAACAAATACGTGCAGGAATTCAAAACCAACCAAACCAAGGGGTTGAATATCTCGAATGCTTTCAGCAATACACTGAACACCATCGGAACCGAGCAGCGCAGTCAGAGATTGACCGAAGCGGGAACCAAGTACACCAGCCCCGACGCAATCAAGAAAGCATTTCAGAAGGGCGAGCTTGACCAGGACACCGCTACCAGCCTCTTGCGGGCGAATCATGGATACCAGTAAAGATGAGAGCAGAAGACTTCTTGTTGGGACAGGGAAGCTCGCCTGATAGCGAAGTGGTTAAGCTCAACATCGGGGGAAGGTCCGTAACCGTTCACCCCATGATTGCCGATATGCTGGAACGGGCTAACGCTGAAAAGTTAGATGCTACGGGAAACCCGATCCTCATTAATTCCAGCTACCGGACAACTGAGCAGCAGCAACAGCTATATAACGAGCTTGCCCCTAAAGGTGCGCGGGTTGCAAAGCCCGGACGCTCATTTCATGAAAAGGGATTGGCCCTAGACGTTGCCAACTGGCAGGAAAGCGAACCATACCTCAGAAAGTACGGTCTGGTAAACGATCTTGCCGACGATAAGAATCATTTCTCTTATGGGGAAACAAGACGGGTTGAACCGAGGCAGGTTCAGGATAACACCCCAAGCGCTTTAGCCTTCCTTCAGAGTGCGGACGTTCAACCCACTAGTGCCGAACCCACCCAAGGCCAGGGTCCGAATTCGGTTGATTTTCTTGCTAAGCCTGAGCCGGAACAGCCTTCTATCTTTTCGATTCCTGAAGCGCAGGCAGCCGAACCCGCCCAACCTGTGAATATGTCGGCCAGTGACTTTCTCACAGGAATAACCCGGCCTGGCCAGGAGGCAAAGCAACCGGGAAGCGCAATAGATTTCCTGAACGCTCCGCAGGAACCAGGCTTCTTTTCTGAACTCGGAACAGGAGCCAGCAAAGCAGCGGGTATTGTAATGGGTGCACTTAATGCGCCTCATGCATTCGTCGCGGGTGCTCATAAACCCATGGCTGAAGATCCAGAATGGCAGAATAAGCCTTGGTATGAGCAGCAATATCAAAATGTAAAATCCGGTCTTGAAAGTGCCTATGAATCGGCCTTTGTGCCCGGTAAATGGGGAAGTTCGGTTAATGAAATCTCAAAGGCTTACAGCGGGAAGACTATCGAGGAAAACCTACCTGAGAGCCTTAAACCCTACTCAACCTCTATCGAATTTCTTGGAAGCATCATAACTGACCCCGTTGTTACTGTTGGTGCAGCCAAGGACATTATCCGGCATATCGGAAAGAAGGAAATCTTTGGCGAGATTGCGAAGAGGCTCCCCGAAAGCGAGTTTAGTAAACTGTATAAACTCGAACCCGGAAAACTCCCCGAAGGCGTAGCCGCTGATTTAGAGAAGCTTAACCAGTTAGATGAAGCGGAAAAGGCAACTCTCAGGCAGCAGTTAATCGACTTGCTTAAGGCTCGCGAGGATTACGCCCGAAGGGTTACGGATTGGGGAGAGCGCGAACTGTATAAGGCAGAGACGCGGGAAGCTATCGAGGCACAACCCAAGCTATTGCCACCCGGCCAAGGTTTTGAACTTCGCGGCATACCCGAGGAAGTCTATTCCAGATTCTCGCCCGAACTCGCGGGAAGGCTCCAGGAATTAGGGCTAGGACCACGGCGGGCACTCCCGGCAGGGCAAGGTTTTGAAATGGTGGAGAAGACCCCCGAAGTCGTCCGGGTTGAGCACGGCGCTTATCCCCGAGGGCAATCTTTTGTCGCAGGGGTGGAACAAGATGTGCCCACCTTCATAAAGCGCGGCGAATCGCTACAGGAGGCCCCGAATATCGGACACTATGAACAGGGCATGCTCCAGGAAGCAAAGCAGCAGCTTGCCGCTGGTGATAACCCGTTTTTGAAAAGAACGGAAGGATATGGGCCTGGAATTGAATATGAGCGCGTAGGCTCCAGTAACCCCGATTGGTTCGTAAACCAGGGCTACACAAAGCAACAAGCCAATCAAATAATAGACTCGGCGCTTTCAGGCGATATTCTCACCGAGAAGCAATCAGAATTCGTAAAGGGCATTCTTGACTACAAAGAGAAGGAATGGCAGGGCCTTTGGGATTATAAACCGGCCCACACTCAAACCCGCAGCGAATACGCACAGGAAGGTTTCAGTCAGTTCGAGCGGGGCTTAAAGCGAGGTATGCAGCCGCAGCAAGCTTACGATCAATACATTGCACCACTTGAACGTGAATCTCATGCGGTAAAGGTTGAAAAGGCACTGTCGGAAGGGAAAGACGTACCTGACGCGGTAATGCGCGAGTATCCCGAAGTAACGGCCAAATACAAGCCGGACTATGTGTTGAAATCCCTCTTCCCCGACGCCGATCCGAAGGTATTTAAAGCTTCTGGAGGATTTGTTTCGGGCATCCAGCAAGATGACCAGGGAAACATTACCTATGACCCGACCAAAGCTCTTGCGGGTGGACTTCTGGTAGCCGGAGGAATTAAGGCGGCAGGAGGGCAAAAGCGCTTTACGCAAACTCTCGCGAAGAATCCGGCATGGTTGAAGGTTCAAGACATGATCGGAACTGAGAAAACCGCCCCGTTCTCTCTTGCCGGTATCTTCTCGAAATTTAACACGAGCATTCTCGACCGCTTCAGCCCGTTAAAGGATGTATCGCCACAGACCTATGAAGAGGCTCGGAAATATGCCAGCTATAAGGATGTGGCTGCACAGAAGTTCGACCAGCTTCGGGAAGCACTCACGCCGGTACGCAGCAACGAGGCGCTTTTTACTGACTATGTCACCGCGAACCGTGCGATGGACCGCGCCAACCGTGGCTTGAAAAATCCGAACGGAGTTACCCTTCAGGATGCACGGCAGGCGATCCGGGAAATAGAAACCCACTATGCGGCATCCGGCAAAGATCCGAAAGAGCTAAAGGCCGCTCTCCAGGGATTCCACAACTGGACACAGGAAAATATCCTCAGACCCGCCCTCGACAGCGGGATTATAAGCAAGCAAAGCTACAACTCCATTGTGAGCAAGAACAGCTTTTACGCTACCTTTGACATTCTCGAAAAGCTCCCGCAAGACCTGGATAAACTCCCCGCACTGCCCGGAAAGGAACTCTTCTCCGTATCGTCTCAGGGCGTAGTCAAGGCCATAACCGGCACCGAGAAGGAGATCCGCAATCCCATCGAGGCGACAATTGCCAAGTTCGTTGATGCTCAGGCTACATTCGCCCGAAACAAGGTTGCAAGCACCTTTATTGATGACCCCGCAATCAAGGGACTGATTCAGCCAATCGCAACCAGTCCCAAAGAGTTTGCCATGATGCAGGCCCGAGGGCTTAAGCCTGTGATGGAGGGATCATTCGACAAGCGGGCATTCGACACCGTAAACCGATTCAAAGACGGACAGGTCGAAAGATATGTGGCACCTAAGGAGATTGTGGACTCCCTGAAACAACTCACCCCGGCTCAGGCCCCAAAAGCTATCCAGGCGCTAAACACCGTCTTCAGGGAAGCCGCCACCACATTGTATCTGCCGTTCACAATCAGCAATGCAATGAGAGACGGCCTAATGGCCTTTACAACCTCGAAAGCCTACTCAGCCAAGGATATGTTCGGACGGTTCCAGGCCGATTGGCTTAAAGGACTTGCGCAGGGGGGGAAGCAGGAATTCGGCAAAGGCTCCAAGGCGGTTCAGGAATACCTCGAAGCTGGAGGCGGTTTCGGGTACGCCGGGAACTTGAGGAACGCGCAGGTTGCCAAGTCTCAGCTATTCGATAAGACCCTGCCACAGCAGGCCATGACCGTTCTAAAATCTCCCATCACCCTTATTCAGAAGGCGAGCGCAGCGGTTGAATTAGCTCCCCGAATGGCGGTTTATCAAAGGGCGATTGCTCAAGGAAAGACACCGGCACAGGCCGCAATGATGGCGCGAGAGGCTACGATAGATTTTTCCCGAGGCGGCAGTCTCACCAAGGTTGCAAATCAGTTTGTGCCCTTCCTGAATGCGCGAGTCCAAGGGCTTTCGATGGTGGGCGAGGCACTAAAGAAAGACCCGAAGACTTTTCTTTCCAAGGTATTCATGTCCGCAGTTCTGCCAGGAATGGGCGCTTACGCCTATAACCGGCTCTATCATTCAGACCTCTACGACGATATACCTGGATATGTGAAAGACAATTACTTCACGATCATTACGGGTACCGAGAAAGACCCAAAAGGGAGGACGGTTCCGCAGTATCTAGCGATTGCCAAGGGCGATGTGGGCCAGATTGCTTTCAACCCCATCGAGTATTTCATGGACCAGATGCTCGGAAAAGACCCGGTAAGCGCGAAGAAATTTCTCATAAACTGGCTATCCGACATTTCCCCTGTGCCTTTTGCAAGAGAAGGTGAGCTATCACTTTCCAAAGCAGCTGGTGGATTGTTGCCGCCCATAGTCAAGGGAGCCGCCGAAGATTGGGCAAACCTGAACCTCTACACCGGAAAAGAAATTGTCCCGTACTACATGGGCAAATCGAAGCCGCCAGAGCTTCAGTATAAGGACAACACCCCGGAAACCTACAAGTGGTTGGGGAAGGAACTCGGAATATCCCCGCTCAGGCTCCAGAACTTCGCACAAAACGTCCTTGCCGGATATGGCCGCGAGGGATTGGACCCATCCGCCATGCTTCGAGGACTCACCGGAAGGCTTGTCAAAACTCAAGGCGGCGAGAAGGAGGATCGTGCCTGGACCGTAATCAAGGATATTGAGAACGGGTACGAGTACACCCGCGCCTATGCTCAAGAAATGGCGAAAGCCGGAAACCGTGACGGTGCTATGAAGCTCATGCGGGAATGGAATAAGGGACTCAACAGCCGGATATCGGAAATCCAAAAATTCGGAATCCGGGACAAGGGAGGACTCCGCAATGATTACATGTTCACCCCTGAAAAGATGCTCCACGCCGTAACTCAGCGTCAGGACAAGCGGACACCGCTTGAGAAGAAGATTTCGATCAGGTGATCATGACCAGCGCAGACCTTTCAAAATTCCACAAACTCGCTCGCGACCATTTTCTCCAACTTCGCGCCTGCCTGCTCTCCATTCCGCTTTTAATTGACAGTTCTGCCCAACTCAGATATTTAACTGTATAATTACTGCAACAAATCAAAATTATCTCTCATGATCGGACGCAAAATTACCGATTAATTCTTCTGTGGCAGCTAAGGTGGCCATCAGTCAATTCCCATCTTAACAGCCCAGGCCCCGGATACGGAGGGTCTGTCCGCTTGGATGTTGCACTATTCAAAGATAATAAATTCAGTTTTAGTTTACCCTCACTGAGCATTTTCGGGAGGAAAAAGGCTAATTGGAATGATATTCTCAAAATCTTAGCGAGCGCTGTTTGCTACAATCAAGGGAAGTACATTGAGTTTGAGTTTCTGGTCAGTGAAAAGCATAAATCCCTCAAGACTGCGACCTATCAGGCTACACCCGACTTAAACGAGGTCGCGAAGTGCTATGATGAATTACTGGCTCATATGGAAATGCAACTTCAAACCGTCTCTAAAAAGAACTTTCAGTTTTTGCGAGACTATTTTTGCGCAGGAAAACGATCTCGTTATGCCCCGCGCATCTGCATAAAAGTGGTAAAAAGCGGGAAAATTGCCGAGGGGTATAGAAGCGAGAAGAGAACTTATTTTCTTTCAGAACATTCTCCAGGGGAAAATACGGGGTTCGAATCTGTTGTCGAAAATGGCACTTACTATTTAGAAAACAATATTCCCGAAAGTGCCATCAAAGGGTACTACAAGAATCCCCGGCTTGACCCCCTTCGTGTTCATAATTATAAGGCTAGCAGGAAGTCTCGATTCGTCCAAGAAAGCATCGATCAAGACTGGGTTGATTGTTGGTTCAGGGAGCCGAGCGATCCACCGCCAATCAAATGGCAGTGTGCCTGTTACAAGTCAACGCTCATAATTCCAATGACGTTGATCAATAACGATCTTGATAGCGAATTCAGGGACACCTTTTTTGGGCCTGTGCCGGAAGAAAGTAGAGCGATTTGGGGGTTCCTGTGTTTTGACCACCCTACAACCGAGTACTTTAATGAAGAGGACGATGTTAAAATAGGTTATATTTTTGCCGATGTCCTCTCTCTTTATTTTATTTCAGCGCACATACACAATAGCAGATCGAAGACCTTTGGATTGGCATGCCAATTGCTTAAAAAGGTTTCGGAGGGTTAACGATGTTTAAAACTATTTGCACTTGGTTCGGCCCAAAAGATGATCCGCCGAGAAAAACCCATGGCAATGTTCTCTTGAATGTGAACGATTTTCTTTACGATGAGATTCGCAAATCGGCATTTAAGGAGATAGATTCCAATCTGGACAACGAGCCTAAACAGGACTTATGTTCACCGCTTAAACCAGGATTTTAGGTTTGCGTTGGCTAAAGGTGCATGATCAACTTAGGCCCGGCAGTTCGCCGGGTTTTTTATTTGGGGGCATTCGCTATTCTTATCATTTTTCACCCCTCGTTCTATTCTCCCTTTAAAGTTTGGTGCACTTCCTCGAACGAATCCTTCACCTTCAAAAAAATGGATACCGAGCCTGCATTGATGCGGTCGTTAAACCCCGCTTTATTGAATTTGACGGCTGCGTATCGCTCATCAACTCCATCGTGAGCCTAAACCTTCATAGGCGGCACTTGTCTGAATCTCAGCGGGCGATGGTGGCGGCGAAGATTGCCACCATGAAACGGGGGGATAATCAGCATGCTTCAATTGAAGCAACCTCCCAGACTGAAGCCGCCGAACTTCTAAATGTCAGCCGTTCAGCAGTGCAGAGGGCTTCAACCGTCCTCGTTGCCTCAGCGTTCAGGCCTTTTCCTCCCGGATTCAGCCCATAAGATTACCACAAAAAGCAGCAAGAGCGACAAGGTCGATCTCTGCGCAGAGCCATTTCGAAGGCTCCTGTGAGATACAAATAAGCAAAGGCACGCCCTCAGTACTAAAATCCCATTTCAATTCGGATGCGTGGATTATTTTGTTGCAAACTTCGCGCATGGTTAGCGTTTTTTCTGGTTTGTCACTCGCAATTAATCGGCCAAAACTGGGGGCTGAGGTCTTATTAAGGAATACTGAAAGTTGTTGATCATCATCGAGTAGCCGGAAGAATAATGCCAATTCAAGACAGGCCTTATTTGATTGCTGTTCCGAAATTTCAAACAGAGCTTTCCTTAAATATTTCCATTCCCCTTCAAACCTCATCCTTAGTAATTCCTTCAGAGGACCTCTGGAAAAGGCGAAGCTCATAATAATTGAGAGGTTCTCATGGATCAAATTTGTTAGCGGTAAAGAGAACTTACCCATGGCGCAAATTCCAACCTATTTTGATTGATCAAAATTCCCAACAAATCCTTGACCTTCACATCCAGGACATCGGCGATAGCCTTGGATTTGGAGCCAAGGGAATCACAACAAAATTTTCCAGTATTTATCCCAAAACAGTTCGGTTTAATGTCTATCCACGAAGAATCGCTTTGCACACTGGGCATTGCCTAGACATGGAATTCAACCGAGTTGTCAAATGTTTTTTCCGATTTGTATCATAGCAAGCAGTGCAGTAGAGGCCGGTTTCGTTTGCGAATTGGTAACAACCCCACCTAATAGTTGGCTTCTCATAAAGCTCTGGTTGAGCAGCCTTTAGAGTTTGATTTTCTTGAGACAACTTTGTAATTTGTTGTTTAAGTTCCTTATTTTCCTCTTCAATTTTGCGGAAGCGATCTTCGGCGAGTGCAAGCCGTTCCTTCACTACAGCCGATACGGGGACGTCTTTAATCAAATCTGTGAACCATCCCATTTGCCCATCCTCGATTGGGTTTGGTTAAAAGAGTAAAGATGCTAATTGGCGTTCAATCCTCTTCATACAAGTCCTTTGTTTTTACCCCCAAAGCGCGGGCAATGGCTTCCAGGGTCCTAATACTACAGGATGGGAATGTCTCATCATTCCGCGCCCGGAGAACGGTTTCTTTGGCTAAGCCGGTTTTTTCGATAAGTGTTCCGACTTTCATTTTCTTATCCAGCAGAATGTAATTGATCCTGCTCCTAATCATCACCCCTCCCCCACAATAGACGGGTCGAAATTTTAGGCTTTTCTCTTGACAATCACAAGGTCGATAAATTAGGCTATGGATCGGTATATCGAGTCAATGATCGAAAAACCCACCCACCATAGAGCGGAGGCCACCGTGAACGGCCAAAGAATCCTCCACCAGCTTTTAATTCGAGCGCCAGGTTCAAGATGCCGGTATCCGCGAGGACCGGACGGTCTCTATGCCGTGGGAGTCTTGGGCTTGGCGCTAATTTATTTAGGAGGGTGAGGCAATGAAGACCTACAAAACACCTAATGGCGACATACTAGAAACAACCACCTACCGCCGCGATCTAACCGAGATGGTCGAGGATGCTTTTCAAAATTTCACTAAGTTTTTTGAAATGATGGAAACGAGTGCTCTCAATGCCGACGAGGGGACCGATAAAGACGAAGAGAGAATAACCCAGAACGATATTGCGAAAGCCCTATTCCAGCAGGGCATGTCTAAAATCGGTGAGCAAATTGACGAGATCGAGAAGAAGGTCGGCATTCATACACTTGTATATGCCGCTTTCAGCCAAGATGTTTTAAAAGGCGGCACCCTGCTCGATGTTGAAGTCGTCCCGTCAAACGGCAAGTGCCAAACGCCAGCGAAGGCCCCCATAAAGACCGCCAAACCCAAGGCTGGTGAAATCCCCGACTTCAGGACCGTGCAGCCTGAAAGTGAAGAAGAGGCACAGCTTCAACGTGTTTTTGAGGTGATGCGGGCTGGCGGTATGGAGTGGGGCTTTCTTGAAAAGTCTATTGATCTAACTTGGAACGACATGGTGTCAGGCAGTACTAACGAGGGAGGAATCCCCGGTACTCTGCGCAGGATGGAACCGACCCCTGGACTATCGACCGGATTGGAGGTTCCAAATGCCTGACCTCAGACCCGCCGACTTGAACAGGATCAAGGAACAATTGCTCTGGTAGTCGGGAAAGCGGAATTAACCAACGAGCGGAGGGATTGCGATGGATAGTCAATTCACAATGCCGGCAAACATTGCCGATCTCGTTTACCTGCACCATGATTTACGCTACCACAAAGGAGGGGTAATAAAGGATGAATGGTTCGCCCATGTTCCAGGTGGATGTATTTGCGAAACCGGCAAGACGGCAGAGGACGCATTGCAAGCGGCAAGTGCCGCTTATGCCAAGTACGTGGAATGGAAAGCCAAGCCAAAGCGTAAGTTGACCAAAGAGGAAATAGAGTACGAAATACAAAAGGAATTCGCGGGGGAGAAAAACCCGAACCCTAGAGAGGTTGCCATGCACAGGTCAATGTTGAAAGATTTCTTCTGTGTGGTATGCGAGGACTAATAACCCACAAGGCCCGGCTCCGGTCGGGCGTAATCCTCTTCTGGTAGGAGGCTGCAATGGAGCCAAAGATAAAACAGACCACGGGGGGAGAACAGGCAGCCTTGTTAATAAGGGCCACCGATTTTTCCGGGATGCTCGAACGGCTCGATAGAATGGCCGAGTCCCTATCCGAGATAAGGGAATCCCTGCCCCTCAAACGAAGAAAGCTCTCCAGAGCCACCAAGCGGGCACATATCGGCTGCATTCTCTCTTGGTACGAGGGAAAATGCCCCTGTTGCCGCGAGGCCCGGATTATCAGCGACAACGGCTCCATTCTGCCCTCCTGCAATGAAGAGCACTATGTAAACCGGCATGAGAACGCATTGGATAAAACATGGCTGGTCTGCCAGGAATGTAATTCCAGAAAGACCACCGGGAAGGTTGCTCATACCGATGTGGAGGCACTTTTCAGGGCTTATCAGGTGACATTACGGAAGCACCTAGCCGATGGCAAGGGTCCGGTTCAGATGAGGTTAAAGGATTCGGATCGGCTCTGTGCATTATCCAAAAGACAAGCGACAAGCAGATAACATTCAAGAAAGGACAAATAATGGCAACAATCTATGTAGAACGTGAACCAGACGAACCCGAAGAGGAATTCCCCCCGAAGCCGATTTTCAAGAAGGAAGGCGGAACTTTGTGGCTGAGATACAAACGGGATGGCGACTACGTAGTCGAAAGCACGAAGCAAAAAGACATGGCTACGGCAAAGAAGATGCTCAAAAAGCGGCAACGGGCTTTTAGCCAAGAGTAACCAATGCGCCGAATCCGCCGAAGAGCAGATGGAATACTCTGGATCGAATACACTGGGCCTGACGGTAAAATGGTTGAGGAATGCACCAACACGATCAAAGCCGCCGAGGCCCAACAACTCCTAGAGCAGCGCACGAAAAAGAAGTGCATTTGGGAACTGGAAGAAGGATATTTCCCGGACGACTGGCTGGACCGTCCGAGTTAAACCTCGATGCTATCGACAGATTCGTCTCCATTCATAAATGCCGGTTCTGGGGTTTAAAACTTGCTCATTCCGGCAATCATTAGTGCCTATTGGCGGTACCCCAATCGGAGTAAGGGGCCTAACAGATGGCGTCACTGGAGGACAGACAGTTGGAGGACAAATCGGGGTAATGTCAAGCGTGCTGGTACATAGTGCCTGGACTACTCCATTGACACATGCGCATTTGCAACTTGCAAGCGCAATCTCTGCTGAACCAAATAAAAGCGCCGACACGATGAGTAAAGTTGAGAACCGCTTATTCATACTTCAACTCCATCTCTTTGGGATATGTTAAATCCTAGTGGTCACAGAGAATCTTTGGATCAAGCAGGTGCGATTCGCACACGAGACGAGGTCCTCCAGCTTGATCGCGAAAAAGATACGAGCACTTAACGTCTGTCAACTTGTCCAGCTCTTTACCTGCATTCTTTGGCTCTCTAATCGGTGTGCCTTGCCCTTTAAAAAAACCAAGCAGTCCACTTTGCTGAGTGTTAAGCATTGGCCTGCCTGTTTCAGCATCAACAAGGAGGTTGGTCTTAATTTCTTTTATTAATTCTTGACATATCGTTTTAGCAACTGTCGGCGTGGATGAATGGCTAACTGGAACTGCTTCGACTGTAAACCTGTCTCTCACTGGATCATATACAAATCCCAAAAGAAGAGAATCAAGAGCGTACGTCAGCTTAGTTTTATCGAGTTTTACGCCAAGATAGGTTTCAACCTTATGACATCCAAAATCAAACGCCGACACCTTTTCCGATTCCAAATATTTAATTATGGAGTTTTGCGCTAGACACGAATTCCCAGAAAGCAAAACTAACTGCATGAAGAGTATTAGAGATAGGAATTCTTTCATGAGTATTATTCCTGAGTTGTAGTGCAGGAATAGTTTCGCGGATTCAAAAAACAATAATAGTTCAGTCTTGGTGTGTCCATTAAAAATTCCTGAATAAATCGGAGTAATTCATTTTCCCCTTGACATTCTGGCTGGAGTGGCTACAATGGCATCACAATAGCCACAATGGACAGGGGGTCGGATGAAAACAATCAGCTTCAGGTTGCCAGATGAATTAGCGGACTGGCTCAGGGAAAAAGCCGCAAGAGAAACGATCAGGCGCAAAAAATACGTTTCCATTAACGTGCTTGTGGCCGAGATATTCAAACGAGAAATGGAAGCCAGCGAAAAAAAGGAGGCTTAGCCATGGCCGTTTTAGCTGAGTGCCCAACATGCCATAAAAAACAGACAGTTAAAAACAATGACTGCGAGTGCGGGCAGTGGCTTGCGAAGCGGCAGAACGGCAAACAGGTTCGAAACCCTAAAACCAAGTATTGGATTCAGTACCGCCTTGACGATGGAAAGCAGAAGAAAAAATGCATTGGCCTTTCCATTGACGAAGCCAAGGATGCTGACGGCAAGCACGGAACCCTGAAGAGGGAAGGGCGGCTCAAGGGATCGGTTTTCGACATTAAGCCCGAGTCCCGAATGAGCTTTAATGAACTGGCGGGATGGTTTCTCAAGCTCGAAAAAGTCAAGTCTCTGGCCTACTTCGGAACGCTCAGTATTTATCTGAAGAAGTTCAACTCGGAATTGGGCAACATGGCCGTTGGGGATCTCAAACCTGCTGATCTGGAAAACCTTCAGGCCAAAAGAAAAGCTGAAGGATGCGCCGACTCGACCATCGACCAAGAGATTGGCGCGGCTCGAACCATGATTAACAAGGCATTCGACAATGAGAAGGTCGGCGGCGATGTGGTGAGAGTCTTCAAGAAGGTAAAAAAGGTGCTGAAGCGAAATGCTAATGCCAGGGATAAAGTTCTCACACCCGAGCAATTCGAGGCCCTCTTTGCCAATGCCCCACTGTTTACTAAACGGGTACTGGCAACAGCATTCTACACAGGCATGAGGAAGGGCGAAATCCTGAATCTGACCTGGGATAAGATAGACCTGAAAAACCGTTTTATCCGGCTCGAATCAGAAGATACAAAGGACAAAGAACCTCGAAGGGTTCCCATCTGCGATGAACTTTATGAGATTCTAAAATCAGTACCGGCAGCGATTCACATCGAGTGCCCTAATTGCCACAAGAGGCAACCTGTTAGGAATAAGACCTGTGAATGCGGCAAGTTGCTTGTCCAGCATGTGTTTCTCTATAAAGGCAAGCCAGTAAATGATATTCGAGGTGGACTGGTAGATGCCTGCCAGAAGGCCGGAATTAGTTATGGCCGATTCGTCCAGGGCGGTTTTGTGTTTCATGATCTGAGGCACACCTTCAACACCTACATGCGAAAAGCTGGAATCGCGGAATCTGTGATAATGGACATTACTGGGCACTCCACAAGGGAGATGTTCGACCGGTACAACACGGTTGATGCCGACGACGCGCAGATAGCAATTCAGAGGTTCCGGGGCTTTATCCAGAGCCAAAAGAAGAGCGCTCAGGAGGGCGAGGTTGGGTAACATTAGGGTAACAATGCCTTAAAATTAACAGCCAAAATAAGCCCTTTTCATTATCTCTCATTATTGAGTTAAATTATGGAAATCAGCTCGGAATCAAGGTTAATCATGGTTAATCAATTTTCATCAGGTTTAAGGCGGCAATGCATTCAGGGTCTAGTGGGAGTATTCCTGTCGGGGTTCGAGTCCCCGCTTCGGCACCATAAGGCTGTAGAGGCATAACCTGTAAAGGGTTATGCCTTTTTTGTTGCGGCTGGGTTGCGGGTTGGCCTTCTTCGTCAAGGCGGTTTACGGCATCCCTGTTTGCACTCGGGATAAGGTGTCCGTAGATATCCACAGTCATCTGGATGCTGCTGTGTCCAAGCTGCTCTTTCACATAGACGAGGCTTGCGCCATCGGTCAGAAGCAGACTGGCAAAAGTATGCCTGATATCGTGTATCCTGATCCTGCGCAATCCAGCTTTTTTCAATACACCCCAAAAGACCTGGCGTACATAATTCTGAGAAACCGGCATAGTGCCGCCGCGCTCATGAAAAATGCACGGTATGACACCGATGCCGCTCTTCAATGCCTCTTTTTTCCTCTCAACATGCTTGGAATGCAATAACGCTAAAAGCTGATCTGACATATCCACCCGCCTGATCTTGCCTGTCTTTGTTGGCGCAAACTGGCCTCGCCTGAAGCTCTTGTTTACACGGATGAATTTCCCATGCCAGTCCACATCATCCCATTTCAGAGCCAGCAATTCGCCAAGTCTCATTCCGGTCCGAAAGGCGGTCATGAAAAAGGGGTGGAAATCAGGACGGTACTCCCGGCAGTTATTAAGGAAGTGGCTCACCTCCTCCTTCTTGAATGCGGATTTTCCCCCTACAAATGAAGGCACTTTTTGAAGACCTAGAAAGGGCGAGAGTATGGGCAGACCTCTACGGGACGCGGTATGAGGATTTTATTGAAACTGCTTTTCTCCATTATACACGCCCAGCCGTTAAGAAGCTCCGAATTCCGCTTCCTGATAAGCTGTTTTCAGCAACGGCTTTGGCAGCCTATGATGCCAGATCCATAGATGAGTTCTGGGGGAAAGTCAGGATTTCCAGTGATGAAATAAGATCCCTGGACAGAGAGTTGCTTCCAGAAAAGTACACAGGATCAAAAGCTCAAATCAATTTTATGCACGAGTTTTCAAAGAAATAAGAAAGGCGGCCAAGGAATGCGGCGTACCCGTGGAGGAGAAATTAAATGAGTTCATCCGCAAGGGTCTATTCCCAAAAGGGTTTGCTCGACTAAAAACCCTGTGTCCCGGATTCGTTTATGAAGAGTCAGTGCCTCCGAATGAATTATAGCCATTGACGGATGAAGTCCCTTTGAAAGTGTTCAACCCAAAGATGAACCGCATTATAGGTAAATCAGTGAGATTTCGCGAATGTTGAGCAAAGTACTGCAATTTCAAATACCCGCGCATTTCTGCCTAAATACGATATGTAGAATAGGACAGTTTACCCCACCGAACTTCCATACGCCCGGGGACGGCGAAAAGTTGCTTCCTTGAACTAATGATTCTCGTTTGCTAATTTTTGTCTGTCGTTAATTGACAACCAAGTCCCCGCAAACTATCTTGCGTTCTAAGATGAAAAGCAGAGTTGTTCATGACATGCACGTCTTTTATGAATAACTCTTATATAACTTTGATTTGCATAGGAGTAGTAAATGGAAAGAAAATCATCTATCGTCCCTCTGATATTTATAATGGCTATTGCCATCGTTTTTGGTTTTACAACATCAGGATCAGCTAACAGCAAAGGATCATGGAGTTCGTCAGGCAAAAATGGCTCAAGCGGAAAGCATGGTTCAGGAAGTGGTAATAGCCTAAGCGGCAAGAATTCCTCCAGCGGGACGCGGATTTCCGACGATCTGCATTTCTCGGAAACCCGAGGAGAACTTTTCCACTCTGAAGATAGCGGTTTATGGGCTAATGATGACAAAAGCGGAAATGACACTCAGATTAGTGCAAAAAAGGCTGATGATATTGTTGAACTTAATTCTAACATTTTTTTCTCCGACGATGATGGTCTTTGGGTCTCTGACGGTAAGTCACGCTCATCGTTAAGCGCCAATAAGCCTGAGAAAATCGTAGCTTCCAGTTCAAAGCTTTTCATGAATTACGGCGTCTGGGGAGTGTGGCACTATGATGGCGTGGGTTTCAGGCAAATCGATTCAAATCGTCCCGATGACATGGCCTCCACAGATTTGCACCTTTACACCAATTATAGTTCCTTTGGTGTTTACAAATGGGACGGAGCATCCTGGACTCGAATTTCGGCGAACCCGGCGGTAAGGATGATAACTTCAGGCAATAATCTGTATGTGGATTTCGGGGCGGCGGGCCTCTGGAAATACGACGGGAATGCCTTTACCCAGATAGACACGAATGTGCCGAAAGAAATATTTGCAACCAGCACGGCGCTTTATGCCAACTATGCCCAGGGCCTTTACAGGTTTGACGGTAGCAAATGGTCTCGGATATCCGCTACCCCCTCAGACGATGCCGCCACATCGCATGGGTCTGATGATTTATATGCCGTTTTCACAGGATCCGGCCTGTACCATTTTGACGGCACTGGTTGGGTCCAGATTGATTCCCAATCACCGAGCAGAATGTCCGCATCAAGCTCGGGCCTGCATGCGGAGTATGAAGGACTTGGGTTCTACAAGTACACCAAGGGCAAATAATCTGAAATACTGGCCACTGACACCGCCAGGTAATGCAGGAGATTAAACAAGCCATTCAGGGTTAATACGCAAAAAAACTAAAAAGACCCTGCGGCCTGTAGGTCGCAGGGTCTTTTTAGTTAAGTAAAGGCAGCACTTCCCTTCATAAAAGGTGACGCGTGACAACTTTTTTGATGCGCCAACGTTGCGCGCAACCGGTTTTTGCGGGGTAAAGCGCAGTCCTCTTTAACCAAAAAGAGTCGCACCGCAACGATTTTTTGACGACTGTGTAAGCCTGGAAATGATTACTAGTAAAGACTTCTGGGTCAAAAATGCCCTGAACATCAGATGCGAAAAGTGACGGGAACGTGACGACTAGAAGACGAAATACCCTGTTGCTGGAATTTTTCATGTAAGCTTGGAACTAATCTGCGATTCTGCTTGAATTCTTGAGTGGCCCTCCATAAAAGGAATGAAATGATTGTCCATACCTTGTAAAGAAGGATTAAAGCCATATTAGAAATTGAAAGCTGGGTCCCAAACTGCCTTAAAAAGGTCGGGTGTTTCGTTCTTCTTCAAACAATGGGGAGGGACCCGCAAGAGTCGCAATGGTCGTTTACTGGATGGTAGAATATACAACGAACTTCCCCTGCCCAGATAGTCCTCTCCGGGCTTCAATCCCCCCATAGCGGCTCTTTTCACCGTCCTCATCAAATTTCGTTTAGCAGAATCCCGTTCACCTCGTCTGGCTGGATTCCCAGGTAGCGCATGGTAATTGCCGGGCTACTGTGGTTAAACCGCTTGGCAAGAATTTCAAAGCCGATCCCAAACCGTGTCCGCTGCACATACCCCCCGAAGGTCTTCCGTAATGTATGTGCCCCGTAGTTCCCCTTCAGGTTTATCGATTTGGTCCAGGCCTTAATCATCTGGCTGACCCGCTGTATCGTAATTGCTCCCCGATTACCCTCAGTCCGGCCGGCAAAAAGAAAGTCATCGTCATCTGGAACTTCGGCTGCGAGATATGCCTGCAAAGATCACAAATCATTTTCCTATCCAAAACATGGATACCCTGAAAACCCTCTGAGTTCCTTTTCCTTGTCCATTTGTCCAAAATACTTTTCACTGCGCCTTTGTCAGTGACCCCAACAAATAATGCTGACCAAAGTCATTAATGTCTCCGATTTACTATTGAACCGGATAACAGGCCGATAGCGTGCTGATCTATTACGCAGTCTTGCAATAGAACTCCTTTTCAGGAGGGAAATGATGAGGAAATCAAACACGACTTGCCTGCTCGCTTCAATTCTTCTCCTCCTTTTGGCCTGCGGCCAGGCTTACGCTACAGGGGTTTTGTTCGTCCATGGAGGCGAAAATGTCGGACGGTTTGACGAGAACCTCATAAAACGTCTCCAGGGAAAGGGATTCGAAGTAACCATCAAGAAAGACGATGAGGTTGCCGGATATCACGCCGAGGGGCAGGGTGCGGTCGTCATATCCGGTACGGTGGATCCAGGCAAAATTACCGCCCGCGATTTCCGTGCTCTCGATGAAAATATTGTATGCCTCAAACCCGGTCTTTTCTACGATCTTGGACTGACTGAAGGCGTCAAGGAGAGTGATTTTGGCTATACCTCTCCGCGAACCGAACTTGAAATCCTCGATCCGAGCCATCCACTCGCGGCATCTTTTTCCGGCAAAGTCAAAGTGAGCGCAGAGCCCTTTGCGATGGCCTGGGGCAGTCCCGGTGCGGACGGGTTCTGCGTTGCATCACCAGAGACAGGTTCCGGAAAATGCGGCGTCCTGGCCTATGAAGCCGGTACGGCCATGCCGGATCAAACCGCGCCCGCAAGAAGAGTAGGGTTGTTTGCCGCAAGCGGCGAAGTATTGACCGATGCCGGCTGGGTTCTCTTCGATACCGCTGTTGACTGGGCAACCCAGCACGTTGACGACGACTATGCCTTGAAAAGAAGCAGAAACGTTGCTGATTTCATGGGCTGGAAATCGACGCCTCTATATTCCACTGATGTGGAATACAAATCGAGCGACGCCTGGGAAAGTTCGGATTATCTCCCCATAATAAATTACGAGCCGGGCCACTACGCTCATTTCACAAAAGGTGCGGGCGGCAACTATGACATTGTCGTAAACGACAACAGCTTCCGTGGGGATAATCTGAAAACCGACCTGCCGGATTACCAAAAAGTCGGCGGATATGTGGAGTACATCCTGGGTATCCCCGAGGCAACCATCCATGATGATCTGAAAAGACTCAAGGCGGCAGGATTCAAGGGGGTGAGACTCTATGCTTCGGACGCCAGGATCTACGCCCTCACCATTCTTGCCGCTCACGATCTGAAAATGAAAGTATATCTGACCGTCGCCATTCCGGATATTTCGAACTGGCCGTTGAAGGATACCAATGCCCGACTGAATGATCTATACAATGAAATCACTCGCCAGGGGCCGGACGAAGGAACGCTCCAAAGGCTTCATTTCATTATAAATTTCGTTACCAAATCGGTATTCAGCGAAACGGTCCCCCTTGTTTTCTTCGGAAATGAAAGCCTGCTTCAGCCCGATGCCTACAAGGGAAAAGATTATACCGACCAGTACTGCACAACACTCGAGCTGAAATGGGGCATAAACCTGGTTCGCGATCTTCTGAAAAAGGAACTGGAAAACGAATCGCTGCCAGCTGTCACCACGCCCATCTTGTCGGGGCAGGTTGTCCAGGTTGGCCGGGGAGTCCACGACGGAGTGGCAAGGCTGGTCAGCACCATTCAAAAAGATATTAACTCCCCCATCGCCTATACGACCTATCCTTTCCAGTGGGCCAGCCGGTATTACGATGCCGATCCGCGGCCATATCGCGGCGATTCCGGGACCATGGATAAGGCCTATCCCGAGGGGGCAAAGTACTACGACAGGTGGAAGGAAAATTGGACTTCCGGGCCGCCGATTTTCGCTCCGGTTCACACGGTTAGGGAGATGGTCACTGACGGCGAAGCCGCAAACATCTTGTTTTCCCTGAAATGGATGGTGGACAGAGTCAACTGGATTTGGGGAGGGACTACTCCCGGTGGTGTAGCCAGGCAGCTTATCGCTGAAACGGGATGGCCATCCGATCAGCCTTATTCGAAGGAGTGCTCGGGGACAATAGTTGTGAAAGGCAATGCGGATGATGCCAAAGAGTATTTCTCCGCCGTCCGGAGTCTCAATTATAAAGTGGATAACTGCCCGATTCTCTACTTCGCCGCCTTCGACGAGCCTCTAAAGGACACAAACAACTGCGATCTCAAGCTCTCCGAGAAACATTACGGAATTTACCGATGGACGGGAATCCCCAAGTTTTTTAGCGATAACACACCCAATCTGCTGCAAAAACCATTTGCGGTACTTAGCATGGCTCCCCCGGACGGGTCCGAAGGGGTCCCGCAGATGAGGAAAACCGACAGCTCGCCAACGGACACACAGTACACAATTACATTTCAGAATGGAACGGAGCTGCAGGCCCGGTGGTATTTGGGATCTACTCAGCTAAGCGATACCAGGGGCGGTACTTTATGCAAATTCTGGCATCCCAACGTGATAGTCTCCCAGGGAGATACTGTCGTCATCAGCAGCCCGGTTTCAAAGGACACAATTTCTCTGGTAAACTCCACCGGCACGACAATTTCCTATTCAAATGCGACCGACAAGGGCAAAACCGGTGAAAATCTGAAGCTGGATGAAGGCTCCTTGGGCGCTTCATATAAGCTCTACTTGAACTACAAGTGGACACACGGAAATCTCGATATGAATAATACCGCTCAGGACGTATATGCGGACTGGTGGGCTAATTGATGGATTGGGGGTTAGCCGGACGCATATATTCATCAGTGCCCGGTTTTTTGACCCATACTTCATAAGGTTCGAGTTCAGGATTGTATTCCACGGTCGGGATGAATCCCTTGCGCCGAACTATTTCAGCCATTTTACCGATCGGGGTTGGGATTTTTACTGTGCATCCTGAATCAAGGATCTTTTGAACCAGGGCTGAGAAATGACCTTTGCCGGGGTCTTTTGAGAGAATCTTCCAGATGTAAATCGTGCGGCCAACCCGGCGTATATGACCCTCGAACATGTCCGAGCAGTAACCCAGGCCGGCTGCGTGCGGCGAGTCCGGAACGATGGGATCGAATTCGATATTCTGATGGTCGGAAATCATTGAGTTCCTCCTGTCCGGTAATCACCGTTCGGAGCCTCTCAAATCTTCAAACCTGCGAACTAAATTTAATGTCGGTTTAAAAAATGTAACGTGTCGCCGTCATATTTTTTCGTTATTAAAATGCCTCCTGATGCACGTTCATGCCTTTGTTCCCGAGTCAGGCCTTCGTGCTGGAGCCTCTGCGAGATATCTACCCAACTCTTTCAGAACAGTAGCCCGGTGGGACGTAAAGATTGTGTCGATCCTACCGCTCAAACGAAATTGGCGGCAGATGCGGGTGAAAATAAGAGGTGAGAGGGCGTAAGTAATACCAATTCGCGTTCAAGTTGATGTAGCTTAGGGCCTTTGTGCCCGTCCAATTTCTCCAACGCCCACAAGGGGCTATGCTACATTTCTATAGCGGTTCCTGGTA
>DBMI01000076.1 GCA_002298165.1 Desulfarculales bacterium UBA702
TCATAAACTCCGAGGAATTCCGGCAGAATGCCGGACATTTTCTTGTTCCAGAACTGGTGCGCGCCGCATACCTCGGTTTGCTTGAGAGAGAACCCGATGAAGAAGGGCTGGAAAGGTATACCGAACTCCTGGGTCAAGGGGACCCGAAACATATATCTGGATCATTGACCGAGGTTCTAGTGACCCTGACGAGTTCCGATGAATTCCATCGACTGCAGTCAAAAACCAGGAGATGGCCCGATCCCGCAGATACATACGAAGACCCCTGCGTAGTCTTTATTCATATTGAAAGGACCGCCGGAACGACTATGCAGCAGCATCTCGGGACCTGTTTCGGGCGGCAGCGGATTTACCGGGAACACAAAGATTATCTCTACCAGTGTTCCCCTGGCGAGCTGTCGCAATACTCCGTTTTTGCTGGTCATTTCAACTACGACTCGTTGAGGTATATCCCCAGAAAGAATATTTCCGTTTTTACCTTCGTCCGAGAGCCCAAGAAGAGATTGCTTTCACTCTACTATTTCTGGCGCGCGCATGAGCCGGAACATCCCTCTTACGATGGCGGGGTGGTCAGGGCGAACCAGCTGCTCATTGAGAATTTCTTCGAGGACTATGACATGAGCCGAAGTCTTTGGAACGACATGCTCTGGTCGATAATGGGTGAGCGATGCTGGCTCGACTGGCGGTCAAGGCTGGCGAAGGAAAAGAATGAAGATGTGAAGTTGGAGATGATCGAGAACGTGATGCGCCCTGCAATATACGAGCGTCTCGATGATTTCCTGCTCGTAGGTCTTCAGGAGGAATTCGACAGGTCCATCGAGGTACTTTTCAGGCTATGGGGAAAGGAGCCTCCCGAGAAAAAGATGGTCCATTCACTGGGGCAGTTGCTGGACTCGGAACCCCATTTCAAAAGGAACCTGGAAGAGCAGCCATATACGCCCCGGCTCGATTCAGCGCTCGACCGCATGGTCCAATTGGACAATATAATATACGAGCGCTCGCGGGAACTGTTTCACCGACGGCTGACCGAGTTCGAGGGCAAACCTGCACCGGATGAACCCACCCGTATTGGCGCGGGAGAGGATCAAACCTTCTAACGATTGAGGTCCTGAATTCAGATGAGAAAATGGCAAATTTTCTTCCGGCCCAGTGCCGCCAGAGTGGTCCAAGGCGCCTACCGGGGCATTTTGAAGCGCGACCCCGATTCCGCTGGGCTCGCCTCCTACACCAGGCATCTTATTCACTCTCGCGATATCGAGGGGTTCCTGGACGAATTGGCGCACTCGGATGAGTTTTGGGAAAAAATTTTCGCGGAGCGTTCCGGGGAAATTGTACGGGCCGCCTTCATCGGTTTGTTGAGTAGAGACCCCGATCAGGATTCCCTGGCCCCTTATTCCGATTCTCTTGCCAATTCAGGGGACCTCGCTTCGATTATAAAGGATATAGCCGGCTCGGAGGAATGTCATCACAGGTTTTTCGCCGCGCTTGCCCCCGAATTGACAAGGGGCATGTTCGCCGGACTGCTCGGAAGGGACCCCGAGCGGGAAGCTCTCGAAACTTACTCGGAAAGCCTTGCAAGTTCAAAGAACCTGGCCCCGATTATCGAAGACCTGGTCAATTCCAGGGAGTTCCATGACAAGTTCTTTGCCCGGTTTGTCCCTGAACTGGTGCGAGGCGCCTTCAACGGGCTGCTTGGAAGAGACCCGGAGCCGGAGATATTGGGCCCCTATTCCACCTCCCTGGCTTCTGCCGTGTACTTGGCGCCGATAATAGCTGACATAGCCGGTTCCGATGAGTTCCATGACAAGTTCATCGCCGGGTATGCCCCGGAATTGGTGCGTGGCGCCTTCAATGCCTTGCTCGGAAGAGATCCGGAGCCGGAGCCCCTGGAATCCTGCTCCTCGACCATGTCTCAAAAGGGTGGCTTTGCCAAAGGCCTGGCGGATATGATCAATTCGGAGGAGTTCAGGAAAAGGTTCTTTGAAACCGTTATCGTGCGCGATTTGATTAAGGGGATGCATCGCGCCCTGGTTGGCACGGACCCCGATTCCGGCACGCTTGAAAAATGTATCGGCATTTACACGGAAACAGGCGACCTGGGATTAATTATAACTGAACTTATCGGCGCCGAGGATTTCTGGAACCAGCTTGTCTCGTCCCCTCACCCGGATCCGGCGAATACCGGAAGTTTCAATTGGCCGCAGTCACATTCGCCCCAGGTTGAAACCGCTTCGGCTCCTGCTCCGTGGGAAATGACGATAGCCCGCTGCGCCAGTGAATTCGTGGCCGCAGCCTACAACGTTTTACTTGGAAGGCCACCGGACCCGGCGGGATTGAGAATATACACCGACCTTATAGAAAAGGGAGGGTGGCAAAATATTTCAGCCTCTTTAAGTGAGGTGCTGTCCACCTTATTGATGTCCGATGAATTCGCCGGATTGCAAGTCAAGCGAAAAAGATGGCCAAACCCGGCCGAATCCTACGATGAGCCGAGTCTCATATTTCTTCACATCGAGAAAACCGCCGGGACTTCGATACAGAACCATCTCGGCGGCTGCTTCGGGCGGAAAGTTTTTAAGGAACACGGCAACTCACTGCATTTGCACTGTCCGGGAGAATTGTCCAGGTACTCGGTTTTCGCGGGCCATTTCAATTACGATTCATTGCGATACATCCCGAAAAAGAACATTTCAATCTTCACATTCGTGCGCGAACCAAAAGAGAGACTTCTCTCCCTATACTACTTCTGGCATGCCCACGAACCCAGGCATCCTTCCTTTCATTCCGGCATGGCAAAAGCCAACCAGGGGAGTATTGAAGATTTTTTCGAAGACCCGGAGCTTACGAAATATCCGGCGGTCTGGAACCACATGGTATGGACAGCAATGGGCGAAGAACAGTGGCTTGAGTGGCAATCCGCATTAGCCCCATCAAACGGTGACAGCGAAACATCGGAGATGATTGAAAGAATAATCAGGCCGGCGATTGTCAAACGACTGGAGGAGTTCATCTTCATCGGATTGCAGGAGGACTTTGACAGGTCGGTCGATATGCTTTTCCACATTCTGGAGAAGGAGCCTCCAGCCAAAAAAAGAGTTGACCATACACTGGACGTCCTGATGAGCACCGAGCCTCATTTCAAGAAATTCGTGGAGAGGCGGCCCATTACCACCCGCCTTGATGCGGCGCTCGACCGGATGGTCCAACTCGATAACGTTCTATATGAAGAGGCAAAGTTCCTGTTTCTGAAGCAACTGGCTGAGACTGATGTGAAGAGCACCCTCTCCACTGCTTTCTCCCTGCCGCTATCCGGGCAATATCCCGAAAATGAACAGAGGGACCGGGCATGAGACGTTTGTTTAACTCCTGGTCTTCGCCCAAAAAACAGGTTCGGGCCATATTCCGCGGTTTGCTCGGACGCGATCCCGATCCCGAGGCCCTGGCGGCCTATTCGGCCCAGATTTCCGATCATGGCCTGTGCCATGTACTCAAGGACGTATGCAGATCGGAAGAATTCTGGGAAAGAATGATCCGTGAGCATGCATCCGATCTGGTCAAGGCCGCCTTTCGTGGATTGCTCAGGCGCGAACCGGAACCCGACGCCTTGGCGGTCCATGTGGAAGGACTTGCTGCAACGAGAGATATTTCAGCGATATTTCAGGATGTTTTCAGTTCTCAGGAATTCCGGGAAAAAGTGATGATCACTATTGCACCCGACCTGGTGCGGGCCGCTTACCGCGGTCTGCTTGGAAGGGACCCCGATCCTGATGGGCTTGCCACCCACTCACGCGCAATCGCTGAATCGAAGGAATTTACCCCCGTTTTGGCCAACATCGTGCGATCCAATGAATTCATGTGCAGAATGAACCCGCTCTACGAGCTGAAGGACGCCCTTTCAAAGATCGACAAATCTTGTCCCGTGTATGGATTTGCTCATCTATCCGGCAACGATCAGGCCTCTCGCGAGTGGGCGGTTCTGTGCCAGTCACTGGAGCAAATATTCAAAAGGGAAATTCCGAATTTTCGCATTCTTGATGTAGGCTGTTCGGCAGGTTTCAGGACTTTCTTTTTCTCGGAGTGCGGGGCCACGGTAACCGGAATGGAAAGCAGGCGGGAATACATCGAATTTTGCAGGATTCTTGCCGGCGCACTCCGAATCAATGCTCGATTCGAATTTGCGGAATTTGACGGGGATTATTGTTCCGTACTGCCCGAAGGCAGGTTCGACATGGCCTTTGTATTCGGTGTTCTGGAGAATCTTGCGGCCAGCCTGGGGGCCGATGCCGCAAAAACGATGATGGACACTCTCCTGGACAAAACCGATGCCATACTGTTCGAGACCGCGGCGAATGGAAAGGATGCCTGCTCGGATTCAAAAAGCGATTTGCCCGCAGTGGTTTCGGAAATCTTTTCCGGGATTGAAGATATCCGGCTCGGTAAAATAAGGGAATACTGCTACACGGGCTCAGAGGCCTCCAAAATTTCCATCTATCTTGCAAAAAAGACAAAAAAAATCTTCAACGGCATAATCCACAATGACTTCGCTGTGCAGTCCGCGCCCGTAAAAGCAGGCACAGCCAGAAAATTCTATATCACCGAGGATCACTTCACCAAATGCTTCATATTTGTTGCCGGCCAGCAGGAAACATATTCCCAGTTCGTCTCTGAGGTCGAAACCTACTCCCGCATCGGCCCTAACCAGAACTTTCTGGAGCTTCTGGGCTGGGAGATTCGTGGAGATATGGGGCTTGTCACACTTCCTCGAATCAGGGGCAAGAACCTGGCGGAAGCAATTCTCGCGGGGGAGGTTAGCGAGATGCGTCCGATTGTGACGGACATTACCCGCATACTCGATTCCATGCACAGGGTCGGGCTATTCTGGAATGACTTCGGGTCCCACAACCTTTTTCTTACCGAAGAAAAAATGCTGGCCATCGACTTCGAAACCGCCTCCCCGGTTGAGCGAGTAAACACATTGAATGCATTCCTGTGGACGCTTTTCGATCTTCAGAGCCAAAAGCTTGTCTCCATCGAGGAGATGGTGTTCGAAGATCCGGCAGTTCCCAGGCCGGCTTGGGAAGCATCGGATTTTGCCGGGGAAATCAGGGATTTTGCCGAAATGGCGCTTGGAAGCAGAAACCTTGCCGATTTCCTTCGCCAGGCAGGCCAACTTTGCGGCGGAGCGGATTTCGGTACTACTCCCCAGGAGAATGCCTGCCGTTATCTCCGTGCCCCTAGATGTTATGAAAAATCAGGCCTACCAGGCGCCATCGGTATGCCGGATAATGTTTTTGCTCTCAACGCTTGGAAAGATCGAGCACAAAATGCAACGAAACAAACCGCATAAAATTCGGCTTCGGCCTTTCATTCCGATGCTGGGCCTCCTGATTACCTTATTATCTATGGGAACGGCTGAGGGGATTAAATCGGCGGAGCTGGGTGGTAAGTTATTTGTCGGCTACCAGGGGTGGTTCGGCTGTCCCGGAGACTTCGAGGGATACAGCCAGTGGCAGCACTGGTTTGCAGACAACACCCCAGATGCGGCCCACCTAAGGGTCGATATGCTGCCGTCCCTGGGACAGTTTAATCCACAGGACCTGTGTAACACCAGCCTGCTCCGGGCTGATGGTTCCCCGGTTCAACTTTTTTCCTCTCAAAATGAACGGGTGGTGTCGGCGCATTTCGCAATGATGGCAAAATATGGAATCGACGGCGCGGCGGTGCAGCGTTTCGTGGGGCCACTTTCAAACCCTCGCAACAGGCAACGGAGCGATCATGTCATTTTGAATGCAAAAGCGGGCGCGGAGGCAAACGGCAGGGTTTTCTACATCACCTATGATGTCTCGGGGGCAAGTGCTCAAACAGTCATCAACGATATCCGCGATGATTGGCGCCACCTCGCGGGCGAACTGAAACTAACCTCAAGCCCCGCCTACCTTAAAGCCGGCGGCAAGGCGGTGATCGAGCTGTGGGGGTTCGGATTCACCGACCGCCCTGGATCGGCCGATGAGGTTTTGGGGCTGCTCAATGAACTAAAAACAGGAGCAACCGGTCTTGAAGCGGCAATGCTGATCGGGGGTGTGCCCACAAACTGGCGAACACTCGACGGAGACTCGAAAAGCGACCCGTCCTGGGCGCGGGTTTACCGCAGCTTCGATGTGATAAGTCCTTGGGCCGCGGGCCGGTTCTCCGATGCGGCGGGAATTGACAGTTTTATGCGAACCAGGGTCCTGCCGGACATGGAGGAAACAAAACAACTTCAAATCGGCTACATGCCGGTGATCTTCCCCGGGTTCTCCTGGTCCAACATGCAAAGGGGCCTTGGCAACCACGGCGCGGCCGTCCTGAACAGGATACCGCGCCAATGCGGCGAATTCTTCTGGCGCCAGATATACAGCCTGCTCGGGGCGGATGTGGACATGCTGTATACGGCTATGTTCGATGAGGTTGACGAGGGAACGGCCGTTTTCCCGGTCGAAACAAAGAAGGAAAAAGTGCCACTGGGCGTCGAGATGGTGACCCTGGATCAGGACGGCTGTTCCCTTCCCGACGACTGGTATCTTCAGGTCACCGGGCAGGCGGCGAAATTTCTTCGCTCCCGCCAGCACCCGCCAAGGGCACTCAGTGAAGCTCTTGCATTCCAGACCGGTGGATAAACCAATGAGTTCACAGTCCCGCGGCGACATTATAGAACGCATAAAGACCTCGAAGTGCTTCACTGTCGATGACATCGACGTGATCACCGAAACCGCGCTACGGGTTGGAAACGCGCCCGGCAGCGAATGGGATGATTTCAGGAATTCATACCTGGCATTGCCCGGCTGGTTCGACTTTGGCCTCGATCCTATCGGCGATGCATATAAAAACCAGCAAAGAAGGTTGTGGCGCGAACTGGCCGGCAGGGACAGTGAATATGATCCGCACCGGGATGAAGGCTTTCGGCCGCCCCCGCATGAAATCGACCCGTTGCGCTTTCCGGGCGGGTTCATACGCAGGGATGAAAACGCCGTGGCCGAAATGGCGGACCACGTAATCGCCAACGGAATGATATTGAAACATTCGGGTTTGAAGCCGGGCGCCTGGGCGCTGGAATACGGGGCCGGGTTCGGCCAGACCGCCCTGACCCTTGCAAGACTAGGGGTAAACGTCGATACCGTCGATATATGTCCCCTCTGCTGCGGGTATGTGAAAATGCAGGCGGACTTTTTCGGGGTCAACATGCACCCCTTCGAGGGCGTCTTCGGGATGAACCCCAGGGGGAATCGCAAGTACGACCTGATTTATTTCTACGAGAGCTTCCATCACTGCATTGAATTCAATGACTTGATTAAAAAGATCAGGAACTTTTTGACGCCCAATGGCAAGGTGCTGCTGGCCGGCGAGCCGATAAAGGGACCGGATAACCTGTATCCGCCATACCTGCCGTATCCCTGGGGATTGCGGCTCGAGGCGTTCACGATTGTGGCCATCAGGGACAAAGGCTGGTTGGAACTCGGGTTCCGCGAGAACTTTATCACCAATCTTTTTACGAACCATGGATTTACAGCCGAAAAGCACCGTTGCGATGTCTCGACTTTTGGGACCACGCTTCTTTTCTCCTTGCGCAAGAACATAATCGAAATGGGCGCTCACTGGATGCCCGGCCTCGACGCCGAAACCTGGCATGCCCCGGAGCCCGGCGGAAGATGGACAACCGGACATTCCACAATGGCGCTGGACAGGACTGATTCTTTCTCCGAGCTGATTATTCACGCCGTAAACCACCATAATGTCGAACAAAGGATACTGATTGAATACGGCGGCCGGGAGCATGTTGCAAGCATCGAGGCCGGCGAGCAAAGTTCTATTCGTATCAGAGCGGATTCAAAATCGGTCGGGATTTCCTTCCGCTGCGAGACCAGGGTCCCCGCAAACGACGACCCTGCGTCCAAAGATAAACGGGCGTTGGGAGTGTTTGTTCAAAAGATCGAGTACGCTTGAGACTCGTTGTGGCGCTGGCACCGTTTAGATGCGGGATTTTTCATTCCGCCGGTCTTCGCTGTATTGGCAAAGGGCTGGGCGTGAGAAGGAAAGAAGGAAAATCGTTATTCAGGTCTTTATCTTTTATCTGCAACCGAGGTTTTACCGGCAATGAAGAAATCCTTCTTATTCCTCCAGGGCCCGCATGGTCCGTTTTTCCGCCTTTTGGGCCACTGCCTCAGAGGCGCGGGATACAACGTCAGGCGAATCAATTTCAACGGCGGCGACCTGTTCGACTGGTCCGGGCCGGAAACCTTATCTTTCAAGGAAAAAGCGGATGAATGGCCGGATTTTCTGGCTGAATTCATCCGAAAAAATACGCCTACAGACCTGGTAAGCTTTGGCGATTGCAGGCCGCTGCTTGAATCCGGAATCCAGACTGCCCGGAACGCGGGAATGCGCTGTCACGTTTTCGAAGAAGGCTACATACGGCCCGATTGGATAACGCTCGAAGCCAACGGAGTAAACGGGAAGTCGAATTTCCCAAAGGACCCCTCCTGGATTTTGGAAGAGGCTGACGGTCTTCATGAAGATAGCTCATTCAGGACTGCGGGCGATACGATGCGTGGGATGGTCTACCACGTCATCACGTATTACCTTGCCAAGTTTGCCGCCAATCCCTTTTTTCCAAATTTCAGAAGCCACCGGCCCTATTCGGAATGGGAAGAAACACGTTGCTGGGCTGTGAAGCTGGCCAGAAAGAAGCGATGGAGGGCAAGGGGGGACATGGAATTCCAGAAAGAGTTCCTCGGCTCCGGAAAACGTTTTTTCCTGTTCTGCCTGCAACTCGGGAGTGACTCACAGATTCACCATCACTCGCCTTTCGGAAGCATGAAAAAAGCAATTAACGAGGTCATCATATCGTTTGCAAATGGCGTGGCGGAAGAATCTGTACTTCTGGTTAAAAATCATCCGCTTGACCCCGGAATCGGAGACCTGGAGCATTTCACCCTCGAACTGGCCAAAGAATTGGGCATTGGCGGCAGGGTATTCTTTACTGAGGGCGGTGATTTGCCGGTTTACATCCGTGCGGCAGCAGGAGTTATTTTGGTAAACTCAACGGCAGGCATGTTCTCACTGCACCAGGGGAGACCAACCATTACGCTCGGCAAAGCTATCTACGCAGTTCCCGGGCTGGTAAACTCGAATGGCCTGGACAACTTCTGGTCCGATCCGATCCCACCCGATCGAAAGCTCTACAATGCTTTTCGCAGGGTCTTGATTCACCGGACCCAGATAAATGGGAGCTTTTATACAAAAGAGGGAATTCCTTTAGCCCTCCCGAAAGCAATGGACCGGCTTCTGCAAAGTTGAGAATTCTAAATTCACCAAAATTCTTCCACAATCCAATCTGAAATCCCATTAACTTTCACCAAGGAAAAGCACTCTTTTCTATCCAGAGGAATAAGTAAAAAAATATCCCATGAACCGATGGAAATACAGGCGCCGATCATTTCATTTACAGTCTTTACCTATTTGCACATGCGTTCACGCCAATATCTTCGAATCAAGTCGGGAATCTTTCCACCTCCTTATACTTTTCGCCAAGCGCCTGTTCGATGAATTCAAAATAGATGAAACAACAGGAAAAACTTCCGCTGTCCGGGCCAAGGTTCAATCAGATAATCCGGGATACTACTCGAATTCCTCGCCTCGGTTCAAGCTCGCCCACTGGCCCCATGGAAATGTTTCTAAAATCATAGGCAAACTTTAACGATAAAAGCTAACGCGAATGCGGTCTCGATCAAATGGAGCAGGCCGTAAAAGTTAAACTTAGACAATGAAGGCGTCCTCATGTATTCTATACGGCAATCTGTTTGAAATAGCTAGGTAGAGAAATACCACATCACTTTAGTTAATGATTGTATTCAGCTTCATCAGGAGCATAACAATGAGTACGACTCCCTCCAATGTTTGTATAATATGCATGTCCAATTGTAATTTTAGCACTTTTCACGACACTCAAACAGGTCATGCTTATAGAGTCGAATGCCTAAGATGTGGTACTTATTATATTTCCCATAATGCCTTTGGTGCACTTTCTGGAGCACTAGGCATGGATGATATGGCGATTAAAGCATATTCCAATGAGCGATACCAATTTGATGATCCACGGACTTTGCTATTTCGCCTTGTCGCAAAGCGGGGTACATATACATCTCGATCCATCATAAGTCATGTGTTACGAAAGAGTAACATTGAAAGAACACTCCGCTCTTCTGACCTATCAAACCTGCTCCACAACAACCATCTCCCAAGTCCGGCCGAGACTGCAAACAATCTGATAATATACCTAGGCGATAATCTGTATAGCCCAGGTGATACAATTAAAGTCCCGGCTGTAAGCGAAATAAAGGACTCACGGTCTCTATATGGAACGCTCGGACTATATATAGGCAATGAGGCACAGGACCTTAATTTTCTAATAACATCTTTGGGTCAACAAAACCTATTAAAAGTGATTAACCAGAAAGGTTCAGGGGGACGCGAGACCACCATCGGTCACCAACCGATCCCGGAACAAATATCTCTAACCCTTTCAGGATGGGAAAGATTTGAAGAAATAAAGCGCTCAGTTAAGGATAGCAGGAAAGCATTCATAGCCATGCAGTTTATAGACCCGAAAAAGGAAGAAACAGAAGACTATTTTTTTCAAAAACATCTTTTCAGGGAGTACCTTGTTCCAGCAGCAAAGATGACTGGGTATGACCTTGCCAACCCACTCGCCAGCAATCCCAAGGCCGGAAATATCCATGCTAGACTGGAGGTTGAGATAAGGTCGTCGAGATTCGTAGTCGCTGAGTTATCACATCACAACAATGGTGCATATTGGGAGGCTGGATTTGCAAGGGGTTTGGGAAAACCAGTCATTTATATGTACAATCGAGAGATAGGTGGGTCGGAGAGGCCTCACTTCGATGTCGGTTCAGACCAGATCATCTTTTGGGAAAAGGATAAACCCGAAGATGCGGCTGAACAGTTAAAAAACATCATTCGTGCTACTCTGTTTGGAGAAGCAAAACAAGAAGATGGTTAATGGGTTTTTTTAAATCAACTGCAACTCCCATCTCTTTCTTGATGAATTGGACCAGATTGTTTAATGCGGTTCTCACCCAACTTTTCGATGTAAGAATTTTAGTGCTTACGGCAGGGTAGGTAGAGGAAGCGGTCCACCCCTCCCGACCTATTCCACACCCCCACCTCTCCTCAGAAAAGCCATCCTGCTGGTCTGAGACTGGTCAGCCTTCAATAATCCCAAAGCTGTCGAGCCTGCATCACCCGAAGATACAGCCACCAATCCAACCGGCCCCTTGCTGCCGGTATGTGCAGCCTCGCCTCTACTGCTTTATCGGCAGGAGCATATTCCAATCCGACCGGCGGAGAGGCAACCATTTTCGCAAGTGGCCGGGCAATTAGTAGAGATGAAGGCATGCGGCGTGACACGCCCAACGGTGAACCGATCCAATGGCGGGGAAAGTGCCTACAACCTCCTGCCGTGCACAGCACATGCACAGGAAAGAGAAAGGGGTCAGCACTGTCATGCTAACCCCTTATTTTAACTATGGAGCTACGGGGAGTCGAACCCCGGACCTCTTGAATGCCATTCAAGCGCTCTCCCAACTGAGCTACAGCCCCGCGTTTCCATTGCCCTCGGCCGTGTTGCTTCCGATGGGCAATCTTGTTTTTCTAGCTAATCTGGGCGAATCTGTCAAGGTGATTTGTCCTGATTTATTCCCGTGGCTGCCGATTTGTCCCGCCCCTGCCCTCTCCAGTCTCCGCACCGTCCGCATTTCCCTTGACACCTGCAAAAAGCTCTGATTAGAATCACCCAATATGCCGGAGTGGTGGAACTGGTAGACGCGCTGGACTCAAAATCCAGTGTCCGCAAGGACGTGTCGGTTCGATTCCGACCTCCGGCACTCACATGAAGGGTTTAGCCAAAAAGCTAAGCCCTTCTTTTTTGGAGAAACATTCAATTTTATACCGGCCCATTTCCGAGACACAACGGGCCGGCGGCATTGGCTCCTCACATGGACCCTTGACGGGGCACGGGTACCCGGAGGGTGAGCAAAGGATTTTTCAGATGGAATCCGTCATGGGAAAAGTTTCTTTGAAAATGGTTTTCTGCGCCCTTTTTGCGTTAGTTCTTTCCGGATGTTCTATGTTCGAGCTTCCCTCCAAATCGGACTTCAGCACAACATGGGTGTCCAGGGAGGGCAAGACCAGGGAGCAACTCGCTGTGGACCAGAAAGAGTGTTCACGGGATGCAATGCTGGCGAGTCCGCCGGCCTTTTTTGGCGAAGGCCACGGAGGAGGAGGCGACATGAAAGTCTTCAACAGCTGCATGCGCGCAAAGGGCTGGGTGAAAGAATAAGAGAGTAGTTACATCCATACCAGTACAATCCATCAAATCACCGGCTTCTTCGCCTGTATCTCGCTTGTTCTGCCTCTTGAGTATACAATTAACCTCTCTGGGCTGGAAGCTAGGCCAGAGGTTGAGGAGATTGAGGTTGTAGCTTCAAGATTGTACCAGTGCTGGTGGCAGCGCCGGTCAACCTCAAATGCCAACCAAGGCCCTTGCTGAGCGGGCGACTTACCCTTCTCGATATGATCAACTTTTTGATACTGTTTTCGGTCTAGATGCCAGTCATTTTCGCACCAGACTTTCTCCTAAAAACTCCGCACTCAGGCTCTTTATTTGTGATATACTGGCGTAGCCTATTTCTGAGCAAAAATTAACGAGCTTGACTAAACCCATTTTTAAAAGTACAGGTGCTGAATGAATGGAAATTTAGTTAGTTCCGGTTTTCCGGAGTATCTCTCCACATTAGAGGCACTACAGCAACATTTTCGGGCTCAACTCCAAGATCATTCCACCACTGAGAAAGGAAAACGGTTTGCCAATTTTGCTCAAAAACTCATCGGGCAAACTGAACTCGGACCGGAGTATTGCCCTCCCGAATTGAGCGGTAAAATATCGAATGACGGTGGCGTCGATTTAGTTGCCGAAGCGAGGGAAGGTAAATTTTGTTTATACATCCAATCCAAGCTATTTATCGACAGAGCAGACGATGTCGATTCAATAATGAGCAAGTTTCAGGCGTATACAACTACAAACGCCAGACAATTAAATGCCTTTGATCCCGACAATACATTGCACCACTTTTTAATAATTACGCTCTCATCACTTACAGGAATTCTTCAACAATACGAAAAGAAAGCATACGCATCCAATGTATTTTACAAGGATTGTAAGCGTGGAAATAGAATCCACCTAGTTGATGGGAACACTATCCTGCCGCTATTAAGAGTAGCATATAATAAGCTTGGGCAAATCCCCACAGAAATAACTCTGAACTTCGAAACGCCATTCATTCATAAGGACAACGTCTACATCGGCATAATGTCTAACACCGAACTCATCTCTATGCATCAATGCTTTGGTGATTCGTTGTTTTTCGAAAATGTGCGGGATTTCCTCGGCGTTCGCAGTGGGCAAAGCGGAAGGACTACACCTAACAATGAAATAATAAAGACAATCAAACAAAATCCTGAGAAGATGCTCTCAAGGAATAACGGGATTGTATTCGGAGCTGAAGAAGTTCAGCGGGGTAAATCTGATAGTCAATTAATTCTCAAGAATGGTAGCGTTGTGAACGGCTGTCAGACCACCATGTGTTTGGTGGAATATTCTAACAGTACAAGTTCTGTTTTGGTGAAAGTGGTTCAGACAAATGACTCTTGGGACATAACCAAGTCAGCTAATTATCAGAGTGCCATTCCAGAGATAGATCTTGAGCTTGCCAGGTACTTACGTCCACAGTTGGTTAAGAGAGCTGCATTGAATATGGGAGTGCATGTAAGCGAAGGCGAAAGATCCGCATTTCAACTTATTGATGAGATTTACAGCAATAAAGTTACATACAAGGAGACGAGGTTACTATATATTGGCCTATTCAGCCGTAGCCCTAACAATGTATTTGCCTCAAATTATACTGAGCTACTTCAAGACTTAATCGCCAAGTTGTACGAAAATTCTAAACATGATGAGGCAATCTTCGAATCTCTATTTGCACTCCAGAGAGCATCACAGGAGAGTTTGCAGAGTGCAAAGGATATATTTACCAACCCATCGTACGCCTCGTTGTTCGATAGGCTATATAGTGAGGATAGTTTGACATACAGGTGTTTCATAAGCATTTTGGCATTATGCGGTGCTACCGATTGCAACATCGCGGATCGAAAATTGGATACCAGCAATGAGTATCAACGATTTATCGACTTTCTGTCAAAAGCACGGACGTTGTTAAATAGTGAAGTAGAAACATACAAACAGTTTCACAAGCGTGCGATAAAAATATGGATGAATGAAAACTTGGATACAGCCGATGATGCGGAACTCAGGCGAGATATGTATATCAAATCTAAGAGACTTGACTTCACTACGATGTTCCGAAAGATATGTCTAGAAGCTGACCTGGACAAAGCCTCGGGTGCGTAGTTATGAATACGGAGTAGTGGACCCCCAGTTTAGCCTCCAACCATCCCTGCCTCATATTGGTGAGGCCGGTGATAACGTGGTTGGTTTTGATGGCGTTTTACCTGTTCTGCTTGCACTATTCGTTTTCCAAGCCCTTTTTCAATGCTTGACTGAAATTTTGCACCGGTGGACGTAAATACCTGGAGTTTGACAAAATGGACAAGGACAGCAAGCTGAGAGTGGCCTAGCTAGCATCTTAGATGTAAATGAGTTAATCCAATCAGTACTCTCATCAAGAGGAATGAGGTACTTTGCTTCTTCGCCGTCTTTCAGGCGGACAAGAAATGGACTAGACCTACCATCATTGATAATAGTCTGGCTCGCATGCTGTTTGCCGAAAATACCCGTTCACCATTCTATGCCTGTGACTTGAGCGTCACGGCGGCCAATATTTACTACCCTAAAAACCAGGTACTCCGGGAAAGTGGATTCGTCACCTCTGGAAATCAGCAACCGAAGTCCCGCAGATACACCCAAGCGTACTCTTCTGTCAGTCCGTGCTAAATAAAGTGACGTAAAAACAGCAGAGATGGTTCCTACCGCCGCCAGCCAGGAAGCAAATGAATTGACGAATCTCCAAAGTGTCTTGGTTCATCCAGTCGGGCATTTGATCACTACCTAATTCTCCCGCGGCAGACCATTACTCCTAAATCCAGCCTCAAGGTTGCGGAAATTGCTCCATACCCATTCCCGCGTAATCTGCAACGAATATGTATCCCAAGGTTTACCATTCCGGAAGGCGATTTCCGCATCAACTATCTGTTGGGCCAGGGCAATACACCAGCTCACAGCAAACTGTGCCTCGTCTCCAAGGATCGGATCATTCAACCTGAAATTTAAAGTGGAGCAAATGCTACGCCACCATTCCTGCAGCCGCTGTAACTCATCTCGGAGTTCTGGATTTTCAAGGATGCGTTCATCCAAATGAGAGCTGTGCAAAAGATGAACCGCATCGTTGTGGCGAGCGTCTTCGCGTTTTTTTTCTTCGTAGTGCTCCTCACATAACCCTCCAGCGCAAGGTTCTTTTTTGCAATGGGGTGCTAAGCATCCAATCTTCCGTCTTCTTGCCATGCTTTTCCTCTACCCGTTAAAACCTTCAACAAGCCCACTCATTTGGATTCGACGAGTTTATAATCTTCTCCAAATTTCGCTTTAATCCAGTCTATGATAGCACCCCATGCTGCCTCTGCTGTGGTATCTACTCTGGTTTCAAGAGCAAAATTCAAACTTCCTGCTGTCCCAGGGATTTTCAGCAACCGTTCTCCCTCAATGTAATACCAGAGACATGCTGTATGAAAGTTCCCCTTATCATCCTCTGATAGAAAAACTCGGAAATTCTCGTCCTTTAAAGTCAGATCATACATTTTATTCCACTTTACCATCGATTACTCCTTTCCGGAAACTTCTGCCACTGCCCCTCGTACGGAGTAATGGACCCCCAGTCTAGTCCCCAACCTTCCTTATAGGGTGTACCGTCCTTGTGTTCTTTTCGCATTTTTGAAAATTCATAAACTGCTTCGGCATGGGTAAGTACGAAAAATCGGAATGGAGTTATTGAGTCAGCAGGAGGCACCAGGACTACGACCAAGTACAGGTTTGGCTGATCGCCGTCAAAAAAGGGCTTATCAATATAGAAACCGTTTGTGCTGGATATCCCTTTTACTTGAACCGAAAAATGCTGCCCGCCGGGAACAGCGCCGAATATATCCACTTTGGGCGTATTTCCCATTGTGATCGTGACGTCATAACCTTGCCGGGAAAGCTCGGCGGCTACGGCCCATAACGCAGCAAATCCTGTGTGATGTCGAGATCGTGTCATGCGGAGCAAGTTACCACAAAAACTGCGCGTGTTAAAATCCTTCCCAAAATCAACCCATTTAAAACCACCCACAATCCACGATCTCAGGTCGACCCACAGTCGAACCCGGACTCGCATCATAACCCCCTTCTCATCAATTTTGATCAAAACCGTTAAATTTGAACACGCGAGAGAATTCATATTGCGATTAGCACCTATCATCCAATATCATGTCACACATTCGTTGGAGTGAACCATAGGTTTTTCGGGCAAAAATCCGGGTCTAAGTTGTGTTTTTGATGCTATGCGTAGAGTTGATGCATCATTCCAGTTTAGGAACAAGGATCAGCCATGGGGAAGAACGCTCGGAAGCGGCATCCGCAAATTAAAAAACAAAATAAAAGCACGAACCCGCCCAGAAATAAGAGCAGACCCAGTGCCAGGCTCGTAAAGAGTCTAATTGCAGCCTTTTTTACGCTCTTCTTGGGTGTGCTCGGAAATTTTCTATGGAGCTGGTATATTCGAACAACGGAACCACAGAATGTTGGCACTCTTGTAGCGAAAGCGGATATATTGCTTTCTGCGAAAGATAACATAATGCCTGCAATTGAGTTTGGAACAGATCTGACAGAAGAAGGTAATGAAACTATACAAACTACAAGCCTGATGTTTGCTGGGATGTTGAGGTATCAGTCGTGGTGGAAAGACACAAACCTTCTGATACGTAGGTCGCCCGATGGTTATAAAGTGTCAGCCCAGATTAGAGACAAATCTGGTAAACTCATTGTGGAAATCATCGACAATGAATGGAAATATAATAATGGATGGGATAGAAACTACAATAGAGACTCACTCGAAGTTAAGGATTCCTCAGGTCATATCGTCTTTCAAATCCGAATTCGACCGAAAGTCGTGCAATTTAACGGCATTCTTTACGGATCAAATGGAGAAGGTGTTGAAACCTGCCATGTCAAGATCAAGAGTGCTACCGCAAACATAACCACAAAATTGCGCCAAGTCGGGCCAGGGTTGGAACCGGAGTATTGTCTCAAGCCACTCTTTAAGTATCCTAGTGAGAAACATTTCGGAGAGCTAGAGGGCTAAGGCATCTTTCTCTCCGGTCAAATGTGGCAAAAAAAGAGCCACTATGAAAAAGAAAGCCATCATTTTACTGGCCTTAACCATATTTCTCTTCACGACCACATTCCCAATTTATTCAGCGCTAGCGAAAGAAGTTGCAAGGGATAGTTCAGAAAGATAAAGCGGTCAAAATCTGCCAAGAAGAAGTTTATGGAGCAGACTGGACAGCCTCAGGGTTGGAAGGGGCATGAAATACACCATTAAAAAGCCTCTTTACAAGGGTGGGTCTGACAAGCCTCGTAACAATGGAATGGCTCACCAAAAAGCAGCAAAAAGCAAAGCTTTCACGCAAGAAGAAAGCTTCATCATTGTAAAACCCTCACCCCAGAACAGCTAGTGTAGCATCTCGTAAGTTAATCCATATTATGCTACCAGCGGTTTGCCCGTATAGGTCCAGTTGAATGGTGCGGCAGGTCTCGTTGTAGCGTTTTATGTACTGCATAGTCTGACTAACCAGTTCCTGCTTGCTTGCCAGACTCCGCGAACCACATCGCGGGTGTAAATGCTGGACCAATTCTCTATTTGATTTAGCCAGGAAGCGTAAGTCGGTGTGAAATGCAGTTTGAGCCGCTTGCGCTTCAGTGCCTAATCCATGACCTTCTGATGCTCGTGGGCGCTGTAGTTATCAACAATCACATGAAGGTCTTTATGCGGGTATTTTCGATAGAGGTGTTTCAAAAAGCTCAGGAACTCCGGATGGATATGAGAATCTACACACCGCCCCTCACAAGCCCCTGGTGGACGAGCAAAGCAGCGAGCAGGCAGGTCGTCCCATGTCGTGTGTATGCATGAGTCTGTCGCCGTGCCTGATTCGGTCGCATGGGTAACATTGGCCGGGTTCGATCCATAGCCTGGATTTGCGATTTCTCGTCAACCCTATTGGGAGCACATTACATAGATTATTTCTGAGATGCAACACTATACGTTGCTGAATGGACGTTGTCAGGCGTTGCGTGAATGACTCGCCTCCATGGGGTTCTGCATCTTTCGGCACACTCCGCACCTCTTTTCAGGTTTTGAAAAACCCAGCGGAAATATTAACTTAATTAAGAGGTAGACGGACTATTATCAACCCAGGCCAGGAGTGTGAAATGTTTGATTGCTCGACTTGTTCTCAGGAAGATATTGAAAGTGGAATGTCATCGGCATGTTCCGCGTGCCGTCAGAGTGAATGCCTGGAATGCCTTGATGAGCAGGCAATCTGCGTTCCGTGCGAATAAACCTATTTAGCGGCAGCCCCGGCCAGCCCCTTCGAGAATAGCAAAGCTCTTATCCTCGCTGCTTCATCGCCGGCAGGCTCTTCGAGGGGTTGGCCCCCGATCCGCGCAACGGGCATTACTCCGATAAGCGAATTAAGTACCCAGACCGTCTGCGCGGAGAGTAAGTCTTTTGGGCGCGCAGGACGGGACTCCACCTCGGCTCCCGTATCCCCAAGCATCGAACATACCGTCCGGATCGTTATTCCGGGGAGTTGGCAGGCGCTTTTGGGTGTCCACCAGCGGCGGTCGGTACGGGCGAGAAGAGATCCGGCCGATGTTTCGGCAACTTTTCGGCGATGGTCCAGGAGCACCGCTTCCTCGCAGCCGCAATCGAGCGCGGCTTGGCGGGCTGCAAGATAGTGGAGATAGTTCAAGGACTTATGGTGGGCAATAGGGGGCGAAAAAGATTCCTTGTAAAGGTGTAGCCTCCAGCCCTTTTCATATTCCTTCGAGGTCGGTGGATTATATTTACTCGCTGAGATACAGACAGTGGGCGATGAGCTAAGCGGCATACCGGCACCGGGGTCCACTCCACGCGTTACAATGATCTTTACTGAGGCGGCTTCAATGGCGAGACCATTTCGGCGAAGTAATTCTGAAATGACATCCGCCCACAAGGGCTTATTGTTCAGCACCATACGAAAGCAGATAAGAGAATAATAAAGCCTCTCAATATGTTCCCGCAGGTAGAGCGGTTTTCCATTTTCCGCGCGAATGGTTTCGAAAAATCCATCACCATAAAGAAAACCACGGTCGAATATCGAGATGCAAGCCTTGTCCGAGGTCAGGAATTTCCCGTTCATCCACACTGTTTTAGCATGATGTGATTGTTCGCTCATACCAAGTCCTTCAGCATTTCAATGGGTGGCTTGTGACAACGTGGGAAGCGGGTCCCACGCCCCCGTCGCCGCCAGGCGGCCAGTCCTGGAGCTGCGTGTGAGTGAAACCCGCTCTTTCAAACTTCGAGCCCATTACCCTGAACTCAATCCGGCACCAATCAGTTCGAACAGCGTGCGCCCCTTATGCAGGGTCTCCCGGTATTCATCCTCTTCATCGGAGTCATACACGATTCCCCCGCCCACTGAGAAATAGCAGGTTTTATCCTTTACGATGGCCGTTCTTATCGCCACGTTCAAATCGAGATTATCATGCCAGCCAAGGTAGCCTATCGACCCGGTGTATACATGGCGAACATTGGGCTCAAGCTCGTCTATGATTTCCATTGACCTGATCTTGGGGCATCCCGTGATGGAGCCGCCCGGAAAGGTTGCGCGCAGAATGCGGCCCGGCGTTATGCCGGGTTCCAGATCGCCGGTCACTATGGATATGAGGTGGTGCACGTTCTGATAAGTCTCCAGCCTTCTGTGTTTGGAGACCCGTATGGTCCTCGGAAGGCATATCCTCCCGAGATCGTTTCGCAGCAGGTCCACGATCATTGAGAGTTCGGCGTCGTCCTTGCGGCTATCCAGTAAATCGGCCGCCAGAGCGGCATCTTCCTCCGGAGTTTTCCCGCGCTTTCTCGTCCCTTTTATGGGGCGGGTCTCGATTGATCCATTCCGGCGTAAAAGGAAGCGCTCCATGGACGTGGAAAGCACCTGGTGGCTTCCTGCATTTACATAAGCATAAAAAGGGGCGGGATTAGCATCGAAAAGAGTAAGCCAGAAACGATATGGATCGCTTTCGAGCGCAAAATGAAAACGCTGTGACAGGTTCACCTGGTATACGTCTCCCCGGCGAATATAGTCCCGTACCTTTCCAACGGATGCTAGATATTCCTGGTGGGTGAAGTTGCTTGCGGGAGGACCTGTGTGAAGGGTGCTCTCCCGTGCACGCTCCCGAGGCCGACGATCATTCAAGAATGTGCGGCGAGTTCGTGCCATTGAATCCGGAGGCGCGCAGCGCTCGTCCTTTATTTTCAGCACGAGCCTTGAAAGGTGCTTCTCCTTCCTGTCGTGAATCATGATGCGCCGCGGCCAGAAAAGGAACATATCCGGAAGGTTCAGGTCGTCAGCCGCGGATTGCGGCAGGCGCTCGATCGTGTTCTTAAGGTCGTATGCGAAATATCCGAGCGCTCCTCCGCAAAAGGGCGGGGTTTCGAGTCCGAAAGCGGGACGGAAGATTTCACTCAAACGATCCAGCACATCGAGTGGGTTTTCCTGAATATGGAAAACCAGCCCTAAAGCTTCAATCCGGCACCGGTCCCCCTTGATTGTCATTACTGCAAGCGGTTCGCAGGCGGCAATCGAGTAGCGGTTTTCTCCTTCCGGACGAAGTTCTCCCCCACTCAGCAGGACAGCCGAGGGAGAATTCGCGGCGAACTCCCTGGCCCACGCTTTAAAATCCTGCTCATCAAAATCCGCGGTCCGCTCCAGGGACTCTATTTCGATGGTCATCAACTCCGGCAGGGAAAATCCCATTACCCTCCTCACATTCCAGTTGTCCTATACCATGATGCTTTAATGGGGGACGTCAGGCCCTAGAACCGGTTACACGCCGAGCCGGCTTTATATCAGCAGGGATGAACAGCTGCCTGAACGATTAACCCTTGGAAAGCGAAGCGCCGGATCTTCCGATTGTGGAGACGCCCCCCATTGGGGGTTCGAACTCAGGAAATTGTGCGCCAGTTCAAGCCCGTACTCACTCAAAAACGATTCCGGGTGGAACTGGACGCCAAAGATTGGGAATTTTTTGTGCCTGATTCCCATGAAAACACCGTCTGACGCCGATGCAAGAGGCACCAGACCGTCTGCCCCGAGTTCTATTCGCAGTGAATGATACCTGGCAACCCTGAAAGGCGAAGGCAGGCCTCCAAAAATGCTCTCTCCCCGGTGCTCCACCAGGCATGTCTTTCCGTGAACGGGCAGAGGCGCTTGAACGGTCGTTCCGCCGAATACCTCATTTATTGCCTGCATCCCGAGACAGACGCCGAGCAGAGGCACTTTAGGTCCGAACCGTTCGATGACCGATTTGCTGATTCCGGCATGGGCCGGGTCTTTTGGGCCAGGAGAGATGCAGATCCAGTCGGGATCCAGGCGTGCAAGCCGGTCGAGGGTAATTTCATCATTTCTGAAGACAAGAATTTGGAGGTCGAATTCGAGGAAAAGCTGTACCAGGTTATACGTGAACGAATCGTAGTTATCGATCATCACCAGCCGCATTAGCCACCCCCAACAAATAAAAGGCCGTCCCGAATTCGTGAGCCGGGATGGCCTGCGGCCTGGCATAACTCACATTTGAAGGCAGATTAGCAAATTTTTCCTGAACTACAAAATCATTTCACCGCAGAGGACGCAGAGAGCGCGGAGAAAAAACTTAGGGAAGGTGTGATATTTAGGGTTAGGTTGAAAGAGAGTATAAATTTGTAGATTACCGCAATGGAATTCGCAAAATCGAGCAACAACCCAATTTATCCTCAATCCTTTCTCCGCGTTCTCTGCGATCTCTGCGGTGAATTATCTTACCAGAGATTTCGGCTAAGCTGGTTTTCGCTTCGCGGAGCGAGGCGTATCGCATCGAATTCGCATGCGTTTCTGCATATGCCACAGCCGTAGCAGCGAAGCGGGTCGATGAAGGCCTTTTTCTTGACCACTGAGTGAAATATAGCCCCGAACTGGCAGTAGGAGATGCATTTGCGGCACCCCGAGCAGTTCCTGGTATCTGTTTCCGCAACGTATTCGGCCCTGAAAAAGACACGAAAATCGTAGCGGTTGCTTACCATCGCCAGGCAATCCGAGCGATCGCAGTTGCAAATTCCTCCGATAAAAGGAGTTTTGAAAGTCCAGATGGTGTGGACCAAGCCTTTCTTCTCCAGCGATCGGTGTAGATCGAGGGCCTCCGCGGGGGTGATCTTGTCGAACAGCTTTAAATTCGGGCCAGGTTTAAAGTTTTTGACGAAAGATTCCTCGATTCCAGGGACATTTGAGGGATTAATTCCCAGGCCGAAGCAGAACTCGTTTGTCGTTTTACGAGTCGTCGTTTTGCGGCATACGCATGGTACGCGTACTATGCTGTCAGCGAGGTTAAGAACTTTTTCAACGTCCTCCAGCGGCACCACCTGGCCGAAGTGGTCCCTGCGATATTTTCTTTCCTCGAAAAAGAATATCAGTCGACGCAACCAGGCCGGCGCGCTTGCCGCCTTGCGGAGTTTATCCCGCACATTCGATACGCCTCCCCTGGTTTTAACGAAGTCATTTATAAAGCCAACCCGGCCCAAGTCGTGTAAAAGCTCGACGGAGTAATTTTTGGCTTCCAGATACCACTTCTTACCTTCTCCGTGCTGGTGACAAAACTGGCACATTGATATTTCCTGTTAAAGATTACCGGCGGCGGCTGTTTCGTATCAAAGGATGTCTGTTTCCATAAAAAGCGGCTGAGACTCCCGAATCATACCTCATTGAGCTTGCCATGAAATCATATTTCTGCCATTATTCCGCGACTAATGTATTCTGACCATCACACTGGAGCAGATTCGATTGACATTTCCAAAGCTTAAAATCGGAGATATCGTCGCCGATATCCCCATTATCCAGGGCGGAATGGGCATAGGGGTCTCTCTTTCCCGACTTGCATCATCCGTAGCGGGTGAAGGGGGGATCGGCATCATAGCAACCGCAGGGATTGGTACTCTTGGTACGGAACCCGACGAAGGCTACCTCGAAGCAAGCATAAGCACTCTGCGCAATGAAATCAGGAAGGCCAAAGAAGCCACTAAAGGCATAGTCGGCGTGAACATTATGGTTGCCCTGACTAACTTCGCCGACATGGTCGAGACTTCGATTGCCGAAGGAATAGACCTGATATTATCGGGTGCCGGGCTGCCATTGGACCTGCCCAAATACCTCTCGGATGGGGTCAAGACCAAACTGGTCCCCATAATCTCCTCAGCCAAAGCAGCCAGGGTGATCTGTAGACGATGGTGGTCGCGCTACAACCGTCTGCCCGACGCATTCGTGGTAGAAGGACCGATGGCCGGCGGACATCTGGGGTTCAGTTCCGAACAGATCGACGATCCCGAATACTCCCTGGAAAAAATAATTCCGGAAGTCGTTCAGGCCGTTGGCGATTTCGAGAAAGAACATGGAGTCGAGATCCCGGTTATTGCCGCCGGAGGCATTTTCACCGGGGAAGACATCCTTAAGTATCTCGAACTTGGTGCCGCCGGTGTGCAGATGGGCACGCGCTTTGTTGCAACCGATGAATGCGACGCTGATGATCGCTTCAAGCAGTGCTACGTAAATGCCAAGCCGGAGGACCTGGTGATTATAAAGAGTCCGGTCGGCATGCCTGGCAGAGCGATAAAAAATGAGTTTATCACGAGGGTAGAGGATGGGCAGAAAAAGCCATTCAAATGCCCATACCACTGTATTACTTCGTGCAATTGCACGGACAGTCCCTACTGTATAGCCCTTGCCCTTGCCAATGCCAAGAAAGGCAACCTCAAGAGCGGCTTCGCCTTCGCCGGCAAAAATGCCTACAGGGTTGACAGGATAATGCCTGTAAAGGAATTGATAGCCTCACTGAAGGAAGAATACGACAGGGCAGTCGGGAAATCAGAGACAAAGTGCAAATAACGCAAAAATAAAGGTGGGCACGATGATGATACAGTGCCCACCTTACTTTTTTCCCGCCTTCAAAAAGCCTGACTCGTATTACGCAGCCGCCGGCCTGGTTTTTCCCGCAACTTTCTCCCTTACTTCATCAGCGAAATTTTTTAGTTCTTCGCCGTCAATCGATTCTTTTTCCAGGAGAATTCTTGCCAGTTTCTCAAGCATTGATCGCTCTTCGGTCAATATCCTGATCACCTTCTGGTGCGTTGCATCGATAATACCGGCAATTTCCTCATCTATTCCCTGAGCCGTTTTTTCACTGAATTCCCGCTCCCGAGATCCGAATCCGAGGTCCAGATGAGCCGAGCGGGAGTCCTGGGTGTAAGTCATCGGGCCAAGCCGCTCACTCATGCCATATTCCATGACCATCCTGCGGGCGATGTCGGTTGCGCGCATGAGGTCGTTTTGAGCGCCTGTCGAGATGTCGCCGAAGATGATCTCCTCGGATACCCGTCCTCCGAGCAGCACCTGCAAGCGATCAAGAAGCTCGTCGCGAGTCATCAGGTACCTGTCCTCGGTGGGAAGCTGCTGTGTGTAGCCAAGTGCTGCGATTCCCCTCGGAATTATCGAGATTTTGCTTACCGGATCGGTATTCGGGAGAACCATTGCAACCAGGGCGTGGCCTGATTCGTGGTAAGCGACAATTTCCTTCTCCTTGGGATTCATGGCCCGGTTTCTCTTTTCGAGTCCGCCGATGATACGGTCCGCCGCTTCCTGGAAATCCGACATGGTGACTTCCTCGCGGTCGCGCCTGGCTGCAATCAGTGCCGCTTCATTTATGAGGTTAGCCAAATCGGCGCCTACGAACCCGGGCGTCATGGCCGCGATCTTTTTGAGGTCCACATCGGGTCCGAGCTTTACGTCTTTCGCGTGTACCTGCAAAATGGCAACCCTGCCGCGGATGTCGGGCTTATCGATTGCAACGTGCCTGTCGAAACGACCCGGGCGCAGAAGAGCCGGGTCAAGAATTTCGGGCCGGTTTGTGGCCGCCATGATGATAACGCCGGCCCGTGGATCGAAACCGTCCATTTCAACCAGGAGCTGGTTGAGCGTTTGCTCCCGCTCGTCGTGGCCACCGATGGGATTGAGGCCGCGTGCTTTTCCAAGCGCGTCCAGTTCGTCCACAAAAATTATACACGGGGCGTTTTCCTTGGCCTGTCCGAACAGGTCTCTCACTCGGGCGGCGCCGACCCCCACGAACATCTCAACAAATTCCGATCCGCTCATGCTGAAAAATGGAACCCCGGCTTCCCCGGCAACGGCCCTTGCAAGCAATGTCTTACCCGTGCCGGGCGCTCCAACGAGCAGAACACCCTTAGGAATCTTGCCGCCAAGACGCTGGAACTTACCCGGGTCTTTCAAGAATTGCACAATCTCCTCCAGTTCAGCCTTGGCCTCGTCAATCCCCGCCACGTCCTTGAAAGTTACACCTATGTCCTTATCGGCATAGATCTTCACCTTTGCCTTGCCAACCGAAAGTACTCCCTGGGGACCGCCGCCCATACGCCTCATCAGAAAACTCCAGAAGAAAAAGAATACTGCCAGGGGGATCATCCAGGATATCAATGTTGTCAGCCACCTGGTATCGGCTGCCCCGCTGAATTGAATGCCCTGTGCTTCGAGTTCTTTTACCAGATCGGCATCCTCAACTCGCAGGGCCGAGAAGTATTTGTCTGGCTCTTTCTGGTCTTTAAGTGATCCCAGGATTTTGTCCTGAGAAATGGTTACTGATTCCACCTTGCCGTCATGAACAAGCTTTTTGAAATCCGAATAAGTAATCCGGTTGGTTTGCTGTTCGGAAACGAAGCCCTGAAACCATATTATGAGTAAAAAAGCGGCAAGGAAATACCAGATTGAAAAATGCACCTTGCGCTGAGACGGATCGGGCCTTTGTCCCCCGCCGGGTCCCTTGAACCGGTTAAACATTTTGTCCAGCGGGTTTTGTCCTTTATCGGAGTTGTCAGCCATACTACTGTCCTTCCTTGCTGAAGACGAGGTGAGAACAGATATTCTCAATCCTCGTCAGGTCTGTCGGGGGCGCATGACAATGATTGCGACCCAGGATTAAGTACTTCCTAAGAAAGATATTACACGCGGGACACTATGCAATGAGCAGGCTCCAATAATGCGGCAAAAGAATGACTTTTGCCTACAGAAGGGAGGTTTTCTGCGTGGACTTTGAAAATAATTTCATCATTTGGCTTGTGTTTGCCGTACACTATACTAATATTATTGATCCGTTTCCTATTGATAACACCCAGCATGGAGGAGGATTGGATGAGATCGGGAAAATGTCTGCTTTTTTGTATTCTATCTTTCATGTCGTTTGGCATCATTTGCCTTCCCGGCGTAATTTCCCCGTACATGGGGAATCAAGCCCATGCTCAACTTGCGGAAAGCTTTGCAACTGACGAAGGCACCCCGGTCGTTGTATTCGATCCCCACGAGCGTTTTAACAGGGCAATGTTCAACCTTAATGACAAGCTCTATTTCTATGCCATTAAACCTGTCGGGATCGTATACTCCGCCTATTTTCCTCCCGGAATTAGAAGCGCGGTACGCAACGGCTTCTATAATGTCGTCTTTCCCGGCCGCTTCATAAATTGCGCCCTCCAGGGCAAGGGAGAAAGGCTCGGCATTGAAACCCTCCGCTTCGTCATCAATTCGACTCTCGGACTGGGCGGACTGATTGACTATGCCGATTACGGCTTTGGGATTGCAAAGCCTCCCGAAGAGGATTTTGGACAGACTCTGGCGGTTTGGGGAGTGGGACCCGGCCCCTACCTCATCATGCCGGCTCTGGGACCTTCCAACATGAGGGACTTCGGCGGCTACCTTGTTGACAGCGGGATGGATCCGACTTTCTGGATACCCGCGCCACTGTGGGCCGCACCTACCGTTAGAGCGGGTAAGCTGATGAACAACGCATCGCTCCGGATCGGCGAGTATGAAGATTTCAAGAAGAGTGCCCTGGATCCTTACATTTCGCTTCGTTCCGCATACCAGCAGAACAGGATCAAGGAAATCGCCAGATAGATGCTTCATTGAAACCAAAGTAACATTGTAGAAAAAAGATATTAAAGAGGCGGGCTCATAGTCCGCCTCTTTTATTTGGCTGTCGGAATCGGGGCGTTGCGGCAGTGGACTGAACTTGAAATATGCGCACCTAATTATTACTTAATATTGGCTGTATAGTAGCTATTGCTACCAAAACAAATAAGGAGATTTGAAAATGCCAAGAGGTGCAAGTCCTAAGCGCGAAAAGGAATATAAAGAGCTTCAGCGGGAGTTTAAAAAGGAGGGGCGCTACGAGGGAAGAGAGAAGGAAGTAGCGGCCCGTATCGTGAACAAGCAACGCTCGCAGATGGGAGAAACAAAAGAAAAAGAGAAGCAGCGAGAAGGAAAGTCCCCGGATCGAAAGCTTCCAATTGAAAACTACGAACACATGACGATTTCTCAAATTTCAGCCAGGCTAAATTCCCTGTCCAATCAGCAAATCCACAAGATCAAGAACTATGAAGCAAAACATAAGAATCGCCGTACCCTAATTGAGAAGCTGGACAGGAAAATGAAGGAAAAATAAGAGAGTTGAAGACCAGAGTTCCCCGACAATGATTCCTGTTGATTTCGAGTGTGACAGGCACTAGAATGGCACGGTCTGTATTTTGAGGTCGGTATTTGGGATGTCAGGAAATCGGTCTTTCGCCTATGCAGGACGTTTCCGAAAGTAGCTCAAATAACGCACCACCGGGGGAAAACATTTTTTCGAAAGGAACTCTGTAATGGCGGAAGGTCGTGTGAAGTGGTTTAACGAGCAAAAGGGGTACGGCTTTATTGAAGTTAACGGTGGTCCGGATATTTTCGTACATTTCAGCGCCATCGAGGGCCAAGGCTTCAAAACTCTTAGCGAGGGTCAGGAAGTAACGTTTGAAATCGAAAAGGGCCAGAAGGGTCCGCAGGCGATCAACGTCAGAAAGGCCTAGTTCTGAAAAATCCAGGGGGGCGGGACACTAGTCAATCCCACGGGGAAGTCCATCTGCCAGGCCGGAAATTCCGGCCTTTTCTATTTTCAAACAATCATTTAGATAATCCTCCAACAACAACCCGGAATCAAACTCACCGGCTATCCCTTCAGCCATAGCTTGTTATGACGTGGTCTCCTGACCGCGTCATGCCCTCGACCGAAGGTCTCCAATTATTTCGAACCAAGTGGAGACCTTCGGTCGGCCCGGTAACACGGTCGGGAGACCGTGCTACAACCAGATTCTGCCTTTAAGTTGACGGCTACGCGCTTTCGCTGGAATGACGTTGTTAGATTGGTATCTAATTCGCTCGAAAAGTTGGACGTACTCGTTTGCCGGATGAACCATCATTTAGTTAATCTTCCAACAACAACTCCGGAATCAAACTCACCGGCTATCCCTTCAGCTGAAGCTGAGTTGGCAGTCCATGGGCAGCTTGTAAGAGCCTCCCAGTCTCTGCTTGTTTTATTCAGGTCCGGCAACTACATTCTGTAAGGCTGCCTTGCCGTTGGCCGCGATCGTCACCTGGGCAACACCCCCCTTTCGCAACTGCCGTTCGAGGGCCAGAGCAGTTTCCCTGGGGGCAAAATAGGCCTCAATTCCATATCGAACCGGTATTCTCTGGCTTTGACCGACTTTCTCTACCCTTCCCCTGATAAAAGTGCCGCTCTCCGGCTTCTCCAGACCGGCACCGTCGAAGACATAAAACCCTTCCAGGCTCGGCTTGAGTTTAATGTAGATAAAATCACCCGGACGCGGCTTTTTCCCCTCCAGGGATTTGGCGTCAATTGAAGAAATCTCGTAATTCAGGCGCGCATAATTACCGCGAAAAAGGCTGCGCGGATCGATCGGGACCGCCTTGAGTTTAATTTCCACCCCGGTCCAAAGCGGGTATGTCGCGCCCAGATACTCGCCCGCAAGCACAATGATTTGTAGTGAGATCGCTATCGCAAGGGCAGTTGTTATCATTTTCCGCTTCATGATGCGGCCTCCGCCCTGGCGGAATGAAATTTCCAGTATTTTGCGGCCGCAAGAAGAACGGCCGCCTGGATGCCGAAGAGAATCGCCGTACCGATATAATCCCCGACAAAATCTATATAGCGAAGCAGGCCTGTTGCCAGAATGGTAAATACGCCAAGGTAGAAATAATGGGAAATGCCGCGCTGAATGCCAAGGGTAGTGAGCCAGAGTCCGGCCGCCACCAGCACGATGTTGTCGGCAAACTGGAATGCTTGAGCGTATTCACTGTTTTGTACCAGCGCCAATGCCAGAAGACTTGCCATGAAGAGCGTGACAAACACCACAGTAGAGACAAGTGACTGCCTTGCCTTATAAACCAGCCACAGAGCGATCAAAGAGAGAAAAATGGAGAGTGCTGTTGAAAAGGCAGGTATTTTCCAACCCGTCTTGATCATCAGCACCCATGAATACTTGAAGCTGAATGCGAAGAGGGTGATTATGGCAAACCGCAGCACCCAAACTCCGAGCAGCACACCGTAGTCGGCCAGGGCGCTCTCTTCCCTTTGGGCCAACCACCTGGAGAGCCCATGAAGAACGAGGAATATACCTATAGCCAGAGAAACATTTTCGATACCCGCCGTAAATCCCTTCTCAGAAGTCATGAACCAGGCCAGTGAGAACTCGGCCCAGACCGCCAGGCCCGAGATGAGCAGCAGGAACAGAATATTGCTCTGTTTGCTTCGGGCAAGATGCCAATATGCGGCAGCAAGGAAAACCGGGAACATGGAAGGATAGAAGTCAAGCGATGCTTCAACGAAGAACCATATATAGCCCAAACAAAGGGCCAGGATCATATTGAGAGTGCTTTCGAGCAGGAGTGCAATGGGCAGCACGCCCATGGCCCACCAAAATATTCCGTCGGGATAATGTTCATCAATGTGGTAGATCTGAGCGATGAGCATTATGGATGCGCCGTAAAAAAGGCTGCCCAGGAAGAACCAGGCTACGGCTGTCGAGGTTCGCTCGATCCTGTAGTTATGCAGACCGAGACAATTTGCCCCAAGGGTAAGGGCGATCAGCCCTGACATGCGTGCGGCGCGTGGTATCTGGTCCCAGTTTGCGCCAATCAACGTAATCAGGGAGAGGCCGATAAAGAGGCAGCCCAGCACGACCAGAATATTGTAGCCGTAGGATCGGCGGGACTGGTCATAGTAATTTACACCGTAGCGGGAGCAAATCGAAGCGGCTTGCTCGGCAGTGATTATCCCTTCCCCTACCCAGGCAGAGATATCCCTGGCGAGATCGTATTTTAGCAACCTTATAAGTCTCATGCGCCAACCTGCTGAAGAGTTAGTAATTAAGAGTGAAATTCCAACTCTACACCGGGCTGATTGTTTTTCAACTCATTTTCGCGCAACCACGGTGCGCAGCCATAATGATTCTGTTTCCCAAAAACGGAATCGAAACTATAACAGATGCTTCCAGTACCGAAAGCCTCCGAGTTTTGCCGGCCTTTTTCAGAAAAGCCGTAGGTTTTAAATTGTTAATAAAATCGCTTGACTAGAGCCGTTCCCCGGTATCAGCCATCCCTTGCAATTCTGCGCTCTATTCTTACACTTAAATATAGATAAACCGGAGCGGTTGCGGATGTGCTAACAAATGTGAATATATTCATCAGGTACATATTCCTATAAGAATCCTTTTAGCCTTTATCCGTATCAACGCTCTTAAACGCTTGCGTTCATGGAGGGACTTTAATATGGCCAATGCTGCACCCGCGGGTATTCTTGGTGCGGAAGGACTGAAGGCGGTCGTTGTTGTTGAAAAACCGATTCCGCTGGTTATCGAAATTTTGCCCGGTCAAGCAGGAGAAGGCATTATCGATATTTATGAACCCGGAAGCTATGAAGAATCGTCACTTCGGGAACTTGTATTCAGGACATTGGGAAAGAAAAACTGGAGCATTGAGGAAAAACAAATACTCGATGATATTCATAGACAACTGGCCGGCGGTAAACTGTTGATTCGGGGCAAGGACCTTCATGGTAATGCGGTTGACCATGCGATTATCGAGGAGACCGAAGAGGGCGAAAAGTATCTTTATGTTCCAGTACGAGCCTTGAAACCCCAGGAAGGCGGAGCGAATCTTCCGGGACGAAAGGATCTCGGTTGCTGAAATGCTTCAGATACTGCAATCCGACGCCAAAATCTTTATCGGTTCGGGATCAATTTATCTGCCTTTAACGTTTGACCCTTCCATTGAGGAAGAAATCCGAGCCTCCGGCATCGATTCGCCAGAGCATCCCGAAAGCCTGGAGAATCAGGCCCTGATCGAAGTAAAAGGGGAATATTTCATCAAATCTATTGGCATATCCTCGCTTCTTAACACCTATGAAAAAATCGATCCCGAAACCTACGAGTACCTTAGAAACAGGGTATTTTCGAAATTCATCCGCTCCCTTAGCCCTGGTTCCATCTCAATGGATGAAGAATTGCTGGCCATCATCTTCCAGGTAATGCCGCATTTTATCAGAAAGAAAAACCGTTTGCGCAGGAAGAGGATTACGGGAGAGGAAATCCTGGATCTCATCTGGCGAAAGGTGAGTATTCCAGCCCGATTCCATGATGAAGCCGCGAGGCTTTGCGACACTGCCTCAATCAAAAAAGAGCTGCGGAATTTTGCGGGGCCGATGGTATCGGAGGAACCCCTGAGCGGCCTTGTTCCAGCTCAGATGTTCCGGCAATGGTTTCTAAGGGCACTTGAATCCAGGATTGTAGAGAGGGAGAAGAGTCGCCTCGCGGACCTGCTCTACAACCGCGAAAAGTTTTCACGACTCCAGAGAAGATACCTTGCCATTCTTCTGTTCGTGAAAGAAAGCGGCACCTTCGAGGTAAGCGGCTGCGGTATTTTCAGAAGCGGCAAGTCTTCGGAATACTACGTTTATGTTCGCACCGGCCCGTATGCCTTAAAAGATTTCTATCGCCGACTCTATTTGTTCCCGGACTGCCGGGTGGCGGTCTCTACATACGGACCAGTCGTTCCTTACGTCATCGACAGGTATAAACACCCGTTCCTGAAGGGGCACGATAAGATGCAAAAGATCTGCGTGCGAGGCGATTTCATACCCGCGGAAAGGTTCAGCGCTGTGGCGGCAATCCAGGCACTGGAAGAGGGAGTAAGCGCTCTTTTTCATGGCTACAACAGCAGGCGCGGTAATGGGTACAACCGGCTCGATGCAATGCAGTTCGAGAAGAACTCCATAGTATTCGAGGAATACCGAATCCCCTTTGACGATCCAAGGATCGTCTCTGGCGAGATAGAAGTTAAGAACGATTTTTATTAGTTATGGAACTCATCAATCTAATAAGGCGGGATCAATCCCGAAGGAAGATAAAGCGCCCCCTGCGCATCACCAGCTACTTAGCTGTAAGCGCCATAGCAAACAGGTATGGGCTTTCGGAAAAGTTTTTGGAAAAGCTCGATAATGTGCCCCAGGCACCAACGGGCCTTGGCTTTGTCGGCGGACCCATTAAGGAGAAGCAACGTCTTGAAGCAGTCCCTTTCCCACTATCCGATTCCGGGCAATATCGCATTGCACGGCAAATAGCCAAAGCGGCTGAAAATCCATACCTCGCATACGCGAAATCACCGGATGAAATCTTGCTCTCGAAATATCTTTACGCGATCAACCCGTGGATTCAGGCGGAACTGCTTCGAAGCAGGCATTTCGAGGCGCTGATACTATCCGAGTCGGCCAAAAGCAGGCTCAAGGCAATTTCAGCCTTTTTCGAGCAGCTCCAGCCCGCCGAAAACCTGCCGACAAAAGCAAGCTTGAAAAAGCGTCTTTCGGGTAAAACAAAAGAGGGTCCCGCAAAAGGCAATCGCACGATTGCGCCGGAGGGACCGGCAATAGATGCCCTGAACAGCCGGATGAAAGCGTTGCGGGAATTCATCGACTTTGTTGAAGACACAAATGGAAGCAAAGGTGGCATATGGCCGGAAAAATAACCCAGGAGACCAGACAGCGGATCGCTGAAAGAATGGCACAGCTCAAGGAGGAAAACTCCGCCGATGCCTTGAATCACGTTATTGAATTCAACAAGACGCCGGTGGAACTCAAGGCACACATGGACCGGTTCGTTATAGGACAGGATAAAGGAAAGAAGGTAATCTCGACGGCTATTTCCTTTCACTACAAAAGACTCAGTAACGCCCTCAAAGAAACAATGCAGGAATACCGCGGCGATATCGATACCGCCCTTCGAAACACCAGGACCCCCAAGGCCAACATCCTGATAATCGGCCCCACCGGGTGCGGCAAGACCTACTCTAGTGTCACTGCCTCGGAACTCGTCGGGGTGCCTTTTGTTGAAGAGGACCTAACCAAGTTTAGCGAGGTTGGCTATGTAGGGCAAAGCGCCACCGATATTCTCGTCGACTTGGTGGTTTCCGCCGAGGGTAACACCCATATCGCTCAGATGGGAATAGTTTACCTGGACGAAATCGATAAAATCGCCCGGGAAGCTACGGCATTCAAGGACGTTTCTGGAAGAGGCGTCCAGAAAGGGCTGCTGAAGCTCGTTGAAGGTATCGAAAACACGATCAACATGGAAGGTGAAAGAACCCTGTTGTCGACCAAGCACGTCCTGTTTATCGCCGGCGGTACCTTCGAGGAGCTTGAGGGCATCGTGCAAAAATGCATGGCCCAAAAAAATCTTAAGGGAAACTGGAAAGATTACATGATGGTTGACGATCTGGTGGTCTATGGGATGGAGCGTCAGTTGATGGGCCGGTTCCCCGTAAGAGTGCTGTACGATCAACTTACAAACATGGATCTCAAAAATATCATGCTCCAGAGCGAGGATAGCCCGGTGAAGGCATACAAAAATGACTTCAAGGTCTGGGGAATCGACCTAGAAGTAACCGATGAGGCACTCACCCGCATAGCAGAGTACGCCGACGAGGAGGGCACTGGAGCCCGAGGTCTTATAGGGATATTACACCGGGTGCTTATCGAGGACATGTTCTCGCTTCCAGGCAACTTCACCGGGGAACTCACGATTGACGAGCAGTATGTGAAGGATAAGCTGGGATGAAATTTAGAAGCCTTTCAGCCCTTAAGAGGACCGAACCCGTGGAAACATTGATCGGGAAGCTGCCGCAAAACGTGATGATTACGAAATATGCATGGCAGAGGGCCCTGGCGGTAAATGAACTGGTCAGGAGGATTCACGGAGACAGCTTCGAGTGGTACGGCTTCACACTGGGCGGCGTAGACTACCCCGAGTGCATAACGGATATCGGGCTGCCGGTAAACGATCAAAATGTCCACCAATACACCGGAATAGGCCCGGAAAATATCTCCCGTTTCCAGGACTCCATGCCCGTGGACATGCTGATCAACGGGTGGATTCACTCCCATGGGAAAATTAGTTTCAGGTCATTTTCCAGCACCGATCAAGCCAATCACCTCACAGTGCTGGATTTCGTGGGTACCTTTCTGAAGAAACCAATTGCGCGAAAAGAGGTCCGGGTAGACGATCTTCTGCTCGTATCCGAAGAAAACCAGGATGATGGCACTCCAGGGCGTGGCAGCGTCTGGATCGAAACCGACAGGCCAATTTCAACGGCAAGAATTTTTGAGCGTGTTTTCGGAACCTTTTGTTACGCGCTCCTTGTTGGTGACGGAGGATGGCACACGCAGGAAATATATTACAGGACACGGGCGATACTTACCGGGGCAAGCAGCCTGGATGGGAGGCAGGCCGATCTGCTGGTGGTGGAATCGGGCAGGGAATTTACGAAAAGAGACGAAGATCTCCTCGCAGCAGAGATATCGGAGAGGATAAACCCGGAAAGAAAGAACATCCGGGTTGTCAAGGAGACGGTGAGGAATGATTGAGGAAAGACTCGACAGGCAGCTTCGGATCAAGGGCTGGGATCAGGCGGTCCTCAGCGGCGCCCGAGTGTGTGTCCTTGGCGATAATGATCTCCTTGCATCACTCTTTGTGCTTTCGGCATCCGCGCTCGGGATTAATGACCTCTTTGTGCTGGCCCCACGCCTGGATGAGGATCTAATCGAGAATGCCCGAAGACTCAACCCGAAATTCAATCTCTCTTTTCTCGACGGGTATTACACCCATGCCGCACTGGACGATATTTTCTCAGGATGCGAACTACTGGTCGACCTCAGCCGATACGGTCTTGCGAACAAACTGGCGGTCAACCGAACTTTCAGGGCAGGCTCAACCCTGGTGCGCGCCTTCAATTATCAGGACAGCGCTATAACGGGAATAAGGGCTTTTACATACATGCGCGGCAGAGAATGGGAAGAGCTGGAATCTGTTGTTTCCGCCGACAATTTCCCGCGAAAGCATCCGGACGACCCCGTTCTCAGTACGCTCGCAGCGGGGATAGCACTTGAAGAAGTAAAGAATATCCTGATGGGCTGGAGAGTTTCCAGCCAGCTTATCTCTTATCTGAGAGATGCCCCTGATGGGGTAAGCCTCGACCCGAATGTCCTGGTAATCGGTGCTGGGTCCCTCGGGAACTTTGTCGCCCTTGGCCTTGCCTGGTCGGGAATCAGGCGGATCACTTTCATTGACCCCGATCTGGTCGAGGTGGCAAACCTTAACCGGCAGGTTCTTTTCCACGACGCCATCGGCCGTGGGAAGGCTGAAACACTTGCCACGCGTCTCAACAAACGGTTCGGGACTGCTGCGGAGTATATTTCCCGCTATTTCAAACGCAACACCGACATCTCGCCTTTTGATGTAGTATTCGACTGCGTTGACAATTTCGAGACCCGCATCCTGATTAGTGAAAAGTGTGCGGATGCCGGAAAGGTGCTTATCAGCGGCGGCACGAGCCCAACTGCCGGCCAAGCCGTCTTCTTCAATCCTTTATCTCACGGACCGACTCCAGCCCAACTGCTCGGACTCTACGAAATAGCCGGGAAGAGGAGACTGGACCAGGTTGAGCGGGTGAGAGAATCATGCCGCTACCATCCCGATCCATCGGTTATAATGACAAACCAGATTATCGCAGCGCTGATGGTAGATGCATTCCGCATACACCTGAGCGGACGGACACCGGGAAATATCTTCTACGACTCGGAAAGCGACGAGAAAATCCTGTCATAATCATTCCCCGAACCTTTCTTATTATGATAGAAATCAACCTGCGGGATACTTTAGAAATTGCGTCCTTTTACTCATCCGGAATTGGATCGCAAGGCGCAAAACTTACAACTGCATAGAGTGAGCTAGAGAATCGATGTTTTACTTCGGAAAGAGGAAAACTCTCATGGGGCTCGCCAGGACCTGTGGGTGAGCTGCCAAAATCGGTCCGACGGTCCTGTCGGATGCGCTTGCCGGCCTTCCGGCCCCAACCGATCCAGATCTTCTCGTTGGCTACGAAAGCAGCGACGACGCAGCGGTTTATCGTGTTTCTGACGAACTGGCCGTTATATCCACCGTGGACTTCATAACGCCCCCGGTTGACGATCCTTTCTGGTTCGGCCGAATCGCTGCCGCTAATTCACTTTCCGATGTATACGCAATGGGAGGCAGACCGGTTACCGCCCTCAACGTGGTCATGTTTCCTTCCAAAAAGCTTGGAACGGAAATACTTAAGGGCATACTCGCGGGCGGGCACGAAAAAGTGATCGAAGCGGGGGCGAGCCTTGCCGGCGGCCACTCAATCGATGACGAAGAACCAAAATACGGCCTTGCCGTAACGGGCGTGGTTCATCCCAAAAAGGTCTTAACCAATTCCGGGGCCCAACCCGGCGATGCCCTGATCCTGACCAAGCCCATCGGCACAGGCGTTTTGTTCAATGCAAATCGGGCAGGCAAACTGCCATGGAGAGAAATGGAACAGATCCTGCCCCGCATAGCCGCACTTAACAACACCTCAATCAATGTGGCCCTGAATTACGAGATACACGCGTGTACGGATATTACCGGCTTTGGAATTATTGGACATGCCCTTGAAATGTCCAGAGGCAGCGCCGTGCGCATTGACCTCGACTTCAGCGCACTACCCTTCTACCCAAATGCGCTGGAGATGTACCGAAAAGGTGTTACCACCGGCAGAAACACCGCAATCCGTAAACATGTCCAAAACTCACTCGTTGTGGGGCTTGACCTCGATCTTCATGAATTGGAGATCCTGTTCGACCCGCAAACCTCCGGCGGGTTGCTTTTTGCCCTTCCCGCCGAGCAGGGCGAATCTCTGGTGGATGCACTCCGAGCAGCCGGAATTTCCGATGCAGGCCTGATCGGCCGTGTTATAGCCGGTACAGAACATGGTATTAGGCTGGTTTAAGCTGTAGGTCGTCAAGATCCAGGTGATTTATCCTTTCAGCCATAACTCCAGAGAATACATGATTCAATAACACACAGTCCGGGATCAACCATCGCAATGGTCCCGTCGTGTAAACCTCCAATTATGGTTTGGTCTTTATGGTATGAATTGGGTCATTTGACCCATTTGCACTGGCCAATCCAGGCGTACAGACTGCAGGTCCGACGAAACATTAAAGCTATAATCGCCCCATTCCGATTTATTTATGATCTCCGAAAACAGAATCACACAAATTCGGAGGCAGGCCAAAACCCGGAAAGTCAATGGCGTTGCGGCAATGGGAGTCTTTTTTTGATTTTGGATTTATCCGGAACGGTTTCTCAAATAAAAAGAATTTTTTGAACACCATAGCCGGAATTGCCGGCATGCGCGCGGGCGCGCATTTTGCATACAATTTCAATGTGGCAAGTTACTCAATGTGGCTATCCGTTGAACATGTCTTTCGCATCCGGCGCAGGATCGATTGGCGACATACGGATTATTACGACTTTTGACCGGGTGCTCCGGTTGGGAACTCTAGCAGGACGCGAAAATGGAAGCGGCCAAATAACCGGATTTCCGCCGAGGCTTGAAATCCACATTCGGCCCTCTTTATTATGGGAACTCTGAAATGACGGTCAGAGGTTCTTTAACTAGCTGCCGGTTGTCCGAAGATCGCATAACCGCGGAATATTTCAAAGGTGCTCAATTAATTCAGCGGAGCATGAACAGAGTTGACATTAATCAATTTTTTTCCAATAGATGACTAAAGGATTAACGGAAGGGCAACCGTCGGGTAATCAAGGTTTTGTCAATGCAAATTAGTATATTAGCAGAATCGGGATGCCCAATGGGCCTTATATTTTCCCCTATTCAAGCTTTGATGTTTGTGGAATAATGGTGTCGTTGTAAAAAGATATCAAGACATTGGCGACAAAGGCGGTCATTTCACCTGCAGGCTTCTGCTGCACGATGGAGAGGAGATCAAAATGAAAAAGGCTGTACTGATACTCGCAATCGCAACATTACTGGCCGGCTTCGCGGTTACGGATGCAAAAGCCGATTGGGTTACCTGCAATGTTGTCTCGGTGGGTCAATTGGGAGAACTTACCGGGATCATGTTGACTGACTCTTCCAACAGCTTTGCCAACAGGTGGTTTTTGCCGCTTTCGACCAAGTCCAAGGAAATGCTTGCAACTGCAATGTTCGCGGCTGCCAACAGCAGAAAAGTAACCGTCTATGTTCAATCCAGCGCTGAATATAGCACTATAGTAGTTATGGCTCTGACAGTTCAATAGCGGGCGCGCAATATCAACACCCTTTTGCGGTGCCGGGTTAAAGTAATATGCACTTCAGAATAGACTCGTCGCTTTTTCGATGTCTGATCAATAAAGCGGGAGTGGGCGTGCTGGTTTGCGCCCTCTCCTGCACTTTATCAGGCTGCGGATCTAAAGAGAGTACCTCGGAAGACCAGAAGAAGCCCTCAGCTTCATCGAGCGTCAAACCTACGACTCAGCAAACCAAACCCGACGAGAAGAATGCCCGCGGCCAGGAAATGAAGTTTGCGGACGTGCCACCCCCGAGCAGCCTGGCCGAAAAAGAAGCTGCCGCGGACATAGTTGTACCATCCGGGCCAGGTGCAACCGGAAAGGTTGACACCGGCTCTCTCGAATCTATGTCTTTTCCAGGAAAGACTCCCCTCACTCCCGCGGAAATTGATGCATTGAAAAAGTCCGCCTCAATGGAAGGCGTGGACCTCAACACCTTAGAGGTTATTCCGCCCAGAAAGCCCGGAGAGCGGGGGATTACGCTTGGGGAAGTCAAAGCTCGCGCGGCGGAACTCTCATCCGGTTTAGCGGATCTGGACGTGGTCGAAGTGGTACCACCGCGTACTTCAGGCGAGCGCGGAATGACACTTGGTGAATTAAAAGCGATGGGCTCATTGGCCGAACCGGATGGCCCTGCCCCTGAGTTCCCGCCAAACATGCTAGTTCCAGCCGGGAAATAGACTGGAAAACCAGCAATTACCCCTTTGCAAATTCCTCTGTCATGTCTCACCGGATGACAAAAAAGGTCACGCAAGGGACGCAAAATGCCCTAAGAGGGCGGATGTATACAGCGAGCCACCTTGGGTAAGGCTGTCAGCCCAACCTATAATCCTCTCTGCTGAGTATCTGCTCGAGTCTTTTGACGGCTGCATTCATCTCCAGAAGCCGCTTTCTTCGAAAATTCCTCCCTGCTCACCCGAACACCTGTTTCGGTACCGCCGGCACAACCGATCAACAGCAATAGCGATACAAAAATTGCCAAGAAGATGATCTTCGAGCCACGGTATGTAGGGGCGCTCTGGTCACATCACCCGGAAAAGACCCCTTGCCCTGACCTTAACGCGTGACTACTAGATCGAATAATTTACCAATGACCCGGGAATGCATTCCTGCCTTAATTACTGTGCGCAGGTCATCAGGCCTGAAGAACAGGAGGATTAAGATGAAGGTAAAAATTCTGCTCGCATTTGCCCTGCTCGTCGCCTCAATTGCTCCAGGCCTTGCACAGACTGGCCCCGGGGTCCCTAAACAAGATATATACCAACCGGGAAATCTTAAACCTGTAGACAGCGTGCTCACGCTGAAGACAGGTGACAAAGCCCCCGATTTCACTTTGCCTGGAATTTCTGGAGAAAAGGTCACCCTGAGCCAGTACCTTGGCAAGAACAACGTCGTCATTTCCTTCGTCCCCGCCGCATGGACGCCCATCTGCTCGGAACAGTGGCCCGACTACATCATTTCGAAGAGTCTCTTCGACCAGAATGATGCCACGCTGCTGGGGATCACTGTCGACAATATTCCCACCCTATTTGCATGGACAAACCAGATGGGTAAACCCTGGTTTCCAGTGCTCTCCGATTTTTACCCCCACGGAAAAGTGGCAGCCCTTTACGGTGTGCTCCGCTCCAGCGGCACCAGTGAACGCGCCCTGTTCATCATCGATAAGAATGGGTTCATCCGCTACATAGATGTCCATGACATAAACAAGATGCCGCCGATTGAAAGCCTGGCAGCGGAGCTGCAAAAACTTAGATAAATGATCGCCTCTTGAGGCACTTGCCTTCTGCTCGATCTCGATGATTACCTTGATCTTGGAGAGACTAAAAGCGAAAGGAGGTGCCAACAATGCTTCGAATCAGAAAATGGCTTCTGGTATTGGCAGTTGTGACGGCAATTTTAACGCTTTCAAACAATAGGTATGGATTTGCAATGCCGGTAAATGACGATCAGGCCAGGCCGGTAGAAATCACAAGGAGGTGTGTGTGCGGCGGATACCTCTCATTTCAATGGCCACTGTCGGATAAGAGCGAGGATTACTACCTGCAAAAGTGGAAAGCCGAGGATCGCGCCTACAACTCCAAATTGGGCTTCGGAAGCTATTGATTGGCAACCAAGCGCAAAAAGGGCAGCGGCGCTTCACGCCCTGCCCTTTTACACGAGTACATAGGTAGTCTATTGCTTAAAACCTATAGCCTATTTGTCCCCCGGCCCTGACGTTCTCCGCGGAAGCCTTGAACGAGCCATCGATGTCAAAATCCAGCCTGGGGTCTATGGCTACAAATCTGAATGTCTCTTCCTGAGTGATTTGATATTTTGCACCAACCCCAGCAAACCAGTTTTGGTACTTATAGGTAAACCCACCAAAAAACTGTCCTCCGAAGAGCCAGTTGCTGTCGGATACTTTTAGAGCTCCACCCGGTTCAGATGCTTTAAGCTCGATATTCATCCAGCTATAGGAAATGCCGGTACCCAGCTGAAAGCTGAAATCCGGAGTAATTGGTACAACATATTTTACATTGAATTCAATTGGAACGTAATCAACGCTGGTGTCGTTTTTAAACAGGGTATCTTCAGGATCCAGCAGAGAACCGGATGTACCACCCCACCCTGCTTCAACTCCAAGAAATAAATTTGGGCAAAACAGCTCCTTGTAAAACTCCATACCAACGAAAATCCCGTCCTCGGCATCGAGAGTTCTCAAAATTTTGTCGGTGAAATGCATGTACTCAACCTTCACCGCAACATCGCCCCCGAGATCGTATTTTTGGGCGTTGACCGAATTTGCAACAAAGATGCTTATAATTATCACCATTAAAAAGCAGAGAACTCTTCGCATGTGACCCTCCTTCTCCCAAAGAACATGAATAGCCGAAAGTAATTCTAGACCCCCGCCTCTATTGTTGCAGGCATCCCTAGCATAATCATATGCGGTAAATCAATATTATTGTATTTACCTTGCTCTGATTACTATGGCTCGAACAGAGACTATGGGTTAAAGTGGTATGTGATCGCGGTGAGCGCAATCATTTATCATTAATGCATGGGGACGCAGAAATTCGAACCAGAACTGCCGCAAGATAATAGTTGCTCTTTGAGGAGAAATGAAAAGGGGGTAAAAGTCGCGCCCAAGACATTCTTGGGCTGATAGCGATCTTTTCAGAAATTCAGCCTTTTTGTTCTCAATCGGGACCAGTTCCCCCAAAGAGGCCTTCAGCAGAGCCGCGGGGCTATACTTATCGGTCTTTTCAGGGCTCGTATTTCCCGCTCCGCCCTTGCCTTCGATCTTTATCTGTGTCAATAATACCATTGCAGCCTAAACTATCTATTCTAAGTCAAAGACATAAAGACAACGATTCTTCAATCTGTTATCAAAAGAGCTGCTTTCGATGATTCCAGCCTGACGTTCGATTTTCGTAACGTTCGCCGCCAAAGGGGCCATCGACATTGCGGTGAGTCTCACTAGCAGGATTAACAATTCAACGAGTCGCTTGGATCGAACAACGACCGAGACGGAGGTTACAGATGGTAAAGAAACAAAAAGTAAAGCCGAACTTACCGCCTATACAAATTGCATTGGATCTGCTTGATTTGCCGCGTGCAATCAGGATAGCCGAAGAAGCAGTCAAAGGAATCCTTCAAGAAACCGACGATAACTCCAGGGCATGGGTTGAGCTTGGCACCCCGCTGATAAAATCTGAGGGAATGAACGCCATCCGTGAAATGCGCGTCAAATTCCCGCAATTGACGATAGTTGCCGACATGAAGACCATGGATGCAGGTTCCACCGAGGTGGAAATGGCGGCGAAGGCGGGTGCTAATATCATTTTCATCTTGGGATGTGCTCCGGATTCGTGCATCAGCGAAGCTGTGCTGGCGGCGAAGAAATATGGCGTAAAGCTCGCTGCGGACTTGATTTCGGTTACAGACCCGGCAAAACGGGCTGTCGAACTGGAAGAAATGGGCGTGGATATCATCAATATCCATGTTGGGCTGGATCAGCAGGTACTGGGGATCAAGCCCGTCGAGCTCGTTACAAAGATCGCCGCGGCAATCTCCGGAAAAGCCATGATATCCGCCGCCGGTGGGTTGAATAGCGAGACTGCTGTCCAGGCTTGGGAAGCGGGCGCCGACATCATCATTCTTGGTGGCTCTCTTTATAAAGCAGCGAGCCCTGAAGAATCGGTTCGTAAAATCATCCAGTCCCTCAAGTCGGGAAAGCCTATCGCCAGCAAAGAATTTGTAAAATATGATGCCGAGCACCTTGTAGAAGCTTTCATGAAGGTCAGCACCGCAAACGTCAGCGACGCCATGCACCGAACGGGTGAACTGCGCGGTTTGAAGCCCGCCTGGGTCGGAGCGCCTGGAGAGATGAGATTTGCCGGACCGGCCGTCACCGTCAGGACTTATAACGGTGATTGGAGTGCGCCGGTACAGGCAATAGACCATGCAAAACCGGGAGACGTCCTGGTAATTGATGCCTGCCAGGGGGAGATCGCCGTCTGGGGCGAACTGGCAACCCATAGCTGCATCAGCAAAGGTGTAGTTGCTGTGGTCATCGATGGTGCTATTCGTGACCTGGACGATATTCGCAAACTCAAATTTCCGGCATTTGCACGCCACTTCACGCCGACGGCAGGAGAGCCGAAGGGCTTTGGCGAAATCAACGCCCCGATTGAAATTTGCGGGAGAAAAGTTGAACCCGGCGATTGGATCATCGGAGATGAATCCGGGGTTGTCGTAGTGCCGGGCAAAAATGCGATGGAGATGGCAAACCGCGCCATCGACGTTCTTGAAAGAGAAAACCGTATTCGTGAAGAAATTAAACGGGGATCCACTCTGGGAAAGACCGCATACCTTCAGAAATGGGACGTTAAGAAGTAGGGTCTTCAGAAATAGAAGCAAAATGGAATCAATCAAGGACAGTTGAAAACGCCCTTCTATTATGCGGCCCAGGCAGCAAAGATAATCTGCCAGGGCCGCCACTCCTACTCTGAAACAGCTCTGCAACACCCTGCCCTGCACAGAGCCACGTCACATTCAAACCGGATCTTCTTTTTACTTTGGGGGGAGTTTGGCAAGAAGTCTCTATGCAGGATGGTTTCATTACCATCCGCATATCGCAAGACAAGCTCGTACTCGCTTGCTCCAAAATTAACCGGACCCGTATACACAAAAGTGACCGGCCGAAAGCTGCCCTTCCCCTGGATGAGGAACTCACCGTTTTCCGAAGTAACTGTTTGCGCGGAATAACGCCAACCATTATTCACTCGCCCCATGCGTAAAATGACCGTATGCTCGGCTAAAGGCTTCCCCGCATCCAGTATAATTCCTTCCACGCCTGGAATCTGCATTTCCTTTTCGGGAATGGGAAACATGATCACCACGCACGAGACGGAAGAGAGAACCGCACTAAGAACAAGGATGAAGATCAGATAACGCAACATCGATTACCCCTCCTGCCCTGACCACCAACTGATTATGATAGCCAGGCATTTATGAATATCTCGTTCAATAGCTCAAGAGGAACACAGAGCAGATGCCCTGCGCTCTATTCATTTCAATGTTCGGAAGCATACGATTTTTTCTTTTTAAGTGGAAGGAGATTGAGAAAAGTGGTGCCGGCAAAAAGGGATAGACCAATGGCTGAGAATCTCGAAAGTGAAGCCATTCTGAATACAAGGTCGATTGCAGTATATCTGGAGGACTGGTATACAGATCATATACAAGGCACTGATCAAAAGTATAAAACCTTCTTCACACTGAAATTGGCCGAAGAGAAGGAATCCGCTCCAATAGAACAGAAGATAATCTATAAATTTCCATTGCTTATGATTTTGCAGAAGGGCTGTCGTGGAATGGCTTGCACAAAACTGAAAGCCCTTATATTCTATCGTTCTGGGGAGCGGACTCGAAAATTTATTCCTCTGGCCAGCCGGCCCCATGAGCTTACTTTCGGACCCGGGTGGAGGCTCATTGCACCCGCATTCGGCCGAGTTCCATAACTACTGCATTAATCAGGAGAGGCGATTGAAAAACAAATTTATTTCCGGCTCGATAATGCTCTTTTTGTTAGCCTTTGGATGTGCCCACACTCCAGAGATTGCAAAAGAAGCGGCTAAACAGGATGCAGCCGTTATTCCAGTCGTCTCGACTGGAGTACCTGCCGTGGAGGTGCCTGAAACCTATCATAATTTCGGAGACGTAAGCGAGGGGACCGATTACGTTCATGAGTTCGTTGTCAGGAACAAAGGCACCGGAGTTCTGGAGATCAGAAAAGTTGTGCCCGGGTGAGGTACCGCGGTGGCCGACTTCGATCGGTCGATCCCCCCGGGTTCCGAGGGGAAGGTAACCATAAGGCTCTTTCCTAAATCATGTGATAGTGGTGCGAAAAAGATTTCTCTGATATTGACCAATGATCCGCAGGCACCCAGATTTACGCTGACAGTCCAGGGGAAATCAAACCCAAACTGATCGGATGACCCGGATAATTCAATTCAACTATCCGGGTCCCCCAGTTTTGTTGCTGAATTTATATCTTTTTGCTGACGATAACCGCATCACGGCCTTTGTATCTACTGAACCTGGACATTCGAACTGAAGGGCGATGTGTTGCCCAAGGTTCCCGAGAACGATGTTCTCGTTGCGGTAACCCACTGGCCTGCACTCACACCCGACACCGTTACATCGATGGACGTCCCGCTCGATATGGCATAGCCGATCCACTTTTTGCCCTCACCGTACTCAGTACCACTTCCGCCAGCGACAGTTAGAAAGGTTGCGAACAATGAGCCTTCTGTTTTCACAATTCAGGATTAGAGATACCGTCTTCAGAAATCGGATTTTCGTCTCTCCGATGTGCCAGTATTCAAGCCGAAATGGAATGCCGACCAACTGGCATCTGGTCCATTTAGGCAGCCGTGCTGTCGGTGGCGCGGGCCTCGTGATGGTCGAAGCTACCGCCGTTTCACCCGAAGGACGCATCTCACCCTTTGATTCAGGGATTTGGTTGCCTGAACATTCCGAAGGATTTCGTCCCATTGCCGAGTTCATCAAGGAACAGGGCTCCGTGCCGGGTATGCAACTCGCTCATGCCGGAAGAAAGGCATCAATCGACGTGCCCTGGAGAGGTGATCGGCCCCTTCTCGAAAACGAAGGCGGATGGAAGCCTGTTGCCCCTAGTCCATTGCCTTTTGATGTTGGACATCAAATTCCCCTGGAACTCGACCATGCAGGCATGGAGGAGATTTCTTCGCGCTTTATCGAGTCCGCCAAGCGGAGTCTTTCCGCGGGATTTGAAGTAATCGAGATCCATATGGCTCACGGATATCTCCTTCATGAATTTCTCTCTCCTCTTTCCAATCGTCGTAAAGATGAATTTGGCGGCAGCCTCGAAAACCGAATGAAGTTCCCCCTGCGCATCGCGAGTGAAATCCGTGGGATCTGGCCTGACAGCCTGCCTGTTTTTGCTCGTATTTCCTGTACTGATTGGGTCGAAGGCGGATGGAACCTGGATCAATCGATTGAGTTTTGCGGCCGTCTGAAAGATATCGGAGTGGACCTGATCGACTGCTCCAGCGGTGGAATGGTATCAAATGCAAAGATACCGGCCGGCCCAGGGTTCCAGGTGCCGTTTGCCGCATCCATACGGGATAAGGTAGGGATTGCCACCGGTGCTGTAGGGATCATTACTGACCCGGCCCAGGCAGAGCAGATCGTTGCAACCGGTCAGGCTGATGTGGTTTTTCTGGCAAGAGAGTTTTTACGTCAGCCATATTGGCCTCTTCACGCTGCTAAAGCCCTTCACACGGACTTCCCCTGGCCCGAACAGTATGAAAGGGCAAAGATCAGGTAGCGAACAGGCTATTATGAGGCTGCTACAAACGACAGGTGCCCATGGGAATCTGGCAGAGTCTGAAGGGTTTACTCGCGATCAAGTCTATCTACTCTTACCCACTGAATCGAATCATCACTGAACTTTATTTTTCCAATCTTCCTTGCGCTGAACAGTTCCTTTTGTAACGTCTTCCTGTATTCAAAGATAAGCGGTTTTTCCTTCAGCTTTTCATCCGAGGGGTCGAACTCGAAATCAATGCTGCAACCGTCCTTTGTCAGGCTTCGAAAATCCGGGAATTTGGAGTCCTGGTCCGAACAGATGAATTGGTACCACGCCGGGTGTACCGCTAAGGGGTGGGAAGCTGTTATCTTGAACGATATAGTTGATCCAGCCGGTATTTCAACCGCAACTCGATAGCTTCGGACCTTAAACATCCCACGCGCAAGGTCCGGCCCCCTGGATGCCGCCACTGACTTGCCGTCCACAAAAGCGGCAAGGGAGAAGGGTTCCGTGAAACCCGTGCCTACCGTGTTCGAGGAGTCGAAAGGAATCAGAACATTTGTTTTCACTCCTTTTCTGCCCTGATTGCGAAGACTGAATGTGATCTCGGAATCGGCTATGGTCGCGATGAATTGATCGGGAAATGCGCGGCCCTTACCCTCGACCTTCATGGACCATGCATTATCAATCCGGACCTTTACCCGCACTGCTATTGATTCTGCCAGGAATACCTGAGACCCTGCCGATCCGGAAATGAATGGAGCCCGGAACGTCACCCCGGCGGGGCCGTCGTATGAGGAGACCTCCGGAATGAAGAGAAAAATACAAATGACAGAGGCGAGTATATTCAAGAACAGGTGCCGGCGATTTATGCCCATGGAATCCTTTCCCTCCAGAATCCACTTTACCGTTAACTTTGCCAACAGCTTGCCCGTCCCAAAATAACAGTCATTTAGTCGAGTGTATCATTGAAATACTCGAGGTGAGCGTTACAGCGGCACTTTTTATCCCAGGGAGTGAAACATTTTCCGATCAACTCGACTCTTTTATCCACATCCTGTTTGTTCAGAGGGCCAGAAAGATCCCTTGTCTCTTCGCCACTAAAGTTGTCCCACCAGGTTACCTTAGTGTATGCTCCACAATTGTCGCAGAGGAAATAGGAATCCGTAACCTCGTCTCCCACAATACTGCCTGAAATGGAGGCGATACAATTATCGCTCGAAAAAGGTGCATCGCACTTTATGCAGCCGAATGTCATTTGAACCTGTAAATCTCATCTCAATTTAGACGAAAATGGATAACGACCAAAATGGGCGAGAGACCCGAAAAACCCCTCACCTCGTTCACCAATCAATGGCTTAAAATATGCAATTCAGCCCGAGACCCACCTGATGGCTGACAAATTCATCGCTAATTTCCGCGCCATAACCCGCGGAGACAGTCAAATTATATGGCAGACGGGCTTTGAGTCCAGCGTCTATTACAAGGCTGTCCGTTTCGCGGTCTATCCCGTTTACCAGAAATGACCCACCCTGGCCTATAATGCCTGCTTCGATACCGCGGCCATCCAGCGGAATTTCATGCGCCCAGGCAACTTCAATGGCGGGGGTTATCCGTGTACCGCCCGATACCGTAAACTCCTTTTCCGCTCTCATTCCAAGTTGTGTGCGGAAGGTGTGATAGTCTTTTGCCCGGACACTCAGGTTTATTGGGTCAGCGCCGGTTTCTCCAAACCCTTCGCGGTAAAGATAAATGTAATCGATTTCGGCAACGGGTGAGACTGTCAGGCCGGCGACCGGAAATTCATGGCCCGCCCGTACTTGTCCCATGAAATCATAGCCGTTCGGTTCGCTTTGTGCCGTATTGGCGACGTCCAGAAAAACGATATTCCGCTTTACGGACATACTGTCGTATCCACCCGCTAGCAGCCCGTCCACAAACCATCCCGACGGGCTGGAATAATTTGAATAGACTCCGAACTTCGGACTGTCTATTTCAACCTTTCCACCATTGCCTTCCCATTCGAAGTCGGTCCTCAGGCATCCGCCGGCAACACCGAAAATCAAGCCGTTACATCGAATCAAGTCGATTCCCATGACAAAACCGCCTGTCGTGAAATCAAACCCGGTGTGCTCTCCGTAGCTGTCCTGATTTCCGAACTCTCCAAGGCCAGTAGCCCAGAAATTGATATTGCGCTTGCCCCCTAATAATCCATCCGCATCGTCCCGACGGATTCCGGAGGCAACTGTCTCATTTTGGCTGGAAAGGCTTCGGCGGCCGAATGCTTTACCGAATAGAAGATTATTGCGCACGTCGACGCGCGCCAGCGAGTCATAGCGCTCAGGCCCCATCTGGTTGAGGGCGGCTGCAAAGGTGTCCCGGTCGCCGAAACTCAGCCAATCAAGGGGTCCAAGCACATCATCGAGTCTGCTGTACGCGCCGGAAAGGTTTCTGGAATTATAATCTGCCAGGTCGATTGTCCCCTGCGGAGCAGCTTGCCCGGGAATGAGACTATCCAGGTAAGATGCAAGATTTCCGGCATTTCCACCCCCGGCTATCGGTGAATACAAAAGGGCGCGTCCCGCCAGATTCTGGCTGATGAAGACAACTTCCGCCCGCTCAGCGGTGGCGAACCGCCTGTCTATGAAAATCTGTGCCCCTCCTCCGCGGCCCCAATCAGGATAGATCGGGTCAACCGAGGGATTTATAGGCCCGGCAATTCCGTTCCAGAGCACATGACCGGCTGGCACTCTGGCAATCGCAATACCGGTTGGGACCGCAGGGAGCGCAAAGACGTCACGGATTTGCTGCGGTGTGAGTCCTCGCACGGTTGCTGCCCTCATGACCCAGGATCCCGCAGGATAGCTGCGCTTACTGGGGTCCGGGTCGCCTGTATTGAATGTGCGTGTAAAATATAGCGTTTTGGTCGTCTTTGTCAAAGTGACCGAAGTTTGATCCGAGGCAGGGCTGAATGCGTCGAAGGGAGGATAAACACAGCCTCTGTATGTGCCCAGCAGCAAATTGGCTTCCGCTGGGCTCAGAAACGGTCCCTGTGAGCCTTCCGCACTCATTTGGTATAGCAGCCCAGTATACGGAACTCCAGTGGGCTGAACCAGATTTCTCCAGTCTTCGGCCGACGCCGGCAACGCAGAGCCGCAAAGTACTGCGCAGGAGAGCAACAACAACAGGATTTGGCGAATGAAGAAATTGAATGCGAATCCCGACCCTATAACGTCTCTGCTCACCATCAACCACCTTTGCTCAATGTTTCAGTTTCATAGAAATTTGGAACCAGCGCTTCACCAACGATTCCATCCCACAAGCAGGCCCGCTGCACCCGACACCAACTTCGCCCTTTTGGTTTGCCCCATATTGATATGCTGCATTCAAGCCACAAATTAATACGGTACATGAGCAGAAATAGTTAAAACCATTACTCACCAATAGCGCAAAAGCTATAAGAGAACAGGTTCTTTACCCATAGTTACTTCAAGCCCGTTGCCCTTTATCTCCACCCCAACTTTCGCACCAAAACAGAAGGGGCCGGACCACATTGCCTGACCCCTATTTTCCGGCGGGTGGCCCGGTCCCGCCTTAGGCGGGATTCCGGGCGCGGTAGCGCAGGAGGCTCCCTTTCGCACCATTCTCGTACCCCCAGTGCAAAAAGGGCCTGCGGAAGACCGCAAGCCCTTTTTAAATTCCGGCTCCCCGGACGGATTCGATCCCATCAACCTTGATCGCAACCAATTCTTTCCGAAACTGCTGAATACCTCCAGAGGCTCCGAGAGAATCGAATTACTAAAATATCAACGGACAGGGCTCAACAGACTTATCCATCCAGCCGGCTTGGTGGAATCGACTGTGCGGTTATCCGGCATCATCAGCTCATTGAAAAATTTATTGAGCGGGCATAAGGACTTTGCTTAGGTCATCAGCACACGGAAAGATTATTATGAATATTTAAGAAACTGTGTTATGCTGAGTGCAAGTAAAAAGATCATAAAGAGGTACGCATTATCACTTCGAAGTAATTCTTTAGACATAGCTCTTATCGGTTACCATAGTTTAGTACAGAAAAAAACCTACTCAGCGTGGGTTTTCTCAACCACAATGCCATACTCCCCGATTTCTACCGTCTAAGGGGGTAAGATGCACCGCAACAATACGGCTGCTCTAATTGCAGGTCTGTTGCTGGGGATCTTGGGCGTTATTGCGAATCTATCTCATTATGGGCATGAGATAGAGGAGCACGTCGGCCTCGGAATATTTTTCCATATCAGGGGCCCCAGACCACCTCCGCCAAATGTAGTGGTAGTCTCGCTTAATGGGGAATCCTCAGAGATCCTGGGCCTTCCTTTGAACCCTTTTAAATGGCCAAGGCATTTTCATGCAGGTCTGGTTGACATTTTGTCCCAAAAGAAAGCTGCAGTTATTGTTTTTGACATTTTTTTCGGGGACCCTGGATCGGATGAAGACGACAGGCTTTTCAGCGAGGCGCTCCGAAAATCCGGGAGGGTCGTCCTAAGCAGTTATATCAAACAACAGACGATGCCCTTTGAATCAAATACAGGCGGCAAAGGCATGTTGCATATCGAGTCCGTAGTCCCCCCGGCAGAGCAGCTCGCTAAGGCAACGGCAGGGGTTGCACCATTTCCATTGCCAAAAGTTCCCGATCGTTTGAATCAATTCTGGCTTTTCAAGACCGCAGCCGGTTCCGCGCCCAGCCTGCCTTTATTGGCTTTCCATATATTCGCCGTGAAAGAATATGAAGCCTTTGCCGGGTTGCTTTGGCAACTTCACCCGGACCGTTTTAAGCATTTACAGCAAGGCTACCACCCCCTGATGGAGGGCGATGGGATAGTTGATTTCATTACGGCCGGACGGGCTGTTTTCGAGGAGTTTCCCGAAACCGCCTACGATATGCTCGAGGAGCTCGAAAAAGAGGAAACTTTCCCAGGGCTTACTAAAAAAGCAGGATTAATCAAGGCCCTGATCGGAGCATATTCAAGACCTGACAGCCTTTATCTTAATTTCTACGGACCGCCCGGAACGATTCCAACTGTTCCGCTTCACCGGTTTTTTTCTGAACACAAAGAGCCAGGCGCATTGCCGGACTTCGCCGGAAAAGCTGTATTCATTGGTCTTTCGGAGTTAGGTCGCCCGGAACATCTCGATGGTTACCGAACGGTCTTCTGCAAACCCGACGGGATTGACTTGAGCGGGGTTGAGGTCGCGGCCACGGCATTTTCCAATCTACTCGAAGACAGCTTCATAGAACCCGCTCCGGCATTGGTCTTTATAGCCGCAATCGTTTTTGCCGCCTTTACCTTTTGCGCTGTCGGCTTCCTGCTGCCGGTGTCGATCTCGGCTACTGTCAGCGCCGCAATCATTTTAATCTACCTGGCTTTTGCTCAACTGCTTTTCAACAGGCTTGGGATATGGATGCCGCTCGCAATCCCCTTTCTGGCAATGCCAAGTCTGGCTCTCCTCAGTGGCTTTTTTTGGCAGCATGCCAATTCGAAAAAAGAGCGCAAGGACCTGAAGAAGGCATTCGGTTTTTTTCTTCCAGACCCCGTTATTAATCAGATAATTGAGGATTTTAGGGTCTCCAAGAATCTTTCTCAGACTAAGCAGGTTGTCTTTGGCGCGGTTCTCTGTACCGATGGCGAACAGTATACGACAGTTGCGGAGAGCATGGCCCCTGATGATTTGGGAAACTTTTTGAACAGTTACTATCAATCTGTTTTCAGGCCGGTGGAATCCCATTTCGGCACCATTTCGAATGTTATAGGCGATTCCATGCTGGCGGTCTGGGCAGGTACCAACCCTAATTTATCAATGAAGCGCAATTCCTGTCTCGCCGCCCTGGAAATTTCTAAATCAATGGAGAATTTTGACGGCACCGGCCCACACAGGCTCCAAACCCGGATCGGCCTCCATTTCGGCCAACTATTGATGGGAAGCATCGGTGGTCTTGGACATTTCGAGTACAGGCCGGTCGGTGATGTGGTCAATACAGCATCAAGGCTTGAAAATCTGAACAAAAAGCTGGGGACCCGGATCGTGGTCTCCGAGACTGTGATATCAGGGCTTTCCGATTTCCTGGTTCGGGAACTAGGCAGTTTCGTTCTCCACGGGAAAAGAAATCCCTTGCGGGTTTACGAATTGATATGCCTGCTGGAGCATGCCACGGAGGCACAAAATACCATAAGTTCAATCTTTTCGAATGCCTTGTCGGCTTTTTGCAACAAAGCATGGAATGAGGCGGAGGCGCTTTGGCGTGAGTGTCTTGATCTCTACCCAGGTGACGGCCCATCAAGTTTCTATTTAAAGACTTGCGACCAACATCGAAGAAATCCACCCATGGAAGATTGGAATGGCCTGATTTATTTAAGCAAATAGCCCTGCGCAATTTCTGTCTCGATGATTTTTCTCCGATCAAAGGATCAACTGCGAGGACCGATGAGACTCAAGCGCATTGACCGGATCCTGTATTTTTTCGTTCTTGTTACGATCCTGACAGGCTTTTCGAATTTTGCTCGAGCGGAAGATGAATGCAAGGAATGGCTGGCCCGTCTTGTTTCAGTTCAAGGCCGGGTCGAGGCCAAACGAGCCGGAGGCTCTGTATGGATCGAGCTGAAATTCGGCCAGGCCCTGTGTCCGGGAGACATGGTCCGAGTGCAGCAGAACAGCAGGGCAGCCCTGGTTTTTCACAATGAAGCGGTCATGAGGCTTGATCAGAATACTACTGTTGCCTTCCCGGAACCTGAGAAGGGAAAGACCATAGACGTAAGTTTTATTTCCGGCATCGCCCTGTTCTTCAGCCGTTTTCCATTCAGCCTGCGTATTTTTACTCCCTTCGTGAACGGCAATATCGAAGGTACGGAATTCCTCGTGGACGTTGGGCCGTCCGAGACATCTATTGTCGTATACGAGGGAAAGGTACGGGCCGACAACAGGAGCGGGACCGTTGTTGTGGGAAAAGGCGAGTCGACCGTGGCACGGGCTGGAGAGCCGCCAATCGTTAAAGCCGTCGCTCATCCGGCTGATGCAGTTCAATGGGCAATGTACTACCCGCCCATTCCGGATGCCGATATCGAGGGCGCCCTCTCCGCATTCGGGCCGGAATCGACTGTACTCAAAGCGTCTCTGCAAGCCTACCGTGCCGGCGATCTGGCAGGCGCTTTCGCCTGCCTGCGCAATGTGCCGGAAGTTCACGAACCCGCTTTTTACTCATATCGCGCGTTGCTTTACCTTTCAGCGGGAAGAGTGGCTGAAGCTTCATCAGACCTGAAGAAAGCTTTGGAGATCGACCCGGGCTATGGTTACGCCGTTTCTCTTCAGTCCATCATGGCCATTTCCTGGAACAAAAAGGATGAGGCCCTCGCTCTTGCCCGTCGGGCGGTAAGTATGAACCCCCGCTCAGCGGCACCGCTTGTAGCTCTATCTTATGCGCAGCAGGCCCGATTCGACCTGGAGGGAACACTTGCGAGCCTGAACAAGGCAAGGGACCTTAACCCTAAGGATGCCTTGACCTGGGCGCGGCTCGCCGAAATCTGGCTATCGAAGGGAAGCCTGGACAAAGCACTCGATTGCGCAAGCAATGCGGTCATCAGGAATCCTGAGTTGACCCGAACTCAAACGGTACTCGGATTTGCTTACCTGACCCAGATCCGGATCGAGGAATCGAAAGAGGCCTTTAAGAAAGCTATCGAACTCGACCAGGCCGACCCTCTCCCGCGACTAGGCCTCGGGCTTGCACTGATCCGGGGAGGAGACCTCAAGGCAGGCCGCGCCGAGATTGAAGTCGCGGCAGTGCTCGATCCAAATAATTCGCTTGTGCGCAGCTACCTGGGAAAAGCATATTATGAGGAGAAGCGGGACAAAAAGGCAGCGGAAGAGCTTTCGCGCGCAAAGGAAATGGACCCGCTCGATCCCACGCCCTGGTTCTATGATGCTATTCGCAAGCAGACCGTAAACCGCCCTGCCGAGGCAATCGAAGATTTGCAAAGATCAATCGAGCTTAACGATAACAGGGCCGTCTACCGCTCCCGTTTACTGCTCGATGAAGATATTGCGGCTCGGAGTGTCGCTTTGGCGCGGATCTACGAAGATCTGGGATTTGAATGGCTTTCCCTGATCGAAGGCACCAAGTCGCTGGACCGCGATCCCGCAAATTTCTCCGCACATCGCTTCCTGGCCGACGCTTATTTTTCTCTGCCTCGACACGATATCGCAAGGGTTAGCGAGTTGCTTCAGTCCCAGTTGCTTCAACCTCTCAATCTACTTCCCATTCAACCCCAGCAGGCCGAGAGCAACCGCTTCCTCCTGAACGGCCTTGGGCCAAGGGACCCTGCATATAATGAATTCACACCCCTTTTTACCAGAAACCAATTGGCCTTGCTGGTAGGAGGCTCGGCCGGGGAAAGGGGGACGATCTCTGATAGTATCGTCCAGTCCGGAATAATAGGAAGGCTTTCCTACAGCCTCGGTCAATACCACTCTGAAACCAACGGATTCAGGGAAAACAACGATCAGGCAAACAATGTCTACGACGCTTTTGCCCAGTTCAACCTCTCAAGTAAAACCAGTTTCCAGGCCGAGTTTCGGCACAGGGATTCGAATCTGGGAGACCTTATGCTTTTGTCCGATCCTCTCCTCTTTCTTGATCCCACCTTGAGAGAGAAGGACTGGAGAAGGATGTACAGGTTCGGTTTTCATCATGCATTCGCACCCGGATCGGATCTCATCGGTTCGTTTATGCGCGTGGATGCAAAACCGGAACTGCGCTCATCTTTTCCGTTCGATTTCGAGAACCGCGTTGATGAATCCGGACTGGGCGTCGAGGTGCAGCACCTTTTTCGCTCTGAGCTTTTCAGGCTGGTGGTCGGGGCAGGCCACTTCAATATTGACGAAAAAGATCTTACTGCATTCATGGGTGAATCAAGTCTGTCCAAATACGAAACGAATCACACGGATGTTTACGCGTATTCGCTCTGGTCTTTTCCAAAAGACGTTATCTGGACGGTTGGATTCAGTGTCGACTTTTTCGATGGAGGGATAACCGGACTGGATACGCAGCAGCCAAACCCCAAATTTGGAGTTGTGTGGAATCCTTTCCCCGGAACCACATTGCGCGGTGCGGCATTCAGGACGCTAAAACGAACGCTTCTTACGGATCAGACGGTCGAGCCTACACATGTTGCCGGATTTAACCAGTTTTTCGACGATCCCGAGGGCACGGACGCATGGCGTTACGGCATCGGTATGGATCAAAAGCTGACTGAACGGTTCTTTGCTGGAGTCGAATTTTCCATTCGCGATCTCGATATTCCATCACTCAGCTACTCGGTGCCCGTCAAAGTATTCCAGAATGACGCGCGGGAACAACTTGGTCGTGCCTACCTATACTGGATCCCCCACAAATATTTTGCCTTCGGTCCGGAGTACCAGTACGAGCTGACCAAGTATGACCCCAATTTACCCGCCTTCGGCATATCGCGTCTCGAAACCCACAGACTGGGATTTGGAATTTCTTTCTTCCATCCTTCCGGGTTCATTGCACGCGTCAAGCCGACCCTCGTATTCCAGGACGGTGAGTTCAGGGTTAACCCAGGCGATCCGGTCTTCACAGGGGACAGTTCGTTTTTCGTTCTCGATGCATCCATAGGATACCGCCTACCCGGAAGGCTTGGCCTGATAGAAGTTGTAGCCAAAAACCTGTTCGATGAGAGTTTTCGTTTCCAGGACACGGACCCAAGAAATCCCCAGATTACCCCTCGACGCTTTATCCTGGGAAGATGGACGTTCTCGTTTTGAAGATGCCGGGTCCGTTAAATTTTAGGAAAGGAGGTAAATGAGCGCGCGGAGATCTAAATTTTCCTTCCACCAACATTGACTAATCACATGGAGGCCAGGATGAGTGAAGAACTCACTATCAAAGAACAATTCGTCCAGGAAATAATGAACTATCAGGTTTCTCCTGCTCCCGATAAAGACGCCGAATATTCCATACGTCTGATAGTCAACTCGAAGGGCGAGATCCTGCACGCATTCATTGGGGGGGAAACAGTGGAGATGCATGATAACTCTCCAAAGGGCCTGCCCGATATGACCGGGTGGAAAGTTTACGCCGTCCCTCCATCGAGCCCGCCTGGCTGCTATTTCTTTAATGGAAGATGGTACTGCAACTACTAACTGCCCAAATCCGGATGGACAGGCAGTCACCGGCAGGACGAATAGAGCATCAATGGACCGCAAACCCGGAAAAACCGCATCCAAAGGGACGGGAGACCGAACCGGTTCTCCCGTCCGGCCAGTCGGGCCTGAATTTTTGATCATATACCACGATTTACTTGGAACGCCCGCCAAAGACCTGGCAATCTGGAAGAATTCCCAAGGGCTTTGCTCGAAGGCGGTAGCCACATCGGAAATTCTGGATGAGACAATCGGGCCTGATGGTGCAAATACAGAATATACCGACAAAAACGCCATTGCCATAAAGCGCTGCATCAGGCGCAGAATGGGATATAGATCGAATCTGCGCTACGTGCTTCTCTTTGGCGGCTCGGATTTGATCGAAACTGAAATCCTCAACAGCGACCCAAATGAAGCGAATTCAGGGTACGCCTCCGATTACTATTTTTCGACTCTTGAAGACCAAAACCCATCTACTGCCAACATTATCCAATACCCTGAACTCGCGATCGGGCGTCTCCCTGTTTCCAGCGAGCAAGAAGGCCGTAAAGTTGTCGATAGGATAATAAGGTACGAGAAAGACCCTCACATTGAGCATCAACGCAGGAAATTCACTCTTGCCATTGAGCCACCGATTGACAGCACAGATCGCGAGGGGCACAGAAGAAGAAGGGCAACCGGCGCGATTTGCGATTATCTGAAAGAAACGTACGATATCGAACTTATCGACTGCTGTTCGGCCGAGGCCACTGACAACATAGCTAAAGCCGCCGAAGAGGGTCGTTTCTTGATCGCGCACAGGGGACACGGCTGTGAACAAGGGTGGATGGTTCCTCAATTCAGGATCTCTGATCTCAAAACGTGCAAATTTCCGGCCCTTTTCTACTGCGTTGATTGCCTCAGCGGTAAGTTCAACCGCCCGTCAGGGCAAGACTCGTTTGCCGAAGCGATCCTCAAGAGCGGCGCTGCCATCTCGGTTATCGCCGCAACGGGCGTTACCAACGAAGTTCTCAATAATTATTTCATACAGGCTCTATTTGACGCGACCTTCGGGGGATTTCTGCCGGCATGGTCAGGGGCGGCACCAGGTTACCATCTCAAGAGAACCCGTCTGGGCGATGTCCTGGTTTACGCAAAAACCTATTTACCATTCGTTTTGGGCACGAAGGCGCCCGATCCGGGAAGGCTGACCGATGAGACAACACTGAGCGACCTAAGGGTGAGAAACCAACTGGTGTTGTGCGAGATCAGGAAGATGTTTGAGATGTACCATTTGCTCGGCGATCCGACTCTGGCACTTCGTACATGATGACAAAATCCGGCAGGTTCGCTGCACCTTTCAAAAAGAAGGGCAAGAGCATGCGATTCTCTTACCCCTCTTCCGCGGCCGAGGGAGATGCTTACAGAAGATGCCTCGACGCTCGAGTCTGAAGCAACTCCGGTTCAGCAGCCATGGACCATGGGGTCAGGGTAGTTTCCTGCAGCCACCAGGCCCCTTGCCCCATTCTGCCCGATCGAGTCAGGATCGTGAAAAGAGGCCAGTTCATAAAGGTTCGTTTCTGAGATACCAAGCACATAGCCGTTACAGACTACGGGCTGGAGCATCTTCTTCCGGCACTCCTCCTGCCGAAGGGCCACGAACCACTCATCATCCGTGGCATCATTGTCGGGAACGGCCGTTAAGAAAAACACTCCAATCGGGAAAATTCCTTCGAAGTAGTTCGAGTAGCTCATTTTCTTCTCCTTCACAATGTGATGTTGTCAAAAATGCACTCTTTCCACAGCCAAAATCCGGAAAATGATCGCCTACTTGCCTTGTGAGAAATCAGCTGATGTTTGGCTGCTTTCTATCACGAGGGAATTGCAAAAAAGTTACAGTTGCAGGGCAGGATTAAATGCTCTGGCTGGACCTGTTCGCGATGATGCAGAATCGGGGATTAAAAATTCAGAGTTTTCTGGATTTGGAATTCTGGATTTTCAGGATTGAACCATCAGGTGCTGATTGGAGATCGAGGGAATTATCAGGTATAATACCACTTTACGTTCAAGTTGCGCCTAACAACCGATGGGTTCCGCTCCGCTC
>DBMI01000067.1 GCA_002298165.1 Desulfarculales bacterium UBA702
CCTGAAAATGTCTAAACTCCAGGGCGCGGTCTCCCGACCGCGCCACCTGTCCCGAGGGTCTCCAAGCTCTTAAGTGTTACAGCTACTGGACTACGCCAGCCGAGGCAGCCATCCAGTCGTCAATATAAATTGGCATCATACCGTGCGGCCGGGAATGGCCAGTTCGCTCAGGCTCATCGAACCGTCGAATTCAAACCAGCCACGGATTAGCTGATAGGCAATGGATATCCGTGACGGCAGCCGGATCTCTCCGCTTTCGATAGACTGCCTGAATTCTTCGCGGCTGAACCAGCGAAGGTTCTCAAGTTCGCCATCCACCGGACATGCAAGTTCCTTTTCGGCTTCGGCGGTAAATCCCAGCATCAGGGAACAAGGAAACGGCCAGGGTTGGGAAGAGTGGTAATTTATATTTCTCACCCGAATGCCCGCCTCTTCGAATGCCTCGCGGATAACCGCAGCCTCGGCGCTTTCCCCCGGCTCGACAAAGCCGGCCAGGACCGAGTACATGCGCTCGGGCCATATCGCCTGCCTTCCGAGCAGGCACTTGCCACCTGAGCTGACCAGCATGATTATCGCCGGATCGGTTCGCGGGAAATGCAGCGCCCCGCAATCGGGATTAGTACATGCGCGCTGGTGACCGCCTTCGGCTAGTTTGGCCGGGCTGCCGCAAACTCCGCAGAAACGATTTCGGCCATGCCAATAGGTCATTGTTTTTGCATAAGCAAGCAGTGCCCCATCCTCTTGCGAAAGGAGCGGCCCCACCGCCCGTAGGTCTCGAAATCTCCCTGAATCGGCAAGATTATCTGGCGGGGCGCCGTCAGCCGTTTCAATATTGACCGCAAAATAGCAGCGCTCCCCGAGCCGACCCAGAAAGATACACTCCTCGTCTTGCCTGGAAAGCCGCTGGATACGCTCAAAAGGAAGCAGAACGGCCCTGGGTTCCGAGCCATCCGAGACAAGCACGCGCGACTCCCAGACCGGTACGAACACAGAATCCGGGGCATCAAGCCTCTCCAGAATCCATTCAGCCCTTTTTCGCTGAATGCCGGCCCGGTTCAGAACCTGGGCGACAAACATGTTGTTTAAGGACCTGGTGAAATTATCCATCTTTCCCTGTTTGATAAAACATTGCGTAAAAACAGCTTAAATTAATCACGGGCAACACAAAACAGCAGGATACTTTATGTAATCATGGGTCCTTGTACTTCTGCGCCCCCTGCGGCACCCACCAGTACAGGGGCGCAAGGCCCATTGGGTAAACAACAACGTTTTCGAACCTGCTCGATACCGCCTCAAGGGCCTTCATTGTAAATAGAAAAGTGTACGGCTGCTCGTCATAAATGATTTCCTGCAGACGATGGTAGAGCTTGATCCTTTTCTTGGGATCGAATTCCTGGCGTGCATCTTCCATCAACTTGTCCGCTTCCGCATTTTTGAAACCGACAAAATTGGAGCCTTTTGCTTCGGACTGCGAGGAGTGCCATAGCTGGTAAGGGTCAGACTCCCACCCGAGCGCCCAGCCAAGTGTGCAGGCATCGAAGTTGTTGTTCTCAATCTTCTGGATGAATACGGCCCATTCGAGCTTTCGAATACTCATCCTTATCCCGACTTCCTTAAGGTTTTCCTGCATGATCGTGGCTATCTGCTCGCCGGATTTGGACCCTGCGGAAATAATGAATTCGAACTCGAATGGCTTTCCGTTCTTTTTAAGCTCTCCATCCCCCGTCCATCCCGCCGACCTTAAGAGTGAGAGGGCCGCCTTGGGATCATACGGATAGGGCTTAAGCTCCTTATTATACTCCGGGCTGTTGATGTAGAAAGGACTGTCGACAACTACTCCAAGATCGAAAAATATCCTCTTCAGGATCATCTCACGGTCAATCAGCATGGTCATCGCCTGGCGCACCCTTTTATCATCAAAGGGCGGTTTGCGGATGTTCCAGCCAATGTAGCTGTACTGCGGACTGTAATAATCAAGCTTTTTGTATTCTTTCGCAAATCTCGGTGTTCCCGTCTGGCGGGTCCAATGGATCGGCCGAAGTGTCATGTCGTCCAGGCCGCCCTGTTTCAAAATTTGAAGCGAGACCGTTTGGTTGGTGATAATCTTGAAAACCAGTTTCTTCAGAGCGGGTTTATCTCCCCAGTAGTTATCGTTTCTGACAAGGGTTATCTGTTTTCCAGTTTCCCAACTTTCAAATTTGTAGGGGCCGGTTCCCATGGGCTTCCTGGCAATCGGGTGCTGATTGAAATCCTCCCCATCCTTAAACAAGTGAGCAGGAACAATCGGTATTCCGCCGCAAAACTCGAGCGCGAGGAAGTACGGAATCCTGTAATGATAGCGGACCGTAAAATCGTCCAGAGCCTCGACCTGCTGGATGTCCTTGTAATAATTTCTCAGGTGGGCTGCATCGACTTTTGGATCCATTATTCGATTGAAGGAGAAAACAACATCCTTTGCGGTAAAAGGCTGCCCATCCTCCCACTTGATATTCTTCTTCAGGTAAAATGTGAATACGAGATGATCGTCCGATATCTCCCACCGGTCGGCCAAAAGAGGCACCATCTCCATTGATTTGGGGTCCCTTTTGATAAGCGACTCGTATATATAATTTTGTATTTCGGAGGCGACGGCATCGGTTGAGGTGATTGGATTCAAGGTGGACGGTTCAGCCCCTAAATTTGTGACCCTCCAGTCGCCAAATTGCCTTTCCGGGGGCTGCTTGAGCGTATCACTATTTGCCTGCGAGGCAGCGGCAAGAATAATAAATAAGATGGCCAAGCAAGCTAATTTAAAAATAGTGGCTCCGCCAGGGGTCTTTTCCATCCAGTCAAATACCTTCCGATAAGATTTGGGCAAGGGTCCCCGAAAGTGACGTGGCGCCCGGTACTGCTCCATTCCGGCCTTGTGGAAACAAGAGTTGTTTATAATCAATAATTGGCGGGTTAGCAACCGATTGCGGAATAAAACTGGACATTTGGCGGAAAGCCATCTTTTGATTGCAATGCACCTTTATACAAAAAAGGCCCCCTATTTCGCGCTATTGCGAAAAGGAGGCCTGGAAACTCGAAGGATTCAGATCACAGAGATGTTACATCGATTCTCCGAATGAACTCCTTTATGTTTTTCATGCGAAGTTCGATTTCTTCTTCACGCCGGTTCTTTGCCGGGTCGGTAGAGTTATCACACGCACTCGAGCTTGGCAGGACGGTTTTTACAGCCTTTATTTTTTTCTTGCCCGCTTTTTCGGAATTCAGAGCGTCAAGTTGCTCGCCTCTCAAGAAATCCATAGTGGCATTGGCAAATAAGTATTGGCTCATAGCGACCCCTCCTTATATTTGAATGCATAATCGAATGACTTGCAATTCTTATCCATGATAACCATTCCTGTCGGAGATGTAAAGACGCCTTGCGCCTATCGCCCACACATCATTTGGATTATTCTATTATGAACATTTTTTCAGCTTGCGCTGTCACGTCGAATCTGTATCCTAGGCGACGGTTTCTTATAATTGAATACGGCAGATTCATCTTTGAGCTTGAGAGGAGTTTTGTCTTATGGAATTAGTTGATGGTCAAAGGTATTGTCTTCCTAATGGAGAAAAGGTCACGGCGAAGCTGATAGACGGAAAATTCCTGCTCGAATTTAAAAGGAAATATAGGTCCCCTCTTTCAGTTGAAGCTAGCGGCGAATTGTTTTTGCGAGGGCAGGCAACCGGCTTCACCATCGGCTCTCTTGTAAAAGATGAGGAGCCTGAACTCTAAGCCCCAAAGCCTTAAGCATTCTTTTCGGATTTTCATGTTAAAATGCCTACCCTAAGATCTTTCAGGGGATTGACAGCTGCGGTTATGACGGTTAGTCTAATTCGAAAACTTATTGAGAATACTGAGTTTTCGGCTGGAGCTGGCATGTGTCGGCTCCAGCAAACGTTTACCGACCCGGAGTTTTAGACTATGTTCCGAAGAGAAGATAAGCCTCATAAAATGCCCCAGCAGAAAGGCTTTACGCTTATCGAACTGCTGATAGTCATGATCATTCTAAGCCTTTTGGCAGCGCTGGTCGCCCCCAAGCTCTTTCAGAAGATTGGCAGCTCGAAGCAGAAAGCAGCAAAAGCACAAATTGCCCTGTTTGGCGGCGCTCTCGACCAGTTCCGCCTCGATGTAGGCCGCTATCCGACAAGCGAGGAAGGGCTCGAAGCACTCCGTAAAAACCCACGGCTCGATCATTGGGACGGTCCCTATCTTCCAAGGGAAGTTCCGCCCGATCCCTGGGGGAGGCCCTATAATTACCGATCTCCGGGTGAGCATGGCGATTACGATCTCTACTCGCTGGGAGCTGACGGACAGGAAGGCGGCGAAGGTGAAAATGCCGACGTTGTCAGTTGGGATTGATGCAGCGGGATTAAAAGCCTGCCGCACTACTCAGGATTAAGATTTATGCAGGTTGTTTTTTAAGCTTAAACTGAAAATTACAGCAAATGCCATTTAATCTATCGAGACCCAATGTTCCGGCACCGGATCGTTGGGTCTTGCTTTTCTGTGCCTGCGCACATATTTGAGTCATCAATCTTCACTGCAATCTACAAAACCGACAGGTCGATTTCAGCGGGTCTTCTCGGCTGATTTTAGTTCCGTTTCAGGCCTGGTGGAAAATCCGTTTTGCAGGGACTGCAGGTGGGAATACTGCCCTGGAGTTGCCATCAATTCTTCGTGAGTACCCTGTTCCAGGATCCTCCCGTGATCGATGACTATTATCTGATTTGCGCGCCTTATCGTCGAAAGGCGATGGGCTATTATGATGCTGGTCCGGTTTGACAGGACTGCCTGTATTGCCTGTTCGATAAGAATCTCGGTTTCGGTGTCAACGTTGGCGGTCGCCTCGTCGAGAATCAGGATTCTCGGATTTCGGGCAAGGACCCTCGCAAATGCAAGAAGCTGTTTTTGTCCAGCCGAAAGCTCCATTCCACCTTCTCCGATTCTCGTATCAAGCCCCTCGGGCAGGTTTTGAACGAGGCTCGATAGCTGCGACAATCTCACGATTTCATCTATTTCGGTACCGCCAGGTTCCTTATCGAGCACAATATTGTCCCGTATGCTTCCGGGAACGATGAAGATGTCCTGCATCACCAGCCCAATTTGTTCGCGAAGCCACTTGGGTTCGAACCTTCGAATATCTATGCCGTCAATCAGTATCTGCCCATTCTCGGAGTCATAGAATCGTTCGATAAGGTTGATAACAGTGGTTTTGCCGGATCCGGTTGCCCCAACTATTGCGAAGGTTTCACCAGCATTCACTTTAAATGAGAGATCTTTAAGGACGGGTCTGTCCGGATCATACCCAAAAGTCACATTGCGGAATTCTATTTCACCTTTTACAGCCGGTAGTGTAATCGGATCTTCAACTTTCGGCATGAAATCGTCGGCATCGAGTAGCTGAAAAATTCGTTCAGCAGAGGCCATCGCCGACTGAACAATCGTGTATTTTTGAGAGAGTTCCCGGATCGGCTGGAAAAAGAGCCGCATGTAAGCGATAAATGCGGTCAGGACCCCAAGAGTCATGTAGTTTTCAAGGATCTGGCGGCCGCCGTACCAGATAATCATCGCAAGGGCCACGGAACTCAGAATTTCTATCAGTGGAACGAAGATTCCGAATACGTATATCTGGTACATCGCAGCATCGAAATACCTGCGATTGAGCTTGCTGAACCTTTCCTGAGCGTCCCGTTCGCGAAGGAATACCTGTAGAATCGAAATCCCTGATACCGCCTCCTGCAAAAAGGCATTGATCCCAGCCAGGTGGGAACGAATTCTACGAAATGCGTTTCTCGAAAGCTTTCCGAACCACATGGTAATCAGGACCATGACCGGGAAAGTGGCGGCGAGCAGGAGAGCGAGCTTCCAGTTCATCAGGAAGAGTATTCCAAGTATCCCCAGAAGCCTCACCCCGTCGTTAAAGAGGGTAACGATGACAGAGGTAAACATCTCGAACATGTTCTGAATATCATTCGTATGGCGCGTTACCAGCCTTCCCACACGGTGAGCGCTGAAAAAAGATAAATTCAGCTTTATCACGTGTGTGAAAAGGCCCTGGCGAAGGGAGTGCATGATCCTCTGTCCGGTCCATTCCAGGGCTACCACCTGGAACAGGTTCGCAATGAACCCGACTACTATCACCCCCAGGAAAATGGCGGATATGTAGGATATTCCGTGAATCCGTTCATCTAACGGAATCGAATCATTCAGGATATATCGGTCCATTGCGATCTGGACGAGCCGTGGCCAGGTGAGGCTTGCACCCGTGATTACGAATGCCAGCGACACGGCCAGGAGAATCCACTTCCATTGGGGCAGTATGTACTTGAGGAGCCGCCCCCAAAGTTTCCAGTCGCCAAGGTAGCGTTTTTCTTCCCGCTCGGAGGATTCCTGGTCAAAGTCCATCAGATTTTACCGCCATCCGGTTCCATTTCCACAACACCAACTTCAATTTCAAAATCCGGTCCGTAGTTGTCGCCCTCTTCGACCCCGCTGGTCTGATGCCTGTAGATCGTATTATAGAAGGAGCTTCGATCGAGTAACAATTCATGCGGCCCCCGGTCCACTATCCTGCCTTCATCCATCACGAGGATTTCATCGGCGTCCGCCAGAGGGGCTACCCTGTGAGAAATTATTATGCAGGTCCTGCCGGAGAGGTAAGAAGCGATGGATTGGATGATCGAGTGCTCGGTCTCCATGTCAACGGCCGATAGAGCGTCATCGATAATGATAATGGGCCGGTCGAGCAGGAGCGCCCGGGCAATTGCAATCCTTTGCCTCTGTCCACCAGAGAGTTTGATCCCCCTCTCCCCTATTTTCGTTTCGTAGCCCTGCGGCATCGCAGCTATCTCGTCGTGGATAGCAGCTGCCCGCGCCACTTTTTCAATTTCATTCATTGAAGCTTCGGGCCTGCCAAGCGAGATGTTGAAAGCAATCGTTTCGGAAAAAAGCACCACATCCTGGGGAACGTATGCAATGGCGCTTCTTACGGAATCAAGTGAGATTGAATTTACATCGCGCCCGTCTATGAAAAATGTCCCATCCGGAACGGGGTAGTGCCTTGTGAGCACGTTGCAAATGGTGGTCTTTCCGGCGCCTGTCTTTCCAACGATTCCCAGAAACGAGCCGTGCGCCACATGCAGGTTCAGGTCAATAAGACTCGGCCGGGAATATCCAGGGTAGGCAAAGTTCAGATTAGTGAGGACAATCTCGCCGCTGGTAATTTCGAAAGGAACTGCTCCCGCCGATTCGGCCAGTGCGGGTTTTTCATTCATCATGGCGTCGATTCTGGAAAGGGATGTCACACCTCTCTGGAACAGGTCCGTCACCCACCCCATAGCCATCATCGGCCAGGTCATGATGAACAGGTAGCTGATGAATGCAACGAAATCCCCGGCCGTCATAGCACCCTCAATGGTAAATCTCCCGCCGAAAACGAGGACAAGCAGCATGCTTACATTGCCGATCAGGCCGGAAATGGGGAAAATCGTTCCGTAAACGTAGGCAAGCCGTAGATTATTGCGGACGTAGGTTTCGCCCAATTGCGCAAACCGCTCCGCATGCAACTCTTCCTGATTGTAGGCTTTAACCAGTCGAATTGAAGAAATGGTCGAGCGCACGAACTCGGTAAGAGCGGAAAACTGCTCCTGGACTTTTTTGAAACGGCTGTGAAGGTGGGAGGCAAGATAGCGCGTAAGAATTGCAAGTACCGGCATCGGAGCAACAGCGATAACGGTCAGCGTTGGATTTATGTAGAGCATAAATGCGAATGCCGCAATTCCCATAAAAACGGCATCGACAAAGGCCACAAGTCCCATTCCCGTTGCTAGCTGAACAGCTGAAAGGTCATTTGTGGCAAGGGCCATGACCTCGCCTGTTGTGGTTTTTTGAAAGAAAGTCTTATCGAGCCCAAGCAAATGGGAAAACATCCGGTTTCGAAGCTGTGTCTCCAAGATCCTTGAAAAACCAAGGATGAGCTGGCGCCAAAAGAACCGAAAAATGCCAATAACCAGTGCTATTAAAATGATGTAGGCGCCATACCAGGTCAGCATATCGGCAGTTGCGCTTCCCGCCTGGATCGCATCAACGGCCCTCTTTACGACACGCGGGATGAAAAGCTGCAGAAGATCGACGGCTATCAGAGCGAAGAAACCTCCAGCGAGCCGTGGGAGATTCCGGCGGAAAATAGGTCCGACCAGCCTGACCGAATGCCATGAACTTTCGACTTCCGGGCTTTTCCCAGATCCCAGGCCCTTGTTTCTAAAAGATCCTCTCACTCGCAATTTTCCCCGTGAAATATATTTTTATTGCCCGAACCATCGATAGATGCAGCCGCGCAGCGCCAATGAGGCTTTGGCCCCCAATTATAACTATAAGGACAACAATCCTCCCATTCGCTTTTTCAACCTTATAATGTAACACATTTATCAGAAGGTCATGAATTCAACTTGCCATCGCAGGATGTCACTCGGGAGGGATGATTGGGTAGATCGGAGGGTCGTAATCTCGCTGCTGTGGAGTCAATAGGAACCCAACATCGCAAAGAATGGGTGTTGGGTTCCTATACTTCTGTGTTCACGCGCTGGCGTGAGATGCCGGAGCATCTAAAGCTTCTGGAATTTCGACCGTTCCTACCAGTTAAACACCTGGTCCAATTCTTCGTCTTTTACACCGAAAGTTATATTGTGCGGGGCCACCGGCTCTGTTGTGAAGTAGCGGGGCAGACGGTCACTGGCTTTAGTGAATCCGGCTTTTTCATTGAACTCGCGCTCGGTTTTAAGGATCATTTTACCGAGATCCACTACGCTGCCTGCATTGAGATCCAGGCCGTAGAATGAATTCAGCAGGTCGATCAACGCCTGAAAAGTCTCCGGTTGATCGAGCAGAGCAAATGCGATGAACAGGCACATGCCTGTGGAGTCAACCGCTGCGGTTGCTATCTGAAGATTCCGCGACAATTCGATCTGGCCCTCGGGTTTTAAAGGATCGACATCTCCTCCGACCTTGAGGATATTTGTCGCGACAGCATATCCAGCCGTATGGTCCGCACCCATTGGACTTGTTGCGTATGTTACCCCAATGCCCTGGACTGCTCGCGGATCGTAGGCAGGAAGTGCCTGCCCTTTCACGACAGGAACGCGTTCAACCCCGAAAATCCTGCCGGTTACCGCCGCTCCGTTTCCGAGAATACGTCCCAGGGTCGTTCCCTTGCCTACTTCATCTTTGACGAGTCTTATCGCACCCTCCGCGTCGCCGCACTCGATAATCCCGGCATCCATTGCAACGCCGATTGTTACTCCCATCTCGATAGTATCCAGACCTAAATTGTCGTCCAGAAAGTCGAGCATGGCGATAGCATCAAGGTCGCAAATCCCGCAGTGGCCGCCGTGCGCCCAGACGGTTTCATATTCGGGTTGCTTCGTCAGGAAATGTCCGTCCTTGTCGTGGTAGGAACCCGAGCATCTTATTACACAACCTCGATGACATCCATGAGTGGCAAGGCCTCCGCGCGCGACCTCGGTCTCAGCCTGTGTTTCGCCGCTGATGAGGTGTGCCTTCTCGAACCGCCCCTGCTTGAAGTTGTATGTTGGGTACCCCCCCGCTTCATTAAGGATATTAGTAAGAACGTTTGTACCGTACGCAGGAAGACCCTGACCGGTTACCGGATGGGCCCTCAAGCCGTCCACGAACTTTTTGTTGGCCTCTTTATATTTCTCGGGGTCCTTTGGGGAGCGCATCTTCATCCCCGTATCGTCCAGAACAATCACCTTTATGCCCTTGGAGCCCATTACGGCGCCAAGCCCGCCGCGCCCGGCGTGCCTGGTTGGGCGAAGCTCCATGTCCGTACATGCAATCGAAGCGGCGCCCATCTTCATCTCTCCGGCCGGACCGATCGAGATAATCGCCACTTTATCGCCATACTCGGCCTTCATCTTTTCCACCAAGTCGTAGTTCGGCAGCATTTTCAAGCTGTTGTCTTTGGTGATCTTAACGCCGTCCTTATTGATGAAAACTTTGTAGAGGTCATCGCCTTCAGGCTTTCCCTCTATTACGATCGCGGCATACCCCAGCCGCGCAAGCACCTGTGCGGGTTGTCCTCCGGAGTTGGCTTCCTTGATCCCTCCCGTCAATGGGCTCTTCGCGCCGATCGATAGCCGCCCGGACATTGCGGCAACAGTACCACTCAAAAGTCCCGGCGCAATAACCAGCTTGTTTTCCGCCCCGAGGGGATGGCAAAGAGGCGGAACCTCCTTGGAAACCATGGTGGATGTAAGGGCGCGACCGCCCAACCCGGCATACTGCCCCACAGGTTCCTCGGATACTTTAGGTCCGCCGGCAGCTCCTGTATCGATCCTTAAAATCTTCTCCATAAATCGGCCTCCCAGGTTCAGGTGAGTGTCTTGACTGAAATACCCATCTTGGAAATAAGCTCAAAATATAATGACAATCACAGACAACAGGAAGGGGTTATTCCTTGGAAAAGGGCGCAGCCGGCAAATTCAGTTTGATGGTAGAATTCAGAAGATTCAACACAACAGAGTGGCAATTAGAAACGCCTTTCCTGATGTCCCACTCCTTTTTGTCGCGTACACCCGCGACGTTGCTTATGCCGCGGCACTCGAGAAACGGAGCGCCGAAGCGAAGACAAACCTGCGCAATGGCGCTTCCCTCCATGTTTTCCGCCAGAGCATTGTGAATACCGTACCTTTTGGCGGCAACTTCACGGTCACCGCTAACCATTCCCACAGTAAGCGATCGGCCATAATTCAGGGCAAAGCACTCATTTTCAGGGTACTCTTCCGGCTTATATGGTTCAATTATGCCCAAAAAGGAATTGAACGAGTATCTGCCGGGATTTGGAAGAGTGGATTCTACCCTGGAAATCTCAAAAGAACTTGCGGGAAAACTATCGAAATATGTAATGCCATCCCTGGCAAGCAGAGGGATTCCGATAGCCTGCATTGAGGCTGGGCCGCATTTCAGCAAGACGCCTTCATCCCCGCATACCCAGTCCCGAGTAAGCAGCACGTCACCAACGCAAAGGCCGCTTTCAACATAAGCTCCGGCGCAGCCGATATTCCAGACCTCAACGGGACCGAAACAGGTTAGGAGCGCAGCCGTTTCAATGGCAGCATTAACCTTACCGATACCGGTAGTCCCGATCAGTAGTGAAAGCTCCCCAAAATCGAAGAGCATGAATTCTTTTCCCGCGATCTCGACAGTGCCGGAGCGGGGAATTGCCTCGCAAAGAGAATCGATCTCCTCGGGAACTGCCGCCAGGATTGCAAGATCGATGGACTTCATAATTCTTTCCTAAAAATTCAGGTAAAGCCGTGAACCCGTGCTATGAAGCTATCAGAGTGAAACTTTGGTGTCAATCGCCATGCTCTTTTAATTATGATTGAGATCCGCCGGATTCTTTGGCTCAGCTTTGGCTCAGCTTGCCAGTACCGATGAAAGTTGATAGGATCAAAGGTCAGGCAGAGCGGTTTGGGGCTGGCTGATTTCGCGCCTGTTTGGCGCCTGAATCAAGGGAATGGACTTAAAATGAGAGTTATTGTCGCCAAGACGGCCGGTTTTTGCAAGGGGGTTCGGGACGCCATCGAAATCACGATGGATGCCATTCAGAAGCGTGAAGACGGCGAAGATATCTGCACGTTTGGGCCGCTAATTCATAACAGGCAGGTCCTCAAGATGTTGGAGAGGAAGGGTGTCGTCGAGGAAAACCGGATAGAGAACTGCGCTGGGAAAAAGGTCGTAATCCGCGCGCACGGGATTCCGCCCCATTCACGCCAGGAACTGCACGCGCAGGGTTCGAAACTGCTGGATGCAACATGCAAGCGCGTCGCCAGGGTCCATGCCGCCATAAAAAGGCATGCACGCCGCGGCTACAATACGGTAATAGTAGGAGATGCCGACCATGCCGAGGTAATCGGGCTTATGGGATATACAGAGGATCGGGGTGTCGTGATCAATCGCCCCGAGCAGGTCAAGGATCTCCCCGCCGATTGGGACACCGTTCTCTTGGTGGCCCAGACTACCCAGAACGAAGAGGTCTTCAGTGAGATCAAAAAGGCCTTTCTCACTCGCTATCCCAACGGGATCGTAAAGAATACGATATGTGATTCCACTCAGGAAAGACAAGCCGACATAAAGAAGCTCTGTTCTAAGGTCGAAGCTGTAGTAATAGTCGGCGGACTCCATAGCGGTAATACAGTAAGGCTGGCCGAAGTCGCCCGAGATTGCCGCATACCGACTTTTCACGTCGAAACTGAAACTGAACTTGAACGCGAACAGATGGCGCGCTTTTCCTGCGTGGGCGTATCAGCCGGCGCTTCTACCCCGAACTGGATAATAAAGAATGTAGTAGAGTTTCTTGAGTCGATAAGACCGGAGCAGGACAGCAGTTTCCGCTGGAAACAATTCCTTGAGTGGCTTGTATACAGCAATGTCCTGGTCGCGCTCGGCACTGCATTGCTGCCGCTGGTAGCGCAGGCGATCACCGGATTTCCGGGGTCTCCCGCTTTCTGTGCAATGGCTGCCGCATATGCCTTTGCCATGCACTCTCTCAATATCTATCTTGATCGGGACGCCATCCAGTTGAATAACCCCGTTCGAGCGGTATTCTATAACAAGTCGAGGCCTGTTTTCACCCTCGCCAGCGCAATATCGTTGCTTACAGCTTTCCTGATCGCATTTAACACCGGGTTGTACAGTTTTTTCACCATTCTTATTATCTCAATACTAGGCCTACTGTATGCGGTACCTAACTGGTTTCCGATAAAGCTTAAGGACATTCCAACTTCCAAAACACTCTTTGTGCCCATGGCTTGGTCAGTTGTAAGTGTTGCGTTGCCATGGATCTCCACCGGGGGCGATATCGGCAGGTTTCTCTACGCCTTCTGGATCGTTTTTCTTATGACGCTGCTTCGAACAACAATGCTCGATTTTCTGGCGATTCAGGGTGACAGACTCGTTGGGAATGAAACCCTCGTAGTCCTTGCCGGTGAGCGCTGGACAGGGTGGTTCTGTGCGGGAGTAATGGTCGTCCTGGCCTTTTCGCTGATCGCCGGCCCCCTTGCCGCTCTAAGCACACGCTTCTCATATTTCATGCTTCTCCCGGTCGCGGTATACGCACTTTATTTGAAAACGGGATCAGAGAAGCGGCTCAGCGAGGACTCGATCTATGAAACTTTGATAGAACTTGTGGTTATTGGGACAGGTCTTTCCGCCCTTGTCTGGCTTATCTTCGGCTAGTACTCCGCCTCACCCTTTTTTCTCGTCAGGATCGACAAGGAGATCCAATGAGTGAACAGTTCAATCCTTTCGCCATTGCACAGCTTCAAATCGATCAGGCTGCACAGAAACTCGGACTCGATCAGGCTACTCACGAACTTCTCCGCTGGCCCATGCGCGAGATCAAGGTGGTTTTGCCTGTCCGAATGGATGATGGCTCTACACGTATTTTCCACGCCTTTCGCATCCAGTACAACACTGCCCGCGGCCCAGCTAAGGGCGGTATCAGGTGGCACCCCCAGGAAACAATCGATACGGTTCGCGCGCTTGCCGCCTGGATGACGTGGAAGACTTCTGTTGTGGATATCCCACTTGGCGGCGGCAAGGGGGGGGTAATATGCAATCCAAAAGAACTCTCGGAAGGTGAGAAGGAGCGCCTTGCGCGTGCCTATATTCGCGCGCTGGCGCCGTCGCTTGGGGTGACCCGTGACGTTCCGGCTCCTGATGTCTATACGACGCCTCAAATAATGGCCTGGATGATGGACGAATACGAAACCATACTCGGTGAAAATCATCCGGGAGTCATAACGGGCAAGCCGATAGTCCTCGGCGGGTCCAAGGGCCGAAACGATGCGACAGCAAGGGGAGGCATCTATGTCACCAGGGAGGCGGCCGCGACTTATGCAATCAGCCTGGCGGGTGGAACGATGGCAGTACAGGGCTTCGGGAATGCAGGCCAGTATGCGGCAATCTTAGGCGAGCAGATTCTCGGACTCAAATTGGTCGCCGCTTCGGATTCCAGGGGCGGCGTATATAACCCCAATGGAATCAGCGCCGCGGCCCTGGTAGACTACAAGCAAAAAAGCGGTGCACTGAAGGGTTTCCCCGACGCCACTGAAATCGATAATGATGAACTGCTCGGGTTAGAGATCACGGTCCTTTTTCCGGCAGCTCTCGAAAATCTGATCCGCCAGGACAATGCCGCGAATCTCAAATGCAAGATTTGCTGTGAACTCGCCAACGGGCCGACCACTCCCGAAGCCGACCGCATTCTGGACGAGAAAGGGATAGTGGTCCTGCCGGATTTTCTTGCCAATGCAGGCGGGGTTACCGTCTCATACTTCGAGCAGGTTCAGAATGCTTATAATCTCTACTGGGAAATCCAGGAAGTGCACTGGCGCCTTGATAAGAAGATGACCCGTGCATTTCACGAGGTCTATGAAATGAGCAGGAGCCGGGGTATTCACCTCCGGGAGGCTGCATACCTTGTAGCCATTGCTCGGGTTGCCGAGGCATGCAAACTGAGAGGATGGGTATAGCTGCCGAAACGGCAGATGGCATTCGCCGCTTTTAAGAGGCCTAAACCCTCGATGGATCAAATCGTAAAACCGTATTTTACTTCGGCCGACGTGTGTGCCAGGGACCTGATCCTGGCATATCGGCTCTACCATGAGATGCTTCGATATCCCAATATCCTGGGTGAGATCCGCGAACTCTTTCTTGATACTTTATGCGAACGGGGCATTGTGTGCGCTGAGTCTATACGCCGGGATGCACTCGACCAATTGGAAGCCCTCCGCGAGCCTTCCGATGAAGAGTCGCTTAAAAGCTTTATGGATGCCCTGATAGACATCTACTTCGCAAAACATTTCAACTGGGAAGAAATCGGCGCTTACATAAATCTGGCCAGAAAACGGGACGCATTCAACTCGCTGAACCGTGTTCTGAGCGCCGAGGAAGGGGGCTGGCAGGAAGTCCGTAATGCTCTTCGGGATTTTTGCGCAATCCCCGAGGGCAGCATCCATATTTCACCCGGTGAATCCATGGGGGCGCGCGTTTCACTCATTTCCAGGTTTATCTCCGATCAGCTCCCATTTATAGGGATTGCGAAACATTATATCAGTCTTCGCGATATGAACGATCTGATGGAGAAGATCCTTTGGGACCCCAGGCGCCGCGGAAGTATCGGCGGCAAAGCCGCAGGCATGTTTCTGGCCTACAAAATCATCCTGCCGCGGTTTGGGCCCAGGGACCCAGAGTTCGAACAATATGTGAGAATTCCCGAGTCACACTATTTCAGTTCCGGTTTTCTGACCGATTTTCTCGATTCTAATAATCTCTTTGCCTTCCACAGTCAGAAGTACAAAAGCCGCGAAACCATCGAGGATGAATTCGATAAAATACAGCATGTTATCGAGAAAGCGGTTTTCCCGGCCGATGTGCTGAGCCAGTTTAGGGAATTCCTTGAAAAAATCGGCGAGCACCCTCTCATAATCCGTTCGTCGAGCCTTCTTGAAGACAACTTTGGGCATACTTTCTCGGGCAAATATGATTCCGTATTCGTAGCCAATCAGGGCGAGACCGAGTTGCGCCTCAACGAGTTCATACAAGCACTTAAGCAGGTACTAACCAGCGTCTTCAGCCCGAAAGCCATTCTCTACCGTAGAGACCACAACCTGCTCGATTTCGACGAGCGTATGAGCGTGCTTGTCCAGAAAGTCGTGGGAAGACAGTTTGGAAAGTATTTCTTTCCCTTTGCCGCCGGTGTGGCGTTTTCACGAAACATTTATTCCTGGACCCCACGAATCGACAAGAATGCCGGCATGGTTCGAATGGTATCAGGCCTGGGGACCCGTGCGGTGGAGCGGATAGGGGCGGACTATCCAAGAATGATTGCACTTAGTCATCCAATGCTTCGCCCCGAGGTAGGGGCTGATGAAATCAGGAAATACTCCCAGAAATATGTAGATGTTGTGGATCTGGAAAAGCGCAATCTGGAAACCATCCCGGCCGCGGACCTGTTTAGGGAAGTGAATCATCCCGATCTCTTTTACGCAGTTTCGGTCGAAAAAGAAGGCCATCTTTCGCCACCTCTTTTCAGGCATCAACAAATAGATACAACTTCTGCCTGCATTACCTTCGATAATTTACTCTCCAAGACGCCCATAGCCGGACTGATGAAAAGAATCCTCGCCAAGCTCGAAGAAGCCTATGGACGGCCGGTCGAAGTGGAATTCGCCTGGGAGGACGGCAAACTATACATTCTCCAGTGCCGCGCCCTTGCGGCCAGCAAACTGGTGGAAGGTATCGCATTGCCCAAGAATATCCCTCCCGAAAGAATCCTTTTCACCTGTGGACTTTGCCTGATCAGCGGGGTTGTCCGAAACATCGAATACGTAGCCTACATCGATCCCAAGGCTTATATGCGCCTCTCGACTATCGAGGAAAGGCTCTCGGTTGGCCGCATCGTGCGCAAGATCAACCGGCTGCTGGAAGACAAGGTCTACGCATTATTCGGACCGGCGCGCTGGGGGACCGGCGATCTTCAACTCGGGGTCAAGGTAGGATACGAAGATATAAACCGGGCGAGGATACTTGCGGAGGTAGCATTTGAAGCTCTGGGCTCTACTCCCGAGCCTTCATTTGGTACCCATTTTTTTAACGACCTTGTCGAGGCCGATATCATCCCCCTTGCCATATATCCCGATGATCCCGAATCAATCTTCCGCGAGGATTTCTTCCTCGCCAGCCCCAGCGTGCTTTCATCTCTTTCCCCGGATCTCGATGATCTGGGAGCGCTTGCCCGAGTTATCCACGTGCCATCGTGTCAGCAGGGACGCCTTCTTCAGGTATACCTAAGCGGCGAGGAGCACAAGGGCGTCGGCTTTTTTGCGGTTAAAGGCGAGGAGTTTTTGTAGTACGCGGCAAATTTAATCAGGTACCGGAGCGGATGTATGACAGGCCCTCAGCATTCGGGCAAGAATTATCAGAGCTGACCTGGCGCAGGTTATTCCAGCCTGCAGCCGGTCCTAGGTTTCATTATTCCATCCAGAAATCCCCAAGGTCTATTTCGATTTCTACAAATGGTTCAGCACGGACTTTGTCATTTTCGCCAAAGGCTGCAAGCATCACCCACTTCCCCGCGTCTAGTCCGAAGACCTCCAAGGTTTTTGAAAAGGGATCGATAAGCCAGATGAATTGCACTCCATGCCGTGCATATATAGGCATCTTCTGCACCCTGTCCAGGCGAGCAGTGCTTGGAGACAGAATTTCGCAAACCCAATCAGGCGGGACAGATATCCAATTTACATCTGGTAAGCCAGGGAACCTTACTTTTCGCCACCCGGAAAAATCCGGCACGACAAGATTTTCACCCAGCATGATTTCATTTTCGTAAAGGATGACCCATCCACCGGGCCCCCCCTTGCCAAAATGATAAGGTGGTACAAGTTTGCCGCTTAACGCAATTCCCGCAAGAGAATGATTTGTTGCAGGCCTTGGAGTGACTACAAGCTCGCCATTTAGGATCTGGCCGGTAGTATTTTCAGGGATATACTGAAGATCTGCATACACGGCTTTCTTCTCGGCGATATCAGACATTATACACTCCTTGGCCCTTAGCTGAGGTGAGGATGCAATGCGAAATCCGCCAGCACCAGAAGCGTCATGGCCTCGCAGACCGGAATAATTCTGGGAATAGCCGAGATGTCGTGACGGCCTTTAATGCGGATCTCGGTGGGATTGCCCTGATCATCCACGGTTTTCTGGGGCAGCGAGATAGACGGAATGGGTTTTACGGCAGCGCGTATCACGATTTCCATTCCGGTCGATAATCCGCCGAGAATGCCCCCAGCGTGGTTAGATTCATAGCCCTCCGGGGTCATCGGGTCGTTATTTTGGCTACCGCTCAAATCAGCTACCCGGAACCCCTCCCCTATTTCTATTCCTTTAACGGCCCCGATCGACATTATCGCTGCTGCCAACCGCGCATCAAGCTTGTCGAAAACCGGCTCACCAAGTCCTGGAGGACACCCTTTGGCATAGATTCCCACTATTCCTCCGGCCGAATCTCCAGCCTCTCGCAGTTCTTTGAGCCTTGTTTCCATTTTTCGTGCCGCCGATGCGTCAGGACAATAAAGAGAATTTTTCTCGATCTGGTTCGGATCGAATTCACTGCATTCGACTCCCGCCAGAGCAAGGGTACACGCACGAACGCTGATCCCCCGCAGTTCGAGGAACTTTCTTGCAACAGCCCCCGCGGCAACACGCGCCGCAGTCTCTCTGGCCGAACTTCTTCCGCCGCCTCGCCAGTCACGGATCCCATATTTTTGCTCATAGGTCAGGTCAGCGTGGCCCGGGCGGTAAAGACGCGAGATTTCAGAGTAGTCCCCGCTCCTCACGTCGCGGTTGTATATAATTAGGCTTATGGGCGTTCCGGTGGTGACCCCCTCGAATACCCCCGAGAGTATTTCAACCCTGTCCGGTTCCCCGCGCGGCGAGGTGAGTGCTTTTCCGGGTCTTCGTCTGTCGAGGTCTTTTTGAATTTCTTCAGCGGCAATGGCAATTCCCGGCGGGCAGCCGTCTATAACGGCACCGAGCGCCGGGCCGTGCGATTCACCCCAGGTCGTTACCCTGAATAGCCTTCCAAATGTGTTTCCCGCCAAGCGAACCTCCCTATTTACATTCCTAAGTACATCAATTTCACCTAGAATACTTTTGCTGAAAAACTTTTTCATTATAATTATAATAAGAGAGTCTCCTCGAAGCAGACTTTTACTTACCTTTCCCAATTTTCAAATCAGGAGGGAAATGGATGAGCGACTATCATCCTGATTACAGGGAAGATTTGGAAACCAGGGTCGAAGAAGAACTGGAACGGCCCCCTATGTATAAGGTTCTGCTTCATAATGATGATTATACTACAATGGAATTTGTGGTCGAAGTCCTCCAGAAGATTTTCCACAAATCAGCCGCTGAAGCTACGCGGATCATGCTCCTCGTTCATCAGAGCGGCCGGGGAGTTTGTGGAGTTTTTTCGGAGGATATAGCCGAAACCAAAGTGGAGATTGTGCACCATATGGCGAGGAAAAATGGTTTCCCGCTGAGGTGTAGCATGGAAGAAGCATAAAAATGATCAATAGAGAGCTAGAACTTACGTTTGCTGCCGCGATAAAAGAGGCAAAACAGAGAAGGCACGAGTTCTTCACGCTCGAACATATATTGTACGCCATTCTTCACGATGTTACGGGAAGGCGGATTCTGTATCACTGCGGAGCAGACCTCGAAAAACTCAAGGAGCGGTTGGAAAAATACTTCGAGGAACGTTCCGAGAAGTTGCCGGAAGGCATCGAGCAGGATCCGATCCAGACACTGGCCGTCCAGCGAGTGCTCCAACGCGCGCTCATGCACGTCCAGGGGGCCGAAAAGCGGGAAGTGGATGCGGGCGACATCCTGGCGGCCATGTTCTACGAGGAGAATTCTTACGCGGTTTATTACCTGAAATCGATGGGAATTACCCGGCTTGATGTCCTTAGTTTCATCTCGCATGGCATTTCCAGGGTAGGCGAAGCCGAGGAAAACGAATTCGACACTGCCTCGCCACGCGACCAACAGGGTAAAAAGGCAACAGCGCTGGAGAGCTTTGCGGTAAACCTCATCGAAAAAGCCGAGCAGGGACACATTGACCCGCTGATCGGCAGAGAGGAAGAAATACTTCGTACTCTGCAGATCCTCGGCAGGAGAAGCAAAAACAACCCGATTTTCGTCGGCGACCCGGGAGTTGGGAAAACCGCTATAGCCGAAGGCCTTGCATTGAGGATTTTTAAGAAACAGGTGCCACCATCCTTCTTTAACATAGAAATTTACGCCCTCGATATGGGAGCGCTTCTTGCCGGGACTAAGTTTCGCGGCGATTTTGAGGCTCGGCTAAAGGGCGTAATCCAGGAGATAAAAAAGAAGAAGGGTGCGATCCTTTTCATTGATGAAATCCACACGGTCGTCGGTGCCGGCGCAACAAGCGGCGGCTCCATGGATGCCTCGAACATCCTGAAACCGGTGTTGGTCGCCGGTGGTCTTCGGTGCATCGGTTCTACCACTTACGAAGAGTACAAAAACCACTTCGAAAAGGACCGGGCACTTAGTCGCCGATTCCAGAAGGTCGAAATTCACGAACCTTCGGTTGACGAGACGTACAAAATACTCCAGGGTCTCAAGCCCTATTACGAGGACCACCATGGAGTACGTTATACGGACGCCTCGCTTAGGGGCGCTGCTGAACTTTCCGCAAGATACATAAACGACCGTTACCTTCCGGACAAGGCTATCGACGTCATCGACGAAACCGGCGCCAGTCTCAAGCTGAAAAAAGACAAGAGGATTCGAAGAATCGTCGGAGTGAAAGACATAGAGCAGGTGGTTGCGCGGATTGCTAAAATTCCACCCCGCAGTGTTTCTTCTTCCGATCAGTTGCGCCTCCAGAGTCTTGAAGAAGAACTCAAAGGGCAGGTTTTCGGCCAAAACCTCGCAATCGATATGCTCGTGAAAGCGATAAAGAGATCACGCGCGGGCCTTCGCATCCCGGAAAAGCCGATGGGATCTTTTCTGTTGATCGGACCGACTGGCGTAGGAAAAACGGAGGTTGCAAAACAGCTCGCCCGTATTCTCGGGGTGAACTTCCTCAGATTCGATATGAGCGAGTACATGGAAAAACACACTGTCTCTCGATTGGTTGGCGCACCTCCGGGATATATCGGATTCGACCAGGGCGGTCTTCTAACCGATGCCATCCGCAAGCAACCCTATACCGTGCTTTTGATGGATGAGATCGAAAAAGCCCATCCCGACCTGTTCAGCATTCTTCTGCAGGTCATGGATCACGCTACATTGACCGACAACAACGGCAAGAAGGCCGATTTCCGCAACGTCATCCTGCTCATGACATCGAATGCCGGAGCAAGGGAGATGAATGCTCCTCCTATCGGTTTCGGCGGCGGCAAAGTCCGCGACGAGAGAATTTCGAAGGGCATGAAGGCAGTGGAAAACCTCTTCAGCCCCGAGTTCAGGAACCGGCTAGATGGTATTATCCCATTCAACGGTCTGAGCATCGAGATAATGGAGCAGATAGTCGATAAGTTCATTATCGAGCTTGAAGATCAGCTTAAAGAGAGAGGCATCCGGTTCGAATTGACCGAAAACGCCAGGAGATGGCTTGCCGAATCGGGCTATGATTCGAACTTCGGTGCGCGTCCGCTTGCCAGGTTTATACAGTCAGAGATAAAGGATGTTCTGGCAGATGAGATACTCTTTGGAAGACTCATGCGCGGCGGCAGGGTCAGGATTTGCCGCCCCGGCGAATGCACAGATATCGAAGACGGTTCACTCAAGACAGAGAATCTTGTCTTCGAGTTCCCAGACAGGGTATTAGCGGCCCTGCCCGAGCAAACCGTCTAGGATGCCGGTCTTTCGCCTTACAGACCAGCTTGTATTCCCAGATCCATCTTATGCAGTCTCCGGGGGACTCCTCGCAGTTGGCGGGGACCTCTCCCCGGAGCGGCTGCTTCTTGCTTACGCGAACGGAATTTTCCCCTGGTATTCGGACCCTGATCCTATCCTCTGGTGGTCTCCCGACCCTCGCCTGGTATTGTTCCCCGAAGAGCTGAAAGTTTCTTCCAGCCTTAAGCGTGTAATACGCAAGAACACTTACAAGGTTACAGTAAACCAGGCTTTTCGAGAGGTGATCCGCGGGTGTGCGGACGTTCGCACCAAGTCCGGCGAAGGGACATGGATAACCCGAGAAATGATCCAGGCATACGTTCAGCTCCATGAACTCGGATTTGCCCATTCGATTGAAAGCTGGTCGGAGGATGAACTCTCAGGTGGATTATATGGTATTGCTCTGGGGCGGGCTTTTTTCGGCGAGTCGATGTTTTCTCTTAGAACCGATTCATCAAAGGTCGCCTTCGTCCATCTCGTCGGCATGCTTCGAGACTTGGGCTTTCACCTTATCGATTGCCAGACCACAACCGAGCATCTCAAAAGATTTGGCGCAAGGGAAATACCCAGACGGGAATTTCTCGCGCGACTCGCTAATGCGCTTCAAGAAGACTTGAGGCCTTTGAACCTCAGTTAATTAACATAAAGGGAACGAGACGTTGCCCCGGACTCTTCTCCAGATGAGGTTTTCCGATGATCGAAAAAGTAATAATTGTCGGCGCTGCCGGCCGTGATTTTCATAATTTCAACGTCTATTTCAAAGCAAATCCGCGCTACCGTGTTGTTGCCTTTACGGCCGCCCAAATTCCGAATATCGAGGGGCGCAACTATCCTCCCGAACTCGCAGGTGAGCTTTACCCGGAAGGAATCCCGATTTATTCCGAAGAAAATATGGGGCAACTCATTCGAGACCATCGCATTGACTTGGTAGCATTTTCATACAGCGATGTTTCCTATGAGCACGTTATGCGAAAAGCCGCGATCGCGATGGCCGAAGGGGCTGATTTCATTCTACTGGGCGCTACATACACAATGCTCAAGTCGAGTAAACCCGTAGTGGCAGTCTGCGCGGTTCGCACCGGCTGCGGCAAATCACAGACCACACGAAAAGTCAGCAAGATCCTCCAGGAGCGTGGGAAAAAGGTGGTTGTCGTCCGCCACCCAATGCCTTACGGAGATTTGAAAAAACAAGTTGTGCAGCGTTTCTCGTGCCTCGACGACTTCAACTCCAACCGCTGCACCATAGAGGAGCGCGAGGAGTACGAACCCATTATCGAGCGCGGCATGGTCGTCTATGCAGGAATCGATTACGCTAAAATTCTCGAACGAGCCGAAGCCGAGGCCGACATAATCGTCTGGGACGGGGGTAACAATGACACTCCGTTCTACCACCCCGACCTGCATATCGTTGTTTTCGATCCTCACCGGGCCGGGCACGAACTCCTTTATTATCCGGGTGAGACAAATATGATCATGGCCGATGTTGCGATCATCAATAAGGTCGATACCGCCATGCTGGTCGATGTAGAAAAAGTCTTGAAAAATATTCACATGAGCAACCCGAGAGCAGAAGTCGTAATGGCCGAATCTCCAATTATTGTGGATAATCCGGAGCGCATCCGCGGAAGGCGCGTACTCGTGGTCGAGGACGGCCCTACCCTCACCCACGGCGGAATGCCTTTCGGCGCAGCGGCAATTGCCGCCAGGCAGTTTGGGGCTGCAGAGATAGTGGATCCTCGCCCCTTTGCTGTCGGTGCAATACTTGAAACATTCCAACGCTATCCCAATATCGGAAATCAATTGCCGTCAATGGGATACTCAGAGCAGCAGATACTCGATCTGGAAGCCAGTATTAATGCCACCGATTGCGACCTGGTAATATTTTCCACTCCAACAGATCTTACATGCCTGCTGAACATCAACAAGCCGGCCCTCAGAATCCGATATGAATACAAAGACCATGGCCAACCCTATCTCGAGGATATACTGATTGACAAACTCTCGACGATGGGAGCCTTATGAGGCGCAGATGAATCGAAAGGCTGCGAAGAAGGAAATTCTTCTAATCGCCCTTGGAGGAAACTCCATGGTACGCAAGGGCCAGGCCGGAAGCATCGAAGAGCAGTTCAGAAATCTTTCGGTGCCGCTTGCTCAGGCGGCGCGCCTTTCGAGGCGTTATCGCATAATCATCACTCATGGAAATGGTCCTCAGGTAGGAAATCTTTTGCTGCAACAGGAATGCTGCTCCGGTGTTCCACGTTTGCCCCTGGAGATCCTTGTCGCCCAGACGCAGGGGCAGATCGGTTACATGATCGAGTCAACACTCGATAACGAATTGATGAAAATGGAGGGCGAGCACGAGCAGTTGATTGTGACGGTGTTGACTTATGTTCTCGTCGATGCGGAAGATCAAGCCTTCGCCAGTCCCACTAAGCCTATAGGCCCCGCGTTTGACGAAGAAACCGCATCGAAGCTCCCCTACCCTGTGGTCAGAACTCCCAGAGGATTCCGCCGAGTTGTTGCATCCCCCAGCCCCATTACGATCATAGAAAAACGCGAGATAAAGCGCCTGATTGACCTGGGTTTCATCGTCATAGCATGCGGCGGCGGCGGGATCCCGGTCATTCGCCACGAAAGGGCCTTCCAGGGCATAGATGCGGTAATCGATAAGGACCTTGCAAGTGCCAAACTGGCGGAGGAGGTGGGTGTCGATGCGCTCATTATTGCAACCGATGTGGAAGCGGTCGCCCTGGGCTACGGCACCAATGACGAAAACTTTTTGCGCAGCCTGTCGGCCGATGATGCAAGGGATTACCTTCGAAAAGGCCTGTTTCCGCCGGGCTCGATGGGCCCGAAGATCGAAGCGGCCCTTCATTTTGTAGGGTCGAGCGGAAAACGCGCGGTAATATGCTCCATCGATGCCATTGAAGATGCAGTGGATGGGAAAGCCGGCACCGAACTGATCAAGTGATCTGAACAATTAGTCCGGCACTTCAAAGATTTCCATCACGTTCTGCGCCGAAGTCTCCTATGCAGATTCACTACAAAGTCCTGAGTATTTGTTAAAATCGACCTCGCGGTTAGCGAACCGCGGTTTGCGAGTTTATTCACGGCGAATTCGGACATATCTATCGTAAAGAAATAGACCGGGCGAACCGTTCCATCCTCTGTGACATTGTATGAAGGTATCATGTTGCCGGTTGCGATCGAGTGGAGTTGAGTCGCCATGGCGATAACGGTGGTTGTCCGGCGCGCAAGAGACCTCATCTTATCCTGGGCTTTGTAATTATCGGCGATTACTCCAGGCAGCGGTCCGTCATCACGTATTGAACCCGCAAGAACGTAGGGGATTTCATTTTCCACTATTGAGTGCATAATGCCATCTTTTACAAGTCCCGATTTTACCGCCTCTTCTATCGAACCGATCCTGCGAACCATGTTTATAGTTTCAATATGCTTGTAATGCCCAAGTTCTGCATGCCTCTTGGTGTAGATATCCTGCCCTAGCGCGGTTCCGAAAATTGAGGCTTCGAGATCGTGAGTTGCGAGTGCGTTTCCGGCAAGCAAGCCGTGCACGTATCCTTCACTTATTATTCCCGACATTGCCTCCCTGGCGTCCTTGTCGAATGCTACCGCTGGGCCGAGCACCCATAGAACAAAACCATTTTCGCGCTCGAATTCGAGCATTTCATAGAGCTCGTCATAGTCGAAGGAAAAAGATGTTTCGCGGCATACCTGGGTCCTGAACGCGAATTTCTCGGATACAGGACATTCGAATCCGAAGGCGGCTGTATGGACGTAAATGCCATCCTCGCCGTTCTCCATCCTGCCGCAAGCAACACGGTCGCCTTTTACAAGCAACCGGAATTCTTTTACTGCAAGCGATCCGTCATTTTCGAGAACTACCACGCAGTCCATTCGAGACTGGCGAGGCAGCACCCAGTTTCCCGGCGAGAGTTGGAAATATTCAGGGTAAATTGAAGTGGCGTGGAAATTCTCCGGAGCGACGCCGGCTGTTTCGACATTTTTAAAGAGAGTCAGGGGGGCATCATTGAACTGAGGTTTAGTAAAATTGGGGGGGCAAAAAACGGGCAGATTAAAAGAAGGCATGGCAGCGGACTCCTTACTCTACCGGTTGTTCGCGGCGTTTCGCCTCCTTGTAGAAGTTGGTGAAATAGTCGAAGGCGGAGTAGTAGCCGAGGAAAACCGATATCCAGAGAAATACTATGCCTATCATGTCCAGTGTGTGCTGGATGTTTGGCAATGCAGGCAATAGAAAGATAAATCCCAGGCTTTGGGAAAGCATCTTATTTTTTCCCATTCGGCTGGCGTTTATTATGTATCCCTGCCCTACCGCAATTACACGAAGGCCGGTAATTATTATCTCACGTCCAACTATTAGCCAGGCGAGCCAAGCATCGACTTTGCCGTGCGGAATGAGCATGATAAGGACGGCAGCGGTAAGGAGTTTGTCGGCAAGAGGGTCGAGAAGCCTGCCGATGGAGGTTACTGTGTTTCTGCGACGCGCGAGAAAACCATCGAAAAGATCGGTCAGGGAAGCCAAAACATAGACCACGAAAGCCAGATTCATCGAGAAGTCGGATGAGGGTTGCTTCAGGAGTGCCACTATCACAGGAATAGACGCCATCCTGAGATAAGTCAGAAAATTTGGCAGGGTAATGAAGTTCTGCCTCGAGAGGTCACTTTTCCTTAATACGATCATCAGTCGTTATGCCGTCCTTTGTCCTCCGTCCGCTTTTCACTCAATCTGCCTTCTTGTCTCGCATTATTTTATTCTTCTGTAAAGATCCATTACCGTCCTGACGTACATCTGCGTTTCATTGTACGGTGGGATTCCCCCATATTTGTCGACAGCTTCAGGACCGGCATTATAGGCTGCCAGCGCCAGGTGCAAGTTGTTGCTGAACCTGTCCATCATCATGCGCAGGTATTTGACACCACCCTCGATGTTCTGCCCGGGATCGAACGGGTTTGAAACTCCCATATCGCGTGACGTACCGGGCATAAGTTGCATAAGACCCATTGCACCCTTTGGTGAAATGGCGCGAGCATTGTAGCCCGACTCACATCGGATCACGGCCTTGACAAGGTTACAGTCAATGCCATAAGTCTTGCATGTAAGCTGGATGTATGCGTCGTATTCTTTCTGATTGGCCAGCGGAGCCAATGACAGCGTCCGGTATTGATATACGTTGGCTGGGAAATATTTCCGAAAGTTTTCCATGGTGAGGGGTGGCAATTTGACCGGAGTCGATTGTCCGTAGGTCGGTGCATTTGTGTAATGGATTACACCATCCCGGTCAACATATTTAAAGATTTCAGCCCGGCAATTGGAGCTGAAAATGGACAGCACGACTACAGCGCATAGGAGACAACAGGCTAATCTCGCCCAGCGCTTCATTACCACCTCCTTGTTCCCAGAAACAGGCTTTCTCATGCCTGTTACTTTTCCACCTTTTTCCAGTCCTGCAAAAACTTTTCAATGCCAATATCAGTTAGTGGGTGTCGAACGAGCTGTTCTATGACCTTGTGCGGAATCGTAGCAATATCCGCGCCTAAACGTGCGGCCTCCAGCACATGTAGTGGATTTCTTATGCTGGCGACTATAACTTCTGTCTCGAAAAGGTAATTGGAGTAGATATCTATGATCTGCCGTACCAATTCCATGCCGTCATGGGAGATATCATCGAGTCTTCCAACGAAAGGACTTATATATGTTGCGCCGGCTTTTGCGGCGAGAAGTGCCTGAAGCGGCGAAAAAACCAAGGTTACATTCGTTGAGACCCCTTCTTGTGATAAAGTTTTGACAGCTTTCAGCCCGGCTGCCGTCATGGGAATCTTCACCACGACATTTTCGTGGATCCCTGACAACTCGCGTGCCTCGCGAAGCATTCCTTCAAGGTCGCAGCAAACCCCCTCAGCACTGACGGGCCCCTGGACAATTTCGCAGATCTTTTTAATATGGCCTTTGAACTCGGTGCGGGAGACTATCCCCTCCTTGGAAATAAGGGAGGGATTAGTGGTTACTCCGTCAAGAACTCCAAGTTCATTTGCATCTCTTATCTCGTCAAGATTCGCAGTATCAATGAAAAATCTCATTGAGTAGTCCCCTCCCCATGTTTAGCTACAGACCAAATTTCAAACAAGCTTCGCTCGTGCAATCACCTGGACATACGCTTGAAGTACTTGTCGTAGCACTCCTCGCTGCAAAAATGCATTACTTTTCCCTGTACTACTCCCTTTACCCCTTGCTCTTTAAGAAAATAGGCGCCGCATTGCGGGTCCTTGATCATTTCGCCGTCAGGCTTTTGGGGCTTTGTATCCTGGGCATTGGGTGAACCTAAAAATGGCTTTGTGTACTTTTTTATAAAGAAATATATGATCCCAATCAGGATGATATAGATCAAGACGCGCTGCATAATCAGATATCCACTTTTTCGATTTCCTGGCCGTGGTCCATTGCTCTGAGCCTCTCGAGCATTTCCAGAGCGCTCAATTCCAGCATGGGGTGTACCCAGCCCGGATCTATCTCTGCAAGAGGCGCAAGCACGAATAGTCTTTCGTGCATCAGCGGATGAGGTATTGTCAAGCGGGGGGAATCTACCCGCTTGTCTCCGTAGTAAAGGATGTCAAGGTCAAGGGTGCGCGGCCCCCACTTTATTGTTCGAACCCTCCCGAAATCCTGTTCCACAGCGAGCAATGTTTCGAGCAGGTCTTCGGGTTCTAGTGCCGTTTGGAGCAATGCGGCCGCATTTATGAACCAGTTCTGACCGGCAAATCCCACCGGTTTCGTCCTGTAAAGGGACGAGACTTTTAGAATATGAATTTCCGGATGTTTTCGCAGCAGTTCAAAAACATCCAGACAGGTACGAATACTTTCGCCCTGGTTACTTCCTATGCCGACAGCAACTCTTTGCACTGGCCTCAGTGATATTGAATGAAAGTTTCTTAATGCGTTCGACCGCTTCCCGGATCCGCTCTTTCGGGACAGTCAGGGCCATTCTTACATAGCCTTCCCCCGGTTCCCCGAAGCCGCTGCCCGGAGTGGTGACTATCCCGGCCTCCGTGAGAAGAAGTGCTGTAAACTCTTTGGAGGTAAACCCGGCAGGGGTTGGGCACCAGACATAAAAAGTCGCTTTTGGAGCCTCTGCATCAAGTCCAGCGGCTTTGAGACCAGCGATCAAGATGTCTCGCCGTTCCTCATAGATACGGCAGTTTTCGGCAACAGGGGACTGATCGCCCTCAAGTGCCTTTATACCGGCAAACTGTACCGCATTAAACGCACCCGAGTCGATGTTGCTCTTAATCTGACCCAGGCCGCCAACAACCTCAGCGTTTCCAACAACGAACCCGAGCCTCCATCCAGTCATGTTATAGGTCTTCGATAACGAATGAAACTCGATACCGACGTCTTTCGCGCCGGGCACTTCAAGGAAACTCATCGGAAAGTAACCATCAAAAGACATTTCCGTGTACGCTGCATCATGGCAGACAATAATCTCGTATTTTTTCGCAAATTCGACGACTTGCTCGAAAAAGTCCCTACCGGCGACGGCACCGGTCGGATTGTTGGGATAGTTAATGAACATGAGTTTAGCGCGCATGGCTACTTCGGTTGGTATGTCATCCAGGTCGGGTAAAAACCTGTTTTCCTTGACCAGCGGCATGAACCATGACTCTCCGCCCGCAAACATCGTGGCGATGTGATAGACCGGGTAGGCAGGCGAGGGAACCAGCGCAAGATCTCCTGGATTTATAAATGCCAGTGGAAGATGCGCAATGCCCTCCTTCGACCCTATAAGGGTGATGACTTCCGAGATCGGATCCAGGTTAACCCCGAACCTTCTACCGTACCACCGGGCGACGCTGACCCGAAAATCATTCATTCCGGAGTAGGATGGATATTGATGGTTTACCGGATCTTTGGCCGCAACAGCTAATTCTTCGATTATATGGGCAGGGGTGGGCAGATCGGGATCACCTACCCCCAGGTTTATTACGTCAACTCCCTTTGCAAGCAGTTCAGCCTTCAACCTGTCGATTTCCGCAAAAAGATAAGGGGGGAGCTGCCGCAAGCGCTCCGCTTTCATAACTGCCATCACAAACCTCCGAAAGATTAACTTCTACCTGATACCGAGCATGTCACTGATATCGTATAACCCATTGGGCTGATTAACCACCCATGAAGCTGCGCGGATTGCGCCCCGCGCGAAATTGTCCCGGCTGTGGGCGCGATGTGTAATTTCAATTCGCTCCCCAAGACCGGCAAAAATGATCGTATGCTCACCAACGATATCGCCACCTCGCACAGTCTGAATCCCTATTTCGGGCTCCGTCCGCTCTCCAATAAGCCCGTGCCGGGCATACACGCCAACCTCTCCCAGATCGCGGCCGTAAGCCTGTGCTATCACCTGAGCAAGTTTTACCGCAGTGCCGCTTGGAGCGTCTTTCTTGAACCTGTGATGGGCCTCGACGATTTCCACGTCGAAACCCTCCCCGAGCAGGCGCGCTGTATCCGCTACCATCTTGAAAAGGATATTAACACCGACGCTCATATTGGGAGAAAGTACGCAGGGCACGGCTGTTGCGAGCTTTTCAGCTTCCAGGATCTGCTCTTTATTAAATCCGGTCGATCCTATAACCATCGATTTGCCCCGAGCCGATGCCGCCCTCAGGTGTTCAATAGATGCCGCTGCGTTGGTAAAATCAATTACAACATCGGCGGAATCAAGAACCTCTTCGATACTGCCCCGAACAGGAAAGCCCATGGGAGAACCCCCGATGATCTCGGAAATATCTACCCCGATCTTCGGGTACCCGGGATATTCGAACCCGCCGGCAAACTCTATCCCGTCGGTTTCACGTATCAGTTGGGCGATACGCGAGCCCATCCTTCCACCAATGCCGGCAATTGCCGCCCGGACCATTTACTTCTCCTGCTATATTGCTTTGTATTTTGAACGCCCAAAACCCAGCATTATCAGGTTTTCCTTACCTAACCTGCATCAACCAAGATTATGCTTTTGCCTTTTTAGCAGCTTTCGGAATTAAGCCGCAGGCTTCGATTTCCTTCCGCAGTCGCTCCTGGTTGGCTTCGCTCAACTGCACCAGCGGCAGCCGCAACTCTCCACTCGGGATTTTGCCCATCATTGTAAGTGCCGCCTTTACCGGAACAGGATTGGTCTCGATAAAGAGAATATGGCAAAGCGACAGCAGCTTATAAAAAATATGTTGCGCTTCTTGAAGCTTTCCTCCAAGGGCAAGGTTACAGAGATCGGCCATCCCCTTCGGCTCGACATTCGAGACAACCGATATCACACCCTTTCCACCGACGCATATCAGCGGAAAAGTAAGATAGTCTTCGCCGGACAGAACGGCGAAATCGGAACCGCACCGGGCGATGATGTCCGTTACCTGCTTCATCGATCCGGATGCTTCCTTGATCCCAACGATATTGTCAATTTTGGACAGCTTCGAGACCGTATCGGGATCGATGCTGGAACCGGTCCTGCCCGGGACGTTGTACAGGACGATCGGAATATCCACAGTTTTTGCTACTTTTTCAAAATGTGAATAAAGGCCTGCCTGTGAAGGCTTGTTGTAGTAGGGCGTTATCATCAGTGCGCCGTCCGCGCCGGCTCTTTTCGCGAAACGTGTCAGCGCTATGGCCTCGGCCGTATTGTTAGATCCCGTCCCGGCTATGACAGATACGCGTTTATTGACATGTTCAACTGTAATCTCGATTACCCGCTCGTGCTCCTCGACGGTAAGGGTCGGCGATTCTCCGGTCGTACCGCATGGGACGATGCCGTGAGTCCCGTTTTCGATTTGAAAATCGATTAGATTCCTCAGCGATACCTCATCCAGCATGCCGTTTTTGAACGGCGTAACTATCGCCACATTCGCGCCCTCAAACATAGATGCCCCCTTCCTGCCGTCTCAGGGTTTCATCCCAAAGCTCGGCTTCGTAAACAACTTTAGCATCGCCTTCGAGGCAAACCTTGGAAAAATTCATCTTCCCTGCTTGTGAAGTTTTCTCAAAGTGAACAACCAATGTCTCGCCGCTACGGGTGAGAACTTCCACCGGCGCTTCCACCAATCCCCGGGCCGCGGCGGTGAGGGCGCATGCAATGGAACCGGTGCCGCAGGCGAGCGTCTCAGCCTCGACACCTCTTTCGTATGTCCTGATTGATATATTTTTCGAGCCGCGGATAAAGGCGAAATTAGCGTTTGTGCCCGCCGGCTGAAATCTCGGGTGGTAGCGTAAGGTTCGACCAAGCTCGAATACATCTATATTTTCGATTTCTGCCTCGCTGTCCAAAAACCAGACGACGTGCGGAACCCCCGTATTTATAAAATCCAGCCGGGGTGCCCCCTTAATGGAGTCGATGTGGAAATTCGTATCTAATCCATGAGGCTGGGTCATAAGGACTTTGACCTTCTCGCCAATTATCTCTGCCATTATGATCCCGGCTAGAGTCCGAAACGAAATCTGGTCCTTATGTACAACTCCCTTGAGCCGTGCAAATCTGGCCGCACAGCGAGCGCCATTGCCGCACATCTCCGCCTCGGACCCATCGGCATTGAAAAAGATCCATTTAAAATCAGTTTCCGGATCGTTTTCGATCAGGATTAAGCCGTCCGCGCCGGCAGACATCTTCCTTCGGCATGCCCGCCTGGCAAGCTCGCGTCCTTCTTCCTTGCCGATCCGCAGATCTCTGTTGTCGATCAGGATGAAGTCGTTCCCGGTCCCGGTCATTTTCATGAATGGGATACGGTTGAGTGTTACTGATGCGAATTCCATATACGATTTCCGCAGATATGTTTGTTAACCGAGCAGATGGAATCATCCTCAAATAGTCATCAATCGCAGCCTTGTCCATGAAGCGAGTCGCACTCGGGCAGAAAATCAGGGATGCTTTCAAGGCGTACCAAATCATCCCAGCTTTCTCTCCTTCTAATGACGAAGTATCTGTCACCGCTCACCATGACCTCAGCAGCCCGGCATCGCGAATTGTAGTTCGATGACATCGAAAACCCGTATGCACCTGCGCTCATCACCGCGAAGTATTCGCCACTCGACGGTTGCGGCAGCCCGCGATCCTTTGCCAGAAAGTCGCTCGATTCGCAGATCGGGCCGACAAGATCCACCACCTCAGTAGTCTTCTCGGTCCTTTTTACCGGCTGAATGAAATGATATGAGCCATAAAGGCTTGGCCTTACCAGATCGTTCATGGCCGCATCAGCAATTACGAAGTTTTTCGCAGGGGTCCGCTTTGTATATAGTACCTTGGTTAGGAGTACGCCGGCATTTCCGACTATCACCCGCCCCGGTTCGAAGATGAGCGTGCAAGGCAAGCCTTCGAGTTCTTTCAGAATCGATTCCGCATATTCATGAGGCTGGGGCGGCGACTCCTGATCATAAACAATCCCAAGCCCTCCGCCCAGATCCAGGTAGCGGATCTTTATACCTGTTTCCCCGAGGCGCTCGATGAGGACCCTTACGCGTTTGAGTGCATCGATAAACGGGGCAACCTCGGTCAACTGGCTGCCTATATGGCAATCCACACCCATGATCTCGATATTTTTGAGGCGCTTTGCCTTCTCGTATGCGCTCATGGCGTTATCTATCGAGATGCCGAATTTATTCTTCTTCATCCCGGTCGAAATGTATGGATGAGTATTGGGGTCGATATCGGGGTTTACCCGCAGAGCAATCCTTGCCTTTACTCCATTAACACCGGCCCGCTTATCTATGGCATCGAGTTCCTCGATGGACTCGATATTAAACATCAGGATATTTTCACGAAGAGCGTAGTCAATTTCCTGAACAGTCTTGCCAACGCCGGAATATACTATACGCTCCGCCGGAATTCCGGCCATTCTGGCACGATAAAGCTCCCCACCCGACACTATGTCCATCCCGCCGCCCAGGGAGCCGAAGAGCTTAAGTACGGCGATATTGGAATTTGCCTTTACCGAGTAGCAGGTCAGGTGAGGGACATCGTTGAAGGCAGAATCGAAAACCGTAAAATGATGACCAAGTGTGGCGCAGCTATAAATATAGCAGGGAGTACCAACTTCCTCCGCAATAGCGCGCAACGAAACATCCTCACAGTACAGTTCGTCATCTCTATATAGAAAATGATGCATCCTTAAAACCTCTTCTAAAACCGTCTGCAACAGCTACAAAATTTTGTTGCCGGCATAGCTGTGAACGATTTTTTCCGGAATCGATGCGAATTTTGACTTTCCAGACCACTCGCAAGTCAGGCCCGAACGCTAATCAAGATCGAGATTGAACCATTCAAAGCGCTCCATACATCTCAGGAGTGCTTACTCCAGCAGCAGAGCCCTCATTTCCGCCCATTTCGAGAGCAGGCCTTCTTTCTGGTCGGCCTGTGAGCTTACAGCCGAAACCGCATAGGAGTATGTCTCTTTTGACTGCACGTTCTTGTCCACGTACGGCGGGTGCTGCAAAGGCTTCGCGGTAAGGCGAATTATATCCTTCCCCTGGCGCCGGTAAACGTGATACCCGCCGGTCTTCCCCGCACTCTCCGTCCACCTGATTTCGAGAGAGCCCTTTCCCGGAATTATCCAAACCGAGTTAGGTGGAGGCGGAGCCACGGACTCTGGGGCTTTTCCCAGAATCACTGCAGAAGGATCTCCCAGAACAGTGCCGTTATCTACAACCAGAACGGGCACGACCCGATAGCTGTAGCTCTGCTCTGAGGCAACACCCTGGTCAAGAAACGAATTCCCGCTTATCGGTGTGGGCGAAGCATTTTCCCAGGGTTTTCCTGCGGTCATTCGCTCGATCCTGTACGTCAGTTCGCCCTGAAGATTTTTCCCATGGGCATCCTTGGAAACCGGTTTCCAATTGAGGAGCACCCCCTGGGGTTGCGTCGTGGCCGCCACGGAGACCGGCGGCACCGGACCGGGATAGAGCTTGGCAACAGCCGAATTCGACCGCGATACCTGTTTCCCATCCTCGTCCTGGACAGTTACCTGATACCTATAAGCACGATATGAGGCAGTATTGGTATCGAGCCAATGGAATCGCTTGTCAGGCGAGAGTGCCCTGGCAGCCGTCGCGGCATCGATCGTGTGAGCTTCGATCTGGGAGACGGCCGGGCAGTCCGTGCAATTCCGCTTCTCCCACTCAAGTTCTTCTTTCACAACCGACAAACGATACTTCCCGCTGGCGATACTATCCGGAATTGTCCACGAGATATCGGCCCCTTTGGTAGTCGCCTGCGCCTGCAGGTCGGAAATCTTCGGAGCGGCCTTTTCTCCCATCGGGTGTGGAAACATCTTCTTGCCGCACCCGGAGGTTAAGGTCAGTGCCAGACAGATCAGGAGGGCGCCCATTGTTGCCGTGCACCTTGAGATTACAAAGCCTCTGTTATGGGAACTGTAGAAAGGTCGCATACGTGTTGTTATTCCAGTTTCGAGGTTGCTATTATTCAAGTCTCTTATCAACTTTGTCCCTGCTTTTCTTCGGCATCCAGACGGCTTCGCGCAATCGAAATGGCCTCTTTTACCCGAGAGCCGGCGGTGCCGCCGATAGATGTCCTCCTGTCCACAACACTCGCTATTTCAAGGAAGGGAAACACGTCAGAATCGAATGCTTTGTGAAAAGATTTCAATTCATCCAGAGTTAAATCACAGAGTTCTTTTTGTCCTCGAATGCAGAACTGAACTACCTGCCCGACAACATGGTGCGCCTTGCGGAAAGGAACACTCCTTCTTACCAGATAATCAGCGAGATCAGTTGCCAGAGTGAACCCGCGACTGGCCATCTCGAGCATTTTCTCGTGATTTATGCCGATCTCTGGCAGCAGTTTCGAGAGAAGCCGAAGAGTTAAAATCACTGTGTCGGCAGTATCGAAAACCGGTTCCTTGTCTTCCTGAAGATCGCGATTATAGGCAAGAGGCAGCCCCTTTGTCAGGGTCAGAAGAGCCGTAAGGTTACCAAATACCCGCCCGGTTTTACCGCGCATAAGCTCTGGGACGTCCGGGTTCTTTTTCTGGGGCATAATGCTCGAACCCGTGCAGAAAGAGTCACTGATTTCGATGAAACCGAACTCCGGACTAGACCAGATTATAAGCTCTTCGGCCATGCGGCTAACATGCATCATCAATATGGCTGAAGCCGAACAGAATTCGATCAGGTGATCGCGGTCGCTCACCGCATCCATGCTGTTGGCGGTTACCCTCGGAAAATTAAGATATCGTGCTGTCCATTCCATATCGATGGGAAACGTAGTCCCGGCTAATGCCGCACTTCCCAGAGGCATCACGTTTGCTCGGCGTAAAATTTCGCCGAACCTCTCGGAGTCGCGGCTAAACATCTCATGGTAGGCCATCAGGTGATGGGCCATTAGAACCGGCTGCGCGTGCTGGAGGTGCGTAAAGCCGGGCATAATCACGTCAATATTCTTCTCGGCCATTTCAAGCAGGGCACGTCTCAGTTCGCGTAGGCGTGATCCACACATCCACAGTACGTCCCTCAAGTAGAGCCGCATATCGAGCGCCACCTGGTCGTTGCGGCTCCTCGCCGTGTGCAGTTTCCCCCCTGTTTCGCCGATACGCGCGATCAGTTCCTTTTCAATGGCCATATGGATATCTTCCTGAGAAGCATCCATGGTCACCTGCCCTCGTTCGATATCGCGCAATATCTCACCAAGAGCTTCAACTATCTTCGATGCGTCATCATGCGAGATTATCTCACATTGAGCCAGCATTCGGCAGTGCGCAATACTGCCTTCAATATCATAGCGGTAGAGCCGGCTATCGAAATGGATTGAAGCGGTATAGTCTTCCACCAGTTTATTGGTGGGCTGATCGAACCGCCCCTGCCACAGTTTTTCGCCCATTTACAAAGGCTCCTTAGCTTGATTTCAGCGGCTGCTGGCCACCCTTCCTGACCAGTGCCTCAATTCGCAGCCGCAGACCAAGCAGCCGGATAAAACCGGTCGCCTCGTCCTGGCGGTAAACATCGTCTTCTTCAAAAGTCGCGAAGCTCGGCTGATAGAGCGAGCGCTCTGCTTTTCGGCCTATCACCGTGCAATTGCCCTTGTAGAGCTTAAGACGCGCAGTTCCGGAAACGGACTCCTGCGACAGGTCCATCATGCTCTGCAGGTAGCGCATCTCGGGCGAATACCAAAAACCGTTATAGATCAACCGGGAATAATCCGAAATCAGGCTGTCTCGAAGGTGCATGACCTCACGATCCATTGTGATGGACTCGACAGCCATGTGCGCGGAGCGCATAATGGTGCCGCCAGGGGTTTCATAAACTCCGCGTGATTTCATACCAACAAAGCGGTTTTCTACCAGATCAACACGCCCGATTCCATGTCTGCCGCCAATCTTGTTCAGGAAGCCCAAAATGCCTGCCGGGCTCATTTGTTCGCCGTCAATCGCAACCGGATTGCCTTTCTCGAAAGATATTTCCACGATCTCAGGCTGCTCGGGTGCTTCCCTCGGGTCGGCCGTCAAAATGAACATTTTCGGATCCGGCTCTACCCAGGGATCTTCGAGAATACCGCCCTCGTAGCTTATGTGGAGCATATTCCGGTCGCAACTGTAAGGTTTTTCCTTCGTTACCGGGACGGGTATGCCATGCCTTTTTGCAAAAGCAATGAGATCGCTCCTGGATTTAAGGTCCCATTCTCGCCAGGGTGCAATCACCTTGATATCCGGCCGGAGCGCCATATAAGCCAATTCGAAGCGTACCTGGTCGTTGCCCTTCCCCGTGGCTCCATGACTTACCGCATCAGCACCCTCATCGATTGCGATCTCTATCTGTTTTTTCGCAATAAGCGGCCGCGCAATCGAAGTGCCAAGAAGATACTGACCTTCGTAAATCGCATTGGCGCGGAAGGCCGGGAATACAAAGTCCCGCACGAATTCTTCCCGAAGGTCTTCGATTCGGGCCTTAACAGCCCCAGTCTCAAGCGCTTTTTTATGAACTCCATCGAGCTCGTCGCCCTGCCCGAGATCGGCGGCAAAGGCTACTACTTCGCAACTGTATTTTTCGATCAGCCATTTGAGAATAATTGAGGTGTCGAGTCCACCTGAATAAGCAAGAACAACTTTTTTAACGCTCATTTTACAATTCCTGTTTCGGGTTGCGCGTTTCGTGTTGCGGGTTGCGCCTTAGGTCTTGCGAGTTATAAATTACGGGTTAAGAACATTTTGGGCTCAGATTGGGAGTATAGACAATGCAGTTCCGAAACCGAAAACACGTAACCCGGAACCCGCAACCCGCAATCAAGATCCTATAAGCCGATCCAGCAGTGCCATCTGCAGGTGAAGCCGATTTTCCGCCTGATCGAAAACAACTGACTGCCGGCCTTCCAAAACATCTTCGGATATCTCTTCACCACGGTGCGCCGGGAGGCAATGCAGCACTATCGCGTGGTGAGGCGCCGCAGCGAGAAGCCTCGAATTCACCTGGTAGTCTCGGAAAGCATTGCGGCGTTTTTCCGCCTCGTCTTCCTGCCCCATGCTGGCCCATACGTCGGTATAGATAGCATCCGCGCCCTCGACGGCTTTAATTGCATCTTTTACCAGGGATATCTTTCCCCCGCCATGCGCCCTGGCCCATTTGACAACACCCTCTTCGGGTTCGTAGCCCTCGGGACACGCCAAATTCAGCGTGAATCCCAGAATCGCCGCGGCATATATCCATGAATTGGCGACATTGTTGCCATCACCAACCCAAGCGACGGTGATGCCTTCCAGCGAGCCGCGTTTCTCCTTTATGGTTAAAAGATCAGCAAGCACCTGGCATGGGTGCGAGTGGTCGGTAAGTGCATTGACTACAGGAATCGATGCAAACCGGGCAAGCTCCTCGACGTCCTGTTGCGCGAAGGTTCGGATCACGATTGCGTCTATATAGCGCTCAAGCACACGCGCCATGTCAGAAAGTGGCTCTTTTCGCGAAATCTGCGTATCCTGGGCGGTCATGAACATTGCCTGTCCGCCTAGCCGATAAACCGCGGCCTCGAAGGAGACACGTGTTCGGGTGGACGGTTTAACGAAAATCAGGCCAACAATTTTCCCCGAAAGCGAACGGCGCAGCGTCCCTTTTGCAAGCTCGGCCTTCATTCTTTCGGCCGCATCCACCAATTCAAATATTTCAGCGCGGGACAGATCGCGTAACGAAAGCAGATCGCGCATCATTTGACTTCCCTTTCAAATATTCCATTGAGCACGTCTATCAGCCGGTCAACTTCCGGGCGACCGGCGATAAGCGGCGGAACGAATCTCAAGACGGTCTCGTGAGTACAATTTATTATTACGCCGGCATCAAGGCATTTACTGACGAACGGGGCCCCCGGGATGTCGAGCTCGATTCCCATCATCAGGCCCCTGCCGCGGACTTCCTTTATAAAAGGATAACGTTGTTTAAGCTCACCAAGGCGACTGTGGAGATAAGCGCCGGTCTCGCGCACCCCATTCAGGAAATCCGGATTGGAGAGTATCCCGAGTGTGGCAAGAGCTGCATTGGCAACCAGTGGACCGCCCCCGAAAGTTGTGGCGTGGGTCCCGGGCACGAAAGCTTTGGCGGCCTCCTCGGTCGCCAGCATGGCACCCATCGGAAGGCCGTTTGCCAAAGCCTTTGCCAGAGTCATTACATCGGGAGTTATCCCTTCCTGTTCATAGGCAAAAAGGCTACCCGTTCTCCCCAGCCCCGACTGGACTTCGTCGAAAATGAGCAGAAGATTTTTCTTTACACAAAGTGCCCTAAGTTCCCTGAAATACCAAGGCGAGGCAAAGTTGAGTCCGCCTTCCCCCTGCACCGGCTCGACCAATACGGCACAGGTCTTGTCGGTTATCGCGGCATCAACAGCCTCGATAGAATTGAAATCTACATAGGTGAAACCTTCGACCAGGGGCTCGAATCCGTTATGGACCTTGCTCTGCCCGGTTGCGGACAGCGTTGCCAGAGTACGTCCATGAAAGGAATTCTTCATGGTGATTATGTGGAACCTGCCGGGTCCGAAATGGTCCCAACTATATTTTCTTGCTAACTTTATTGCGGCCTCATTGGCTTCAGCACCGCTGTTGGAAAAAAACACCTTATCTGCAAAAGATAATCGTGTCAATTCCGCGGCAAGTTCAACCTGAGGGTAGGTATAGAAAAGGTTCGAGACATGAACCAGTTCTTCCGCGCTACTGGCGATTGCACGGGTGACCGCCGGATGGCAGTGACCGAGGTTGCACACGGCGATCCCGGCAAGGAAATCCAGGTATTCTTTCCCGGAATCATCCCACAGCCTGCAGCCATCACCCTTCACGAAAGCAACTGGCGTCCTTGTGTACGTATTGAAAATATTTTCATGACATTGCTGTTTTATATCCCGCATACCCTCATCCGTCCATCTATATAGGAAAATATATTTTAAAGGCGGGCCTTCACCCGCCTTTAGGCTTCAATCCACTTCGCGAATCCTAAATCCAGGGTCTACTAACTTCGGCTGGATAATCATTTCCCCACTGGGTCCCGATTTCCGGCCTCCAGGCTAGCGATACTCGAGGATCTCGGTCCCAACGCCGGAATCGGTAAAGAGTTCGAGCAGAATAGCGTGCGGTTGACGGCCGTCTATAATGTGTACTTTGCCGGTCCCGGCCTTCAAAGCATCGATGGCGCACTGCACTTTCGGGACCATGCCGCCGCGCAGCGTCTGCTCACGCATTCCCTCCTCGGCTTCCGCAATTGTCATGCTCGATACCAGGTTTCCATTACCGTCCAGTACGCCGGCAACATCGGTCATCAGCAGTAGCTTGGCTGCTCCAAGCGAGCCGGCCAGAGCGCCGGCAACCAGATCGGCATTTATATTGTACGTCTCACCCTCATCTCCCACTCCGACCGGCGCAATTACCGGAATGATACTGCTCTGTTCGAGTGTTTTAAGGATGTCGAGGTTAATGCGGGCCACTTCGCCCACCAGACCAATGTCGATGATCTCGGTGGGCCTGTCGTCTCCTGTGTCGCGGTAAATTTTAAGTTTCCTGGCCTCGATGAGCCTGCCGTCTTTGCCGCTAAGTCCTATCGCGCATCCGCCCTGACGATTTATGAGCGAAACGATTTCCTTGTTAACCTTTCCCGCGAGCACCATTTCCACGACATCCATCGTGTCGGCATCAGTAACACGCATTCCATCGTGGAATTCGCTTTTCTTGCCCATCCGCCTTAGCATCTCGCCTATCTGAGGTCCTCCACCGTGCACCACAACGGGATTGATCCCGATGTATTTCATCAGCACTATGTCCTTGGCGAAGCTATTCTTGAGTTCATCGGCAACCATCGCATGCCCGCCGTACTTAATTACGACAGTTTTCTGGTAAAACCGGCGAATGTAAGGCAGCGCCTCAATCAGGATTTTGGCTATCTCGCTCATATCGGCCCCAAAAAATGAAAAAAGATCCTCCGTTTCCACCTAAGGCGGAGGATTGACAAACAGAATGACGCTTATCCTGGATTCCGAATTTAAAGGATTGGGGTGAGGTTTTCAAACGAAATATTCGAAAGGCGAGTAAAACAAAATACTTCACGTACCTGGTGCTTCGACGTCTCGCATTTTTTTCAGTTTTCAGGATAGTCCCATTTGCACTGCAAAAAAATGTCGGCGAGATGTGCTACAACTCACAGCTAGCCCGATTTATAGAGCTTCAGTGCTTCCTCGATACGCCTGCGCTCTTCGATTTCAAGCGTGAGGCGTTGGTTGGTCTTCGCCAGTTCCGCAGTCCTTTTTCTGACCAGGTCTTCGAGATGGTCCCGGTAAGCACTCAATTCTTCTTCAGCGCGCCTGCGGTCGGTCATGTCCCTTACAATGCCACACAATACCTGGCGATCCGAAAGTTTAAACGTGCTTGAGGAGATTTCGACGGGAAAGAACCTTCCGTCCCGCTTTCTGTGATAGCAGAGTGGCACGTGAACGGGTTTTCCGGACAGCGTTCCTTCCAAAAGGGAGTCGAACATATCGCTTTCAGCCGAAATTTCCGAGTAACTCAATCCGAGGAATTCTTCGCGTGAAAAACCGTAGAGACGGGTTGCCCTCTCATTGACGTCGATGATTTGACCGCTCCCGGCGTTAAAGACCAAAATGGCATCGGATACAGTGTTGAATAGTTGCCGGTACATCTCCTTGCTTTGCCGAAGCGCCTCCTCACCTTTCTTCCGATAAGTTATATCCCGGAGCACTCCCACTATGAATTTGTTCCCGGATTTGTCGGTATACAGGCTCTTCTTTGTTGCTATTGTGTGAAGGGTTCCTTTTGCATCGGTTATTTGCTCTTCATTTTCGTTTTCTTCTCCAGTTTCAAGAACCATCTCGTCTTTTTCCCAGAAAATATCGACCTGGTCCTTCGGGAAAAATTCATAATCAGTCTTGCCGATAAGTTCTTCACGACTCTTCCCAGCGAGTGCGCAGACGGCATCATTCACCAACACTATCCGGTGCTGACGGTCCTTCACAACTATTGGGTCGCTAATGCAATTGAGAATTTTTCCGACAAACTCCCGTGATTCAACTAATGCTTCCTCGGCTTGACGTTGCACTGATATATCTTCAAAAAGACCGACGGCCCCCAAAAACTTGCCGTCATTCGCGTTTACTCGGGAGAACATGGCCCTGACAGGAGTCAGTTTGTTACCTGTAGCAGATAGATAATCACCTTCGAAATAATTTGGCTCCCCAGCAAGACCTGATCGAATTGCGACTCGCATCCTGTTGTCTAGGATCGAGTTGATCATGTTGAAGCCCATCACTCTGTCTTTCTGTGCTCCAACAATCTCCAGAAAGCGCTCGTTACAATCCACAACCCCGCCATCGCAGTCGAAGTGGATTATTCCCAAAGGCGAGTAATTGAAGATCATGCGGTAGCGCTCCTCGCTTTTCCGCAGAACTTCATCGGCATTGCGCCGGCAGAGGGCCTTTTCCTCCAGTTCTCTGAGCTTATTCTCGAGTTCTTTGTAGCTTGGCTTACCTGACACCCGCTAATTCCCTCCCCCCGTCCAATCCGCCGGGAACCTGATCGAAGAGTATTCTGAGCACTTCAGAGTGAGCTGAGAGTGAATTAATCTTTGTGAATACAGGCTGTCTGACGGACATCCACCCGTGATAGGCCAACATCTATCCGCAACCCGGGAGGCCGAATATTGTGAAAGATCTCGCAAGCTACCCCGTCGAATTTGCAAAAGGCTCTTAATATACCCCAGCATGCGAGTCCGAAAGGCCGGCACCCTCCTGAACATGCGAGTTCAACATATTAATATCCTGCCGAGACAAAAGTATAGCATGGACCCACTAAATCTACAAACACAGATACCTGACGGATAAAAACAGGGAACTCAAATTACACCCCCAACTACAACAGGGCTCAGAACCTTTCGCCTTCGACCTGATCAGACAAGAAATTATATGTAAGTTCGTTTCCTTCTGGAACAGCTAATATTTCCTTAACGAGCATCGGCACCGAAGGGTTGCTGGGGCTTGCAGCCCCAGTGTGAACCATTTTAGCGGGAGACGCGAGTAGGATCGTGTCCGCGCTTTTACACCTAAATCAACAGGCAAACAGGGGAAAATATCTCACTGCAGGCTGGCGATTATGCATTTTCAATTGACACGGTGCCGGGTCTTGTACTATTTATAACAACGTTCGTTTACCTCCTAAGTGATACCCTCTCCTGGAGGTTGGGGGGCCGACAGGGGAGGGTTACTCTTCGATACATCCTCGAAATTCTCATTGCCGCAAAACCTTTTAAAATCCAGTGCGATAAATTCCTGTCATGATTTTCGCACGCAAGGTTGCTGAATCTTCGTTGCTCAAAACCATACTATGTGATTAATATTCCTGATTGGCGGGTCGGCTTTTCCACCTGGCAAAAGCGGGTTTGACTACTTTCATCCTTTTACTGAAAAGAGGAAACCGGTGCAGGAATTCTCACTTGGATATTCCCCCTGTCCCAATGATACCTATATTTTCTACGCGCTCTCGCAGGGTCGAATCCCGGTGCCCTTCGAATTGAAAATCACCATGGCCGACGTCGAGATGTTGAACCGGCAGGTCCGAGATGGAAGCCTTGAAGTCTCGAAGATATCGGTAAGCGCAGTTTTGCATGTTCTTGATAAGTACCGCATCCTACGCTCAGGTGGAGCAATCGGCAGAGGCTGTGGCCCGCTTGTTGTTTCGAAAAAGGCCGCCCGAATGGCTGATTTGCGACACGCAAGAATTGCCGTACCCGGCAAATTGACCACTGCGCACCTGCTCTTGCGCCTCAACGGGATTCACAGTGGCCCATGCGTGGCCATGCAATTCGACCAAATAATGCCCGCCGTTTCCTCTGGCGAGGTTGATGCTGGTGTTATCATCCATGAGGGGCGATTTACCTATCTCTCTTACGGGCTGAACCTGGTACTCGACCTCGGGCAGTGGTGGGAGCAAGAAACAGGGCTTCCTTTGCCTCTTGGCGCTATAGTCGTGCGGCGCGATCTCGGTCCGGAAATTGCCGCCACTTTCGAGCAGAAAATCCGCGAAAGTTTGCTTTTCGCCAATGCAAACCCTGCGGACGCATGGCCCTATATTGCCAAACATGCTCAGGAGATGGAACCCGATGTAATTCGCAGACACATTGAAACCTTTGTCAATGAATTTAGCCTCGATGCGGGGCAGGAAGGGGAAAATGCACTAAAGCGGCTGTTATCCGCCGCATGCGAACTCGAAAGGATACCCTTCCCATCCAATTCACTGTTCCTGGACTAATCAGCTTGGTGCAATCTATTCAAACCCACGGAAAGAGCTATGGAAAAGAATATTCCGACTTATTTACTGTTTCCTGCCCTGACCTTGCCCGAGCAGGACTTTCGCAATCTCTACATTTTCCTTCCAAGGCTCTATCTTCTCGAAATCTCCCGGCCTGCTTCAATCCCGGAATGGGCACGCGACAGGTTTCAAGGTCTATCCCCAATTGCCGATCCCGAACTCATGGGGCAAATCAAATCATGCGTACGGGAATACCAGGCTTTTGCGGAAATGCACGGCGGAGTCGGAGGAACTCTTGGATATCTTACCCAAGCCATAGACAATATGAGCGATGCCCGCTTCAAGATTCAGGAGCAACTGCGCGGAAGATGCCCGGCGGGGCTCGATGAAACACAGTTGGAGACTCTCCGCTCAGCCGTTTTTCTCGATATATCCAGACAATACGATGACAGGGAAGTTGAAATGGCATCAAGTCTGGCCAGGGCGGGCGAACTCGAAAAAGAGTTTGGCGAAATACTTGGCATAACCAAGGAAAACGGATCTGAAATTCCCGCGGGTCTTGATCTGCCGCTTTTATCCGAAAGCCAGGGCGCTCAATATATGCTGCCCGAAAGGATCGAGAGCTGGTTTCGACTTCTTCCCGCTCAAGCATGCGAATCCATCCCGGTCCCGGTAGCATCTGGTCCGGAAGCTGCCTTCGAGGCCATTGACATGCTCCGCATTGGTCTTGCCCGCACAGGCAGGCAACTCTCGTCATCACGGATTCCCCTAGGATCGTTTCCGCGTCTCGATGCACTCGGCCAAAAGCAATTCCGCTCGTTGATCGAAGCCCCCGGCGCTCCTCCTATTTTCTCAGCATACCAGAAAAAGCTGGATAGTTTTTTATCAGGCACATGCGGCTTCAAGGACACGGGCGCCCTGGAGAGTGAGGCAGCACCACTCAGGCAGTGCCTCGAAAAAGCATGCAGGATTTGCAGCGTGCCCGGCGAAGAAAATGTGACCCTGTACCTGGAATTAATTCATGAAGTGAGCTGCTCTGAAGCGGCGGAAATTCTTGCCACCGGCGGCACCAGGGCAGTGCCGATGCAAGAAACCGCTGGACATTCCGCGATGTTTTTGTTTCTGGATTGATCCGTTTTTGTGGGGCAGAGAGGGTTCGGGGCGCCCCTCGGTCGATGAGCCAGGATGTTTGAAGACTTTGCCAAACAGAGATCCGGGTTAGCGAGGCAGGCTCTCCAGCCTGCCGCAACTTTATTGGTCTTCTAAATGCTTACCCTCCAGGTAGTTCCATCGGGAGAGTCTTCGAGCTGAATTCTCTTGGCGTCGAGTTCTTTCCGAATGCGGTCGGCTTCGGCAAAATCTTTTTCCTGGCGAGCCTTATGTCGCAGAGTGATCAACCGGTCCAATTCGTCCTCGGTAACACCGGTTGATTTGAGCTTGAGCCTTCTTTGTTTGTCGAGGAACTCCTTGGGTTCGCTTTGCAGGAGTCCCAGGATTTTACAATGGGTGAGCAGGACATCCGCGGACATGCGCGCAAGCGCAGCAGCCGGGCCCTTGAGGTTCTTCCGGCCAAACTTGTCCAGAAACCGCTGAATGTTTCGCTGAAGCGCAAAAATATACCCGATTGCCTGAGCAGTGTTGAAATCGTTTTCCATTGCATCGCTAAAGGCCCCGTGCAGTGAGTCGGCCTTCTCAAAAAGCTCGCTGTCCTGCTTTCTTAGCGTATCTTCGGAAAAGTTTTCTTCCGCGGCAGCTTGAGGGCATCTTTCCCTCACTGAATCAAGGGTGGTGTAGAGGCGCTCCAGTCCGCGTTCTGCCTCGGCTACAGTCTCATCGGAAAAATCGACCGGGCTCCTGTAATGCTTACTGATGACAAAGAGCCTCAGGGCCTCAGGATGGACATCCCGCAGTACGTCCCGGATAGTGAAAAAGTTGCCGAGTGATTTCGACATCTTCTCATTGTTGATATTAACGAAGCCGTTATGGATCCAATAGCGCGCAAACGGGCGGCCGAACGCCATTTCACTTTGGGCAATTTCGTTTTCATGATGCGGGAATACGAGATCTTTTCCGCCTCCATGGATATCCATGGGCTGCCCCAGGTAGTGGCTACCCATAGCGGAGCACTCGATGTGCCATCCCGGCCTGCCGGGCCCCCATGGGCTTTCCCAGGCTGGTTCTCCAGGTTTGCTACCTTTCCACAAAACGAAATCAAGCGGGTTTGCCTTATTCTCATCGACCTCAACACGGGCCCCTGCCATCATGTCGTCAAGTTCACGCCCGGATAGCTTTCCGTATCCCTCGAACCTGTCCACGCGGTAGAAGACATCGCCACCCGAGAGGTAGGCCGCGCCTCTTTCAAAAAGCTTCTCGATTATTTCAATCATCCCCTGGATGTGGTCAGTTGCCAAAGGCTCGATTGTCGGCCGCAGCACACCCAGGCTGTCCATATCCTCGTAAAAGGCGAGGATGTACTTGTCAGCAACTGTGCGGTAGTCGGTACCTTCCTGGTTCGCCCTGCGGATTATCTTATCGTCTATATCGGTGAAATTGCGAACGTAGGTCACCTCGTAGCCCAGGTGCCGTAGGTATCGGTAAATAACGTCGAAAACAATTACGGAGCGTGCGTGCCCGATGTGGCAATAGTCGTACACGGTCACACCACAGACGTAGAGACGGATTTTTTCTGGTTCGAGAGGAATGAACTCCTCTTTTTTCCTGGCAAGAGTATTATACACCTGCAACGCCATTGCCCGCATATCTCCTTTTACCAAATTCTAAATTGGAGCGCCCCGCTTGATCCTCACCAATATTTAGCGTCTTCTCACAGCCGAGTGGACTGTCATGGCTATATGGTGATAGATCATTCGATAAGCACCACCGCGTAAGCGGCAATTCCCTCCTCGCGACCGGCAAATCCCAGGTTCTCGGTACTCTTGCCCTTTACATTGACGCATTCAGCTGAAATTCCGATCTGCCCAGCAATCATTTCAATCATTTTCGGGACGAACGGGAGGATCTTAGGTCTTTGGGCAACAACCGTGCTATCGACGTTTACCAGGCGGTATCCCTTTTCCCGGAGCAGTGCAGCGGTTCTCCCGAGAAGGACCATGCTGGATATTCCCTTGAACTCGGCGCTGGTATCCGGGAAATGACGACCGATGTCGCCAAGTGCAGCGGCGCCGATCATCGCATCGCAAATTGCATGAAGAAGCACATCGGCATCGGAATGGCCGAGAAGACCCATTTCGTGAGGGATCTCAACACCACCCAGCACCAGGGGACGACCAATCACGAGCCGGTGCACATCATAGCCAAATCCTACCCGCATCGCGCGCCCTCCCCTGCCCCGCGCGACAAAAAATATTTTGCCCACTCCAGATCGTCCGGGGTCGTTACTTTGATATTCGTTTTTTCACCAGGAACTATCGTGACCGGCACACCTATCCTTTCCACAAACGAAGCGTCATCCGTCCCGGACCATCCCAAACGAATGGCCTCTTGATAGGCGGCAAGGATTATATCTTTTCGGAATACCTGCGGGGTCTGAACAAGCCATATTTCGTCGCGAACAAGAGTCTCGCGGACTGCTCCATCCCGAACGCGCTTCACGGTATCGGTTGCGCAAACGGCAGCTATCGAGGCCCCGGTTTTTTTTGCCCCATCATGGATTGAGCTTATAAGCTCCGCGGAAGCAAATGGGCGTACACCATCATGAATCATTACCCATCCGCATTCCGGCGGCAAGCACTTAATTCCGTTATAGACGCTGTCCTGGCGTTCAGCGCCCCCGGCGACAATGTTAATGGGCGGTCCTCCGGGTGTAAGTTCAAGCGCAATTGAGCGGGCGGATTCAATGAAATCCTCGGGAACGACCATAAAAATGGCCGATAGGAACGGTACTTGGGAAAGTGCTTCAATAGAATGGGCAAGTATCGGTTTCCCAAACAATTCGAGGAACTGTTTAGGTCTTCCGCCCCCCATTCTTATCCCGCGACCCGCAGCGGGCACGATGGCGCATGTGGTCATTGTCAATAGAGGATTGCTTTCGGTGATTGGCGATTAAAGGTCAGTGAATTTGCAAACGGGTGGGGCGGCAACAGTTTTTCTTGGTGCTCACCTTCCGCACTGGTGGTCACAAAACGAAGTGTCCCACCGGACATATAGTATTTATGAAAAAAGAAATCCGAAGCAGGTCGTAAGCCGGGTTCTGTTCCCCGCGCAACCCTGGGATCGCGGGGGCGATGATCATTCCTCTAGCCCAACCGTTACCGGTTGGATCCAGCAACCAACCCGAGAGCCTCGGGCGGGCAACCCTCGAACGCTCTCCTATTTGGTCTTGCTCCGGGTGGGGTTTGCCTGGCTCCCGATGTCGCCACCGGGACCGGTGAGCTCTTACCTCACCGTTTCACCCTTACCCCGCACGCAAGCGGGCGAGGCGGTCTGCTTTCTGTTGCGCTTTCCTCCTCGTCACCGAGACTGGGAGTTACCCAGCACCCTGCCCTGTGGAGCCCGGACTTTCCTCCCCCAGCGCTCATCGCGCCGGCGGCGATCATCCGCCCTACTTCGGATATTGGTTCTTCGTCCGGAGAAAAATCTCCCTGAACGATTTTATTTTAGCATATTGAATATTTTGTGCAACACGCCCCTGGACGGCATCCTCAGCCAACTCGCACAGCGCATTGATTGCCTCCTCCAATTGGACCCGATAATCTTCGAGCATTTGAGGCGTTGAGCCGCGCTCGACCATGATAGGAGCACCTATTGCCACAACGACTTCGGAAAACGGTTTGGCAATTATCGTCTGGTCCCAACTCGGCAGTCTCCAGCACGGATAAGCGGCCATACCTACCGGGTAAATCGGTACGCCTGAGTGGAGCGAAACCGCGACAGGCCCTTTTTGCGCTACTCTGGCCGGTCCCTGGGACCCGTCGGCGACGAAACCTCCCGCTGGGCTTTTCCGGAAAGCAGCAATAAATCTGGCTATCGCTCTTGCCCCTCCTTTCCCAGGAGAGCCTCGAAAAGCCCGATAGCCGAGGCTTTCAACCATTCCAGCAGCCAAATCGCCATCGCGGCTTTCACTAATAACGGTTAGAAAGTTGCAATCCCGAAAAAAATAGGCCACACCGGGGAAACAGCAGTGCCAGAACGCCACCACTCCGGCAATCCCCTCACCGGCCGCTAAATGATCTATTTGATCAGCACCAATGATGCTAATTTTGCAGGATCGGTGGAGCGCTCTGACACAGAGGGCGATTAATGCAGGTAGAAACCGCATGCACTCAGCAATAATGCGGCGTTTTCCCCATTTATGGTGTATATTTTTAGCCTCAGTGCTCATTTTCCGCCCTGAATAATCCTAATTTTGAATCACTCGGAGTTTTGAAAGTGCGCAATATAGCATTAATAGGTTTCCGTGCAACCGGCAAAAGCTCGGTAGGGAAAATACTGGCGCAAATGTTGGGCTCTACGTTTGTAGATATGGACCAGTACCTCGTAGCGTCCGCCGGACGCGAGATAGACTGCTGGGTTCGACTGGAGGGTTGGGAGTCGTTCAGGAGGGCCGAAACGGAATTGATGGAAGCGCTTGCTTCAAGGGAAGACCTGGTCGTTGCGACAGGCGGCGGAGTCGTTGTGGCCGCCCAAAACCGCGAGATATTGAAAAGCTTCTTCACTGTATGGCTTAAGGCAAGTGCACAGACGATACATTCCAGAATCATTGCGGACCCTGCATCTGCAGCAAATCGCCCACCTCTGTCCGAGTTGCCCATGGAGCTTGAAATCCACAAGTTACTCTCGGAGCGGGAGCCGCTATACAAGCTCTGCTCCGACCTGGAGTTCGATTGTGAAACCATGACCCCGGCCGAAATAGCCGATCAAATTGCCCGCAACACAGGTACATAACAGCCCCTTAAATTCTATAATCCAGGAGAGATGCTAATGGAATTCAAAGAAATCATTTTCGAAGTCAATGCCGGTATTGCGATTATGACTCTGAATCGCGCTGAAACGCGCAACGCTCTGACTGATCCTCAGATGATTGCCGAGATAAAGTCAGTTTGCCACCAGGTTAATTCCGATCTGAGCATAAAGGCCCTGATAATAACCGCTGTTGACCCTGCATTCTCTTCGGGTGGAAATGTGAAAGACATGAAAGAGCGCAGGGGAATGTTCTCAGGCACTCCGGCCGAACTGATGGAAAAATATGGTCGCAACATTCAGGACGTGCTCCTTTCCGTCTATCATGTCGAAGTTCCTACCATCGCCGCGGTTAACGGCTCTGCAGTTGGCGCAGGATGCGGTCTCGCATTGATGTGCGATATCAGGGTAGCATCGAAGCAGGCAACCTTTGGCGAGACTTTTCTAAATGTCGGATTGATCCCTGGCGACGGCAGCGCATTCACATTGCCGCGCACGGTTGGAATGGCCAAGGCGTGTGAACTTATTTTCGCGGGAGATACCGTCGATGCGGATGCCGCCCTCGCAATCGGTCTCATAAACCAGGTTGCCGAACACGACCAGTTGCTGGATATTGCAAGAAGGATCGCCCGCAAAATTACTTTTAAACCACCTCAGGCGCTTCGCATGACAAAGCGTCTGATCCGCAGGGCCCAAAACGAAACCATTGAAGACACGATGCTAAACGCGGCCGCCTATCAATCCCTGTGCCACTACACTGACGACCACATGGAAGCGCTAAATGCCATGTTCGAGAAGCGCAAACCCCAGTTTGCCGGTAAATAGGATCTGCCCCCCTTCAACATGGGCCGAAGCTTTTTATATTCCAGGCTTCGGCCCCATTTCACCATCCCACGTCGCTCCGACCTTGTTGAATTCAGAATGCATATTTAACTTTCTGTTATCGTTGCTTTTTTAAATCAGAGTATCCACTGGGATTTTACAGTTACATGTACTTGAAATCCATGCGGCATAAAAGGAGAATAATCCATGCGTGACAAAAATGTCGCCCCTCTTGATAATGGAGAAATCCTACCCGTGTTTGAATTACAGCTTGCTTCAGGGAAGAAGATCATGGTTCCTGGCGACCTGGGAGACGAATACACGGTGATTTTCTTTTACAGAGGCTACTGGTGACCTTATTGCCGTCAGCAGTTGGCTGACTTTCAAAATTCGATGGAAAAGCTTCGCTCGATAGGTGTGAGGGTTATAGGAGGTTCCGCGGATTCATTGGAGACTACAAAGCAAGCCATTGAAGAATTGGGGATTGAATTCGATATGGCCTATAGGATCGACGTGGACAAAATCGAACACCTGACCGGCGCCTATTACGACTACTATGAAGAGGCCCACCCCGTTTACCAGTCAGAGGAAAGCGCGAAAAGCGTTACCGGGACAACCAGTTCAAAGGCGACAAAGTTTCTGCAGCCCACGGCGTTCTTGTTAAACCCCGAAAAAAAGATTGAGGTCGCCTCCTACAGTTCGGGCCACATCGGCCGAATGAGCGGTAAGAATGTCTATACACTGACAAAGTACCTGATAGAGGAAAAGCGAAAAGAGGAAGAGGACCAGGAAAAAGCGGCCTGATTCCCGGAAAAACCCGACTAAAGGTTAACTGCGGGAGCAAATCCGATGAGTGGTTTGAACGGCAAAATCTTTTGTCGGGTTTGCCTCCCGCTCGACACACCTGCAGATTCTTTGCGACTCTTCTAACTTCTGTACGAGGCGTTTATTTTTATATAATCGAAGGAAAGATCGCAGGTAAAAGCGGTATGAGAGGCATCCCCCATCCCGAGATCCAGGCGGACGCGGATTTGCTTCTGTTTAAAAATCCTAGAGGCCCTTTCCTCGATTTGTTCCCCATGAATGGGGGAGCCAGCCCTGAAAACGCAAAGGTCGTCAAAAAAGAGTGTTGTCTTTTCGGGATCAATGTCGATACCCGACCTTCCGGCAGCGGCGACTATTCTACCCCAGTTTGCATCTTCTCCGAAAAAGGCGGTCTTGACCAACGGTGAGTTGGCAATTGTAAAAGCAGCTTGCCTGGCGCCAGAGGCGCTTTCCGCACCGGATACCGTTATTTCGATGATTTTGGTTGCGCCCTCGCCGTCCAATACCAACTGGATGGCAAGATCGCGCAACACCGCCCCAAGAGCATTCCCGAAGATTCGGCTCTCCTCGCTCAGTGTATCTCTTATTTTTTGATTGCCGGCGCTTCCTCCGGCGAGCACGATCAGCGTATCGTTTGTGCTGGTGTCACCGTCAATCGTGATCGAATTAAACGAGCAGTCAGCGCCTTGTCTGGTCCAGTATTCGAGGGCCTCGGAGTCGATCTCCGCATCAGTACAGACAAAGGCAAGCAGCGTTGCCATATCAGGCGCGATCATCCCGGAACCCTTGGCGATTCCGCCAATGGTGACAGTTTTCCCGCCGATTTCAATTCTTGTGCTGGCCATCTTCGGGACGGTATCGGTTGTCATAATAGCTCGGGCGGCATCCTCCCAGCCATCGGGTCGAAGGGAACCGGTAAGCTCAGGCATAACCTTTGCCGCCGCTCCGGTGCTTAACTGCATCCCTATCACGCCCGTAGATGCCACCAATATAGATTCCTCGGGACACCCAAGTTCGGAACCGGCCAGCCGCGCCATCTCAAAAGCATTCCGCAGGCCCTCTTCTCCGGTGCATGCGTTTGCGATGCCGGCATTGATGACAATTGCTCTGGCCTTTCGCCGGACCAGATGCTTTCGGCAGAGTTCAACCGGGGCAGCGCAAAAGGCATTTTTTGTAAATACGCCAGAGGCCGTACACCCATCAGGATCGCCATCACAGACCAACAGCGCAATATCCGGCCTTCCCTTGTAGCGCATTCCAGATTGCGCCGTTCCGGCCCGGAAACCCGGTACCGTGAAGGGACTTCTAGTGACCGTGACACTTCTTGAATTTTTTCCCGCTTCCGCATGGACAGGGATCATTTCTTCCGACCTTCCCATCTTTCTTTACCGCTTTTTGCTTGGGAGCACCCTCGGGCGGCCCAAAAAACATCGGTTGGTCTTCCTGCTCCCGGCGCATCTCCTGGACCTGGTCCTCTCGCTGGATCTGAATGTGAAACAGCATGCGAACAGTTTCTTCCTTGATGCGGTCAATCATCTGCTGAAACATCTCGTGGCCTTCCCGCTTATAGGCAACAAGCGGGTCCTGCTGGCCGTAGCCGCGAAGCCCGATGCCCTCCTTGAGGTAGTCCATGTTCAGCAAGTGATCCTTCCAGAACGAATCCACCGTTTGCAGAAGGATATAATTTTCCAGGTCGCGCATGATCGGTTCGCCGAATTCGGCCTCCCTGGCTTCATAGCGCTCATTTGCAAGCCGTGACAGCTCTTCCCGGAACTCCTCGCGATTCATTTCGTCCAATGATTCCACGGTAAATTTTTCCTGGATTCCGAAGCTCTTCGCAAGTTCCACATTAATCTGTTCTAAGTTCCAGTCCTCGGCGTAAGTCTTTTCAGGCGCGTTATCGTCAACAATGTAATCCAGCAAATCTTCAATCATGTCGGAAATGGCGGGCTTGAGATTTCCACCTCCCAATGCCTCGCGGCGCTGGCGGTAAATGACCTCGCGCTGCTGGTTCATTACGTCGTCGTATTCGAGGATCTGCTTCCTGATGCTGAAATTGTGCGCTTCGACGCGGGTCTGCGCGTTCTCGATGGCCTTGCTGATGATCCGATGTTCGATAGGCTCGTCTTCAGCCATGCCGATTCGCTGCATAAGCCCTGAGAGCCTGTCAGCGGCAAAAATCCGCATGAGGTCGTCTTCAAGGGAGAGGTAAAAACGCGATGATCCGGGATCACCCTGGCGACCCGAGCGGCCGCGCAACTGGTTGTCGATACGCCGCGATTCATGTCGTTCGGTGCCGATGATGTGCAGGCCTCCAAGGTCCACAACGCCAGGCCCAAGCACGATATCGGTACCGCGCCCGGCCATGTTGGTGGAAATAGTAACCGTACCGGGCTGTCCGGCCATCGATACAATCTCGGCCTCTTTTTCATGAAGCTTTGCATTCAGTACCTGGTGCGGCACCCCGGAACGCTTCAGCATATCGCTCAACTTCTCGGATTTGGCTATGTTGATCGTTCCGACGAGAACCGGCCTTTTATGGCTGTAGAGTTCCTTTATTTCGTTGGCCACAGCGCGAAATTTTTCCTGTTCGGTCCTGTAGATGCAATCAGGAAAATCGCCGCGGATCATCTTTCGGTGTGTAGGAATAACCACTACTTCGAGCTTGTAGATCTTCAGGAACTCTGGGGCCTCGGTTTCGGCGGTACCGGTCATGCCGGCCAGCTTTTTATACATGCGGAAGTAGTTCTGGAAAGTAATCGAGGCCAGAGTCTGGTTCTCGTTTTCCACCTTTACCGCTTCTTTTGCCTCGAGCGCCTGGTGCAGACCCTCACTGTACCGCCTACCCGGCATTAGCCTGCCCGTAAATTCGTCAACTATGATTACCTGGCCGTCCTTGACAATGTAGTCGACATCGCGCTTAAAGAGTACGTGGGCGCGCAGTGCCTGCTGCACGTGGTGGTTTATCGTCATATTGCGAGGATCGTAGAGATTGTCGATTCCAAGAAGGCGCTCGACCTTGGCAACGCCCTCCTCGTTCAATGCAACCGTCCTCGTCTTCTCTTCAGTGGTGTAGTGGGCTTCCGCTCTGATCTGGGGAATTATCCTATTTACCTTGTAGTATAGCTCAGTTGACTTCTCCGCGGGCCCAGAGATGATCAGCGGAGTTCTCGCCTCATCGATCAAAATGCTGTCTACTTCATCAACTATTGCGAAGTTGAGTTCTCTTTGCGCCAGCTCTTCGAGTCGGAATTTCATATTATCGCGCAAATAATCGAACCCAAACTCATTGTTTGTCCCGTAAGTTATATCAGCCCCGTAAGCCTCCTGTCTTTGCCGGTCATCAAGTCCGTGAACAATGCAACCTACACTTAGCCCCAAAAACTTGTATATCTGTCCCATCCATTCGCTGTCGCGCCTGGCAAGGTAATCGTTTACCGTAACCAGGTGCACGCCATTGCCGGTAAGCGCGTTCAAATAGATCGGCATGGTGGCGACCAGGGTCTTGCCTTCGCCCGTTTTCATTTCCGCTATCTGTCCCTGGTGTAAAACGATGCCGCCTATAAGCTGGACATCGAACGGCCGCATTCCAAGGGTGCGCGCGGCCCCTTCGCGCACAACCGCGAACGCCTCGGGCAGCAGATCGTCCAATTCTTCGCCATTCGCAAGGCGCTGCCTGAACTCAGCCGTTTTCGCCCTTAGCTGATCGTCGGAAAGGGCGCGAATCGCAGGCTCAAAATTGTTAATTTCGTCAACCACCGGAGCGATCTTCTTGAGTGTTCGCTCGTTATGGCTTCCGAATAGTTTTTTTAGCACATCGCCTATCATTGAAATCTGAATTCCTTCCGGAAGATTGTTCCCAAATCTATTCACAATAAGATGGGCACGTAAGGACGTGCCCAAAAGTCTATTATAACGGAAAATTGCTTATTTTCCCATTCGTTTGGTCCGAAAATGCTACCTTCTTAAACCTGCCATACATACTCCATGCCGGCTTTTTTTGCAATGCCGCCACAGCCTAAGTGGCTCCGGATACCGCACTCAGGCTGCTTTCTCAACGCACGTCCGGTTAAGCACCCTGGTTTCTATGTATTGTGCAGCCGCCAGAGCAGCCGTGCAACCGTCCGCCACGGCGATTGAAATCTGGTTCGCGAATTTGTGCCTCAAGTCGCCCACGGCATAAATTCCAGCGATATCGGTATCTAGCTTTTCGGTTCCGGCAAGCACATAGCCCTGAGACGTCATTTTTATTCCTGCAGGCACAAGTTTGTTATTGGGGCTTCGGCCAATGAAAACAAAAACTCCATCGGCTGGGATCTTCCATTCGCGTCGGGTTGCGACACTTTTAAGGACGACTGAGTCGACCTGCATGCCATCTCCAAGAATTTCCGTTACGGTTGTATTCAGGAGCACCCTTACATTGCACTCGGCCATAAGTTTTTCCTGCAGTATTTTCGAGGAGCGCAAGGAGTTTTCCAGATTTACGACTATGACTTCCTTTGCAATTTTGGACAGGTAAATGGATTCCTCGGTCGCTGAATCCCCTCCACCAACCACCACTACCTTCTGACCCTTGAAGAATAGGCCGTCACACCTGGCACAGTAGGATACTCCCCTTCCAACATATCTCTTTTCACCGGGAACTCCGAGTTCCCGTGACGCGCATCCCGTTGCAAGGATCACTGCGTGAGTGCGCAGAACTGCGCCGTCTTCGAGGAAAACCGAGTGGAAATCGATTCCAGGTTCGACCTTTGCGACCCATTGCCGCAAAAACTCCAGTCCGTACAATTGCGCATGCCTGGCGAACTTGTCGATCAAATCCAATCCGCTTATTTCCTCTATCCCAAGATAATTTTCCACGCCTTTGGTTATTGCAACCTGCCCACCCAGCACGCCCTTTTCGATCAGCACCGTCTTAAGGGCAGCCCTTCTAGCGTGAAGGCCGGCTGAAAGGCCTGCAGGCCCGCCTCCAATAATTATCAGGTCGTAAATGTTGTTACCCATTTCGGTACCCCTCTTGCTGCGGCAAATATTCACGTGAACATCTAGTGACTTGCCAAAGAAGAAATACTTATGAGCGCAAGATAATCATTGGTTTGAATTGGGGAGTTTTTGGTTGGAAATTTATAGATCTTTGGTGCTGCCGGGCAGGTCCAAGACGAGTGCCGACTCGTCGCAATTGGGAAATTTGGGGCAATTCAGGCAGTCCACCCAGACCTTATGAGGGAACATGTTCTTGTCGACCAGGTGAAACCCCATCCGCTCAAAGAAACCAACTTCGTAGGTGAGAGTAAAGATCTGTCCGATTCCAAGCTCGCTTGCTTCCTCGATGCAAGCCTCCACAAGCTTTCTGCCGACGCCGCGGCGATGATGCGAATTAAGAACGGCAAGTGATCGGATCTCTGCAAGATTATCCCAGACGATGTGCAGACTGGAACAGCCGACGATGCGCCCCGTTTCCTGTTCCACGAAGACGTGAGTGTCGCGAAGGCAGGTATAGAGTTCATTAAGCGAGCGCGCCAGGAGCTTTCCTTCCTGGGCGAAGTCGCGCAGCAATCCCTGGATTTCAACTACGTCGGCTATTTTCGCCTTCCGTATCATTTAAGACCTCAATTTAGCCAGGAATCCAGTGCCAGTCGAAATTTCAGGTGTAAAATCCAAGAACCGCTAGCGGCGGCATTTGCCAAGAATCGACCCCAATGATTTCAGAAAAAATTCGATTTCTTCCTCCGTGGTCGAATAGCCCGGCGAAACCCTCACCGAGCCTTCGGGAAAGGTCCCGAGGGTTCGGTGTGCAAGCGGCGCACAGTGCAACCCGGTTCTTACCGCTATTTCAAAAGCTTCATCGAGAATGAAGCCGATATCCGTGGGGTTCATGGATCCTGCAACGAAAGAAACAGTCCCCGTGCCGCGTATGCATGGCGCGAGCACTCTAACGCCGCTGATCTCGGATAACTTATTCTCCAGGATGGTGGCAAGCCCTATTTCGTGCTCCCTGATTCGATCGATACCCTCGCCAAGTATGAAGTCGATCCCGGCCGAAAGCCCGGCCAAACCTGGGAGGTTAGGAGTACCGCTTTCATAGCGGTCCGGACAGAACTCCGGCTGGTTGAAATCTTCGGAACGACTGCCGGTCCCACCCTCAATCAGCTGCGAAACTTCAAGGTCAGGCCTGACATAAAGCAATCCTACTCCTGCCGGGCCAAGAAGCGATTTGTGTCCTGAGCAGGCGACCATCCCGAGCCCCCTGGCTTCCGCCAAAATCGGCTGTACCCCCGCACTCTGGGCAGCATCCAGGAGCAGCGGCACATCATATCTGGCACAAATTTCAGCCGCCCTGTCCAGGGGCATCAGAGCCCCGTTGACGTTTGATGCGTGAACCATTACAGCCAGTGCTGGCTTTGTTGCCACGACCTTTTCGAGGGCCTTGATGTCGAGATCTTCGCACCTCCCACGGGGAACTATCTCATATGCAACCCCCAGCGTGGAAAGCTTTTCTAGCGGACGGACGACGGAATTGTGTTCCATTGCCGATATAATAACCCGATCGCCCGGATGCAGGAATCCTTTTAGTACAACGTTCAGGCTTTCAGTGGCATTTCCGGTAAATATCACCCTCTCGGGATTGGATACTCCGAGCACCTGTGCAGCCTTTGCCCTGCACTCGTTCATCAGCGACATTGCCTGACGGGCATGCAGGTGAGAGCCCCTCCCCGGAGAACCACCAACGCCACTGAGAGCGCCGGCAACAGCGGAGATCACCCCAGGAGGCTTCGGGAAGCTGGTAGCCGCATTATCCAAATAGACCGGCATCTATTCTTTCCGAGCCGCTATACACGGTAAACTTACCAGCCCTTGCATATCCGATCATTGTCACTCCAAGAGAAGCGGCAAGCTCGACAGCGAGACTCGTTGCCGTGTTGCGGCTGATCAGTATCGGTATATTGACCTTGGCGGCCTTAATCAACATCTCGGAGGTAAGCCTTCCGGTTGTTATCAGCATCTTGTCATCAAGAGAAATACCCTTTAGGAAAACATGGCCGACAATCATGTCCACGGCATTGTGGCGGCCAATATCATCCCTGAAGAGTAGAATCTGCTCAACCGACGCGAGCGCGGTGTTATGGACACCGTGAGTGCGGCGGTAGGTTTCACTAAGACGGTTTAGGTCCTCGACGCGATCCAGCACATAGCGCGGCGATACGCGAAGATTGCTCTTCACGGGACGACTGAGCAGCGCGTCGAGTGAGTAATAAAAAAGAGATCCCTTGCCACACCCCGATGAAATCGTTCGCTTCTGCCACAGTCGCTCTGTTAGCCCGGATTTCCCTTCGGCAGTCAATTCCACCCTGCCGGCAGCCTCATCTATATGCATTTTCTGAATTTCATCGGGCGCTGCGATAAAGCCCTCGGAGTAGAAAAATCCAGCGGCAAGCTCACCGAGATGATGGCCGGCGCACAGAAGAGTAACGACTTCACGGCCATTAAAATACAGGGTTACCGGTTTTTCCCTGATAACCCACTGGGTCTCGTCGCTCCTGAAACCATCCCTGTCATAGATCTCCACAGCTGCCGCGGAGACCTGCTCGGAAGCGGAGACATCGGAGTAATCGGGAGTTTTCATCTGCGATATCGGCCTTAGGTTACTCTAATACGTACCTGGAGAATATATTATAGCCGTCCCCGCAAGTATTCGGAATAGTCGGATAAAATGCGGGCGTGATCAAAAGCTAATTTTTCCGGCAGGTCATCGAGGGGAAATATCCCTATATCCTCGGCATCATCGGCGGCCCGCGGAGTACCCTTGCCCTTTCCCGTAAATACAACGCTAACCGTGTGGTGTCTGGGGTCCCTTTCAGGGTCTGAATAGGCATGGAACTGCTCTAGATCGAGGACATCCATGCCTGTCTCCTCCCTGGCTTCTCTCAGCACAGCTTCCTCGAGAGTTTCACCGTAATCGACAAAACCTCCGGGAAGTGCCCAGCCGGGAGGGAAATTTTTGCGTTCAATCAGAACTATCCCCTGGCCCGGGATTTCTATAATGGCATCTACAGTGAGAAGGGGATTGCGGTAGACCTTTACGTCGGCTCCGCATTTGGGGCACTTAAGCGACTCGGTGCTCATAAATCCCTCCATTCACGAAAGTCTTACCAGGATCATCATTTTCGCATCAGAACATGTTCCAGCAGCAAAACGGAAATAATCCCAAAGGTCAATCCGTTTCCAGCGAACACTTGCAGTACCTGCGGCAGGTTCCCAAGCAGTCCCTGGGGCACGAATCCAATCAGGGTTCCAAGCAGCACCGGAAGTCCAACGACATAATAGTCGCGCTGCTCCATGCCTCCTTTCGAAATTATCGAAAGAGCGGCCCCGATCTGCACGCCCATCGCCGCGCATAACGCGGCTCCAACCACGGGCGGCGGGACCATGGCGAGCAGCGCTGCAAACGGCGGGATGAAAGCAGCGATCATCATGAGAATTCCGCTGTAAGCTACCGCGAACCTGCTGGCCACGCGATTTGTCAAAACAACTCCTGGGCTAAGAGAAAAGCTTACTGTCCCGATTATTCCCATGATAGCGCACACAAGGCCCCCAACACCGTTTATCAGGAGCCCCATAGGGATTGATCGTTCCAGTCGATCCCTGCTTGTAACATTTGCTATTGCCTGAATGCTCCCGACACTGTTTACCACTACCGCAACGTAAGAGACAGCAAAAGCAATAATTGCCGGCAGGGACAGTATGGGTCTGTACGGGATAAAATCCGAAGGCACCGAGAGCCACGAGGTTTCATGCAGGGTTTTCATTTCGGGGAGTTCGAGCGCGTAAAACACTCCAGTACCGATCAAAATACCAATCAAAAGCGATATGGTTTTAAGAAATCCTCTCAGCCTGTAGCCCAGAGTTGCTATAAGCAGCACCAGCACGATACTCACAAGGAACTTGACTGCGCTTGCACCTGCCGAACCCGTTGCGCCGGACATAAGCCGCGAGAGATAAGGCAGGATTGTGAGCGCGATCAGCATAAGGATCACTCCCACAACATTCGGAGTCATGATGGGGATAATTCTTCTGGGCTTTACAACCAGAACAGCCAAAATCAGCAGTAGGGATCCCAGAACCGCTCCCCCCTGTATTGCTGGAATGCCGTAAGGGGCGAGAATGAGAAAAGTCAGAAGCAGGGCGGTGGAGGGTCCGTCGATTACCGGATACCTGTGTCCCCAAAGGCATTGGACAACTGTAAAAAAGCCGGATGTAAGGAGTGTAAGCTGAAAGAATCTGAGTTCCAGGGCAGGCTCAAGCCGCAGTACCTTCGATACCAGTGCGGCCGATGTGATAAAAATGGGGAACATGATGACCGACCATTGCAGGGCGTAGAGAATACCGTTGCGGAGAGGAGGCCTGTCATCTATGTCGTATATGTACGATGGCTCCATGAGGATCGCATCAATGCAGTATCTCAAAAAGCGTGCTGATGGAATCCTCGTTATGGATGCTTCTTATTGCGGCAGCGAAAAGCTTTGCGGCTGAGACACATTTGATTTTTGAACACTGGGCGGCTTCTGACCGGACGGGGAGAGTGTCGGTTACAATCAGCTTGCTCAGGCTGCTCTTTTCAATCCTCTCGATAGCGGGCCCGGACAAAATTGCATGCGTGACACAACAGCAAACCGAGGTCGCACCTCTGTCGAGCAAGGTTCTGGTTGCCTCGACCAGCGTTCCTGCAGTGTCTACCATGTCATCGAGTATGATTGCGGATTTACCTTCGACTTCGCCAATGATGTTCAGCGCCTCTGCCTGGTTTGGTTCAGCACGGCGCTTATCGATCATGGCAAGCCCCGACTTTAGCAGCTTTGCATAAGCCCTGGCGCGTGGAACACCGCCGGCATCCGGTGAAACAATAACTATGTCCCTGCCGAAATGCTCTTTGATGAAAGGAAGCAGGATAGGTGACGCGTAGAGATTATCGACCGGAACATCAAAAAACCCCTGTATCTGCCCGGCATGTAAGTCCATGGTCACAATCCGGTGGGCCCCTACACGCGTGATGAGATCGGCGACAAGACGGGCGGTGATAGGAACGCGAGGCTTATTTTTCCGGTCCTGGCGAGCGTAGGCATAATAGGGCATAACGGCGGTTATCCTGCGGGCGGACGCTCGTTTGAAAGCGTCGATCATTACCAGCAGTTCCATCAGGTGGTCGTTAACAGGCACCGCCCCGCTCTGAATTACAAAGACATCGGCCCCTCGAACATTTTCGCCAATTTCAACCCTGATTTCACCGTCGCTGAACCTGCCCACCAGCGCCTTGCCTAGAGGGATTTCCAAAATATCGCAGATCCTGTTGGACAACTCCGGATTGCTGTTGCCCGCAAAAACCTTCATTCCATACACAGCCATACTTCTCTTCCCTCAATCCTTCGCGAAATTTAGAAGCGGGCGCAAAAAAGAAAAGGCGCGGCCCCCCTGTTTAAAATGCAGCCATCAATGTCCTTAGGGATGACAACTAAATAGTATAGCCGGAATGCCAAAGCAAATATTTTTCACCGTTCGAACCAGGCGGCTGATGTCAGGAGTCCCTCTAAAAAGCTGTCCACCCGAGGTCGTTCTATTGAGCATTTAGCAACGGAATGAGCACTCAACGTATAACCCACAACCTGCTAAGCAAAACTCATTTTAGAGCGAGCTTAAATGTTCTCGATTTCCTCGTGGAAAAAGCAGTAACCCTCGTGCCCCGGCCAATAAAGGAATCGGTGGCAATGAGGGCATTGCATAATATCCTCATCGCGCTGGAGTTCGATAAATTTTTGGGGCGGAATATTCATGTGGCAAACCTGGCAGACCCCGCTCTCAACCGAGGAAACAGCAATCCCGGCCTGCTTGAAGAGGAGGAAATCCATTTTTTTGAGCAGGTCCTGCTCGATGCGCCGCCGCACACCCTCTCGAATCTCTTCGAGACGGTCGAGTCGTCCCTTTACTTTGTCGGCCTGCTCCTGAAGAACTGCCTTATCTTTCTCAAGCGCCTCGCGCCTTGCAGCGACTTCCTTTTCCTGGTCCTGCAACTCCCGTCCGAGAGTCTCGATCTTTTCCATCAATTCGAGTGCGCTGTCCTCATTCCGGGCGACTTCTTTTCTGGTCTCGTCCATTTCCTTGATGATCGCCTGGTATTCCTTGTTTGTTTTTACCTCGGATTGCCTGCTTCTTTGCCGAGCCAGGCGAGCCTCGAGATCGGTTATAGCCTGTTCAAGCGCCTTGTGCATTTTTCTGGCATTTTCCTGCTCAGATTTCTTCAACAGGAACTCACTCTCGAAGACTTCGAATTCCCTCTCAAGCTCGGATATGCGCAGGGGGGTCTCTTCGGACTCCCTGACCAACTGGTTTTTTTTGTCTTCGATTTTCTGATATTCAATCAGACACTTAAGCTGGTCCAGCAATGCAACCTCCAGTTAATGTGCGGCATCAACATCTCCGCGTTTGGTTTTCTAATCCACTTACCTTATGGTGCGAAATGGGTCCTTTTCGGTCCTTGAAACGAGTGATTCGAGCGTACTGCCTTCTTCGATGGCCCTCGAGGCCAGAAAAGCGGCAATCGGTTCGAGCACAAGTATCTCGGATGCAAAATGGCCCACGTCGATTATGGCAAGTCCGTATTCCTCAGCGAGTTTGGCGTCGTGATACTTTATGTCGCCCGTGATATAGACGTCCGCCCCAGCCGAAACAACATCACCAATCAAGCTCGCGCCACTACCGGTGCAGATGGCAGTCCTTAAAAGGGGTTTATCCAGATCACCCACTATTTTTACATTGCAGCCGAGCGAGTCGTTCAATTGCCTGGCAAGCTCACCCACATTCATTTCAGCGGGGAGTTTGCCTATCAGGCCTATTCCCATGTACCGTGATTCGTCGGACAAATTGGCATCCGCCTCGATTGGCGAAACACCTTCGAGTCCGAGCAGATCCTGTAACCGACCGTTCGTGCCTCCACGCGCGGCATCCACATTCGTATGCGCGGCAATGATATTAATCCCGGAAACGATTGCCTCGGCAATCAAGTTCCCCGGCCATGAATCGGTTCGCAGGTTCTGAATGGGCCGAAAGAGAAGAGGATGATGGGTGACAAGGCACTGACACCCAAGTTTCTTTGCCTCGCCGAGAACATCCGAGCCGGCATCTAGTGCAACCAGCACTCGCCCAACAAGTGCCTCCGGATTTCCGACCTGTAGACCAGAATTGTCCCACGACCGCGCGAACCTGAAAGGTGCCCAGGAGTCAATCCAGTCAATGATTTGTCGGACCCGAACCATCTGCTTTCGTCCTGTCCTTAAAAGATGAGGGGTGCTCCTTTCGGAACACCCCTCTATTTTTTATGCCGGCGCCTTCGTACCCGGATTCCGGGTAAGGCCCGGTTCTTTTCTGCAGCGATTAGAAAATGCGTATAACCTCATGCAACATCCGTAAGAAATCGGTAAAATCTAGTCCTTCACGAGTGGGCCCACCTGGGGTCGAACCAGGGACCTGCCGGTTATGAGCCGGATGCTCTACCAAACTGAGCTATGGGCCCCCCTCCTAACGGACGAATTTTAAGTATAAATGCGCGGCTTTAAAAGTGTCAAGCCATTTCCATGCTGATTACCGGCTTGCATCCCTCGTACTCTACGCTGCAACATGATTTCCTGCCTCTCAGGTCTCGATGAAGCTTTTTAGCTCCTTGCGCCTGCTTGGATGTCGAAGCTTCCGCAATGCTTTTGCCTCAATCTGCCTTATGCGTTCGCGCGTAACTGTGAAATCCTGTCCCACTTCTTCGAGTGTATGATCTGCTTTTTCACCGATCCCAAAGCGCATCCGCAAAACTTTTTCCTCGCGCGGCGTGAGAGTCGCCAGGGCCTTCCTGGTCTGCTCGCTGAGGTTTAAGTTGATCACGGCATCAACCGGGGAAGCTACCCTTTTATCCTCGATGAAATCACCCAGATGGCTGTCTTCTTCCTCGCCAATAGGAGTCTCCAGGCTTATGGGTTCCTTGGCGATTTTTAGCACCTTGCGCACCTTGTCCACCGGAAATTCCATCTTCTCCGCGATTTCCTCGGGCACCGGCTCGCGCCCGAGTTCCTGTACCAAATAGCGGGAGGTGCGTATCAGCTTATTGATAGTTTCGATCATGTGAACGGGAATGCGGATTGTACGCGCCTGATCGGCTATAGCGCGCGTAATCGCCTGCCGAATCCACCATGTGGCGTAGGTGCTGAATTTATACCCACGCTGGTATTCAAATTTATCAACCGCTTTCATCAGACCGATATTTCCTTCCTGGATCAAGTCAAGGAACTGGAGTCCGCGGTTGGTATATTTTTTCGCAATGCTTACCACGAGGCGCAGGTTCGCCTCGATAAGCTCACTTTTAGCCAGCTTTGCCCTGATTGCCCCGTCCTTTACCCGGCTGAGAATCTGACGCAAAGATTTCGAATCCATCTTTGCTTCCATTTCAAGCCCGGCGATCCGTTCCCGTGCATCTTTTGAGCGATTAAAAAACGTCTCGATTTCTTTTTCCCCAAACTTGCTGCCGGTGGCAAACTCCCTCATCTTTTCAATATCGCCGGTTTCGATAACAGCCTTAAGCTCAGTCACATTTTTATTTCCAAGCCGTGCCGCGCAGTCTCTGAGAGTACGCTCCGATTCTTCGATGGTCAAAAGATGCATTGTGAGTTTATCAATGATGCTGTCGATATGGCGACGGCTAAGCTGAAGGCCCTTCAACAGGTTTACAATCTGGTCTTTATTCTGCTGCACCTGGTTTTTAAGCTCGAATTCATTTTCAGGATCGAGGCTCTCACCGAGCAGGGTCACCTGCATTGTTTTGTTTTGTTCATCGAGCCTCTGAACTTCTTCCAGGATCGAGATTATCCGCTGCTTATGGACCATCTCCTCTTCTTCGCTAATTTCCTCTTCCATTTCGCGGACGATGTCATTTAGACGATATGCCTCGTTTTCAAGCTTATCCCTGAGGCTCATTATCTCCCTGATACCAATCGAGGATTCCATTATTGCGTTGAAAATCTCACGCTCCCCGGCTTCTATCCTCTTGGCGATCTCGACCTCTCCGTCACGCGTGAGCAAAGAGACCTGCCCCATTTCACGCAGGTACATCTTAACCGGATCAGTCACACGGCTGGCCGAATCAGCCTCGAGCTGAAGTTCATCCTCTTCTTCCTCGATGAGACATTCCGGGTCGGTGGATGGGCCGCGCACGACCTGCACCTGCTGCTCTGAATCAACAATTTCGATGTCCATTTCATCGAAAATCATCATCATGTCGTCCAGCTTGTCCGCTGTTACGATCTCTTCCGGCAGGGCTTCGTTTACCTCATCGAGGGTAAGATAGCCCTTCTCCTTGCCAGCCGCGATCAAGCGGTTCAGGTCATCGACTTCGGGCTTGTGCGCGGGTTCGCGCCTTTGCTTTGAATCCTTATCCGTCATTTGGCCGTATCTCCTGAACATTATCGGAAAAATCGCAAACTTTGGTCTTGGACGTGAGGTCCCTTATTTCTATCAAAATATTTCTGATTCTCGATGTATCTCCCTGTTGCTCAGCTTCTCGAAGCTTTTTTTCAAGCTCCTTTCTTCTCTGCTTTTCTTCTCGCTTGATTAAGGCTTCCATCCAATCCCGAAGCTGCATCTCAGGTTCGTGAATCTCGTATGGTTCAAGCAGGTACCTTGTATAAAGTTCCTGTAAATCGGCTTCGGCAAGTAAGTCATAGACTTGCGACGAGCTAAGCTCTACCTGTTCGCATGAGCCGTCGCGGCAGATCACCCTGGCAACAGCGAGGAGCTTCGATTCCCGAAAACAGGAGAGTGTGCCGCAGCTTCTTACCGAATCGGCGAATTCAGGATATTTGATAATTAATCTTACAATCTTTTCTTCAAGCGAATCGATTTCAGGGGCTTTGGGAGTATAAGCCCTCCTGAATGCTCTCGGATCTTTTTCGTTCTTGCCGTGCTTGTCGTGCAGAAGCTGAGCCCTGGCAATCTCTTCGCTAACCGAGAATCGATCCGCAATTATGCGCAAATACTCCGACTGGAGAAGCGGCTGGCGAACTGTTTGGAAAATCGGCTGAAGATCGGAGAATATTTTGGATCTTCCCGCCGCGCTACCGTCCCATCCCTGAATTGTCTTCCTAACAGTATACGCGCCAAGCTCGATACGGTGCGCAATAAGGTTTTCCAACTCCGAAATCCCGTATTCCCTCAAGAAATCATCCGGGTCCATCCCGTTGGGGAACCGCACGCAACTTACGGGCACCTCTTCCTGCAAAAATATTGGAAGTGAGCGCAGCATAGCCTTTTCGCCGGCATCATCTCCATCATAAGCCAGCACAACTTCGTCGGCAATGCGCGAAAGCAGCCTCACCTGCTGGCTTGTAAGCGCGGTGCCGAGGGTTGCGGTCACGCGTCGAAAATCGCGTGAATGAAAGGCAAGGAGATCCATATAGCCTTCCACCAGCAGCACCTGACGAACCTGCCGGCAAGCTTCCCGAGCTGCCCCATACTGGTAAAGCATTCGCCCCTTATGAAAAACGGGGGTCTCCGGGCTGTTAAGGTATTTTGCCTCGTTTTGTTCCCCGGAGGCAAGAATGCGTCCACCAAAGGCGACTACCCTGCCGCGCTCGTCGGCGATCGGAAACATAAGTCTGTTTCTGAAGCGATCAAAGAATTTCGATTGATCGGTCCCGCCGCGGCTCAGAAGCCCGGCTTTGACTCCAAGGTCTGGGTCAACGCCGCTCTTTTTCAAATTATCCAGCAGAGCATCCCAACGCGCTGGTGCAAATCCGATTCGCTCAGACTCAACGACCTCATCTGGAAGATTACGCTTGATAATGTAATCGCGAGCAATTTTTCCCTCGGCACTCATCCGCAATTCGCGATGGAAAAACACCGCTGCACATTCGAGAGCGGCAATAATTTCATCCCGCTCCTTCCGGCTGGCTTCGAGCAGCGAAGGATCTCCATCCGCATACTCCTCGCCAGGCAGAGTGATATTGTATCTTTCGGCTATAAACTTTACCGCTTCCATGAAGGTGAGGCTCTGGTGCTTCATTACGAAGCTGATAACGTCACCCCCGGTTGCGCAACCGAAGCAGTAATATAGCTGATTTTCTGCATCTACCTGAAAGGACGGAGTTTTTTCCTGATGAAACGGGCATAAGCCTAGATGTTTATTACCGGAGCGACGCAGCGGCACTGCCCGGCCAATAACTTCGACAATATCCACCGCCTGTTTAACCAGACTGGCGATTCCGGAAACAGACACTCAGCCGCCCCGCATTTTAGAACATTGGAAGGAAAGGAATAAACCAACTCAACAGGAAAACCAAAGATTTTTAGCCTTCACTTCCCCTCAAATCAAGCTATTTGTCATTTTTTTAGAAATAATGATGAAGATTATTTGAACTTAGATGCCCCTGAGATTGCCGGTGACATGTTGGCATTGGCAAGTGCAAAGGGAATCCGCAGGCGCCGTTCGTACTGCATCACTGGCGCAAACCAGTTTCGTTTTGCACCGCTAACCCAATCTACTGGCCGAGCTTTTGCCTAACCAGTTCGTTTACCTGTTTTCCTTCCGCACGCCCGGTAGTCTTCGGCATAAGGACCTTCATGACTTTCCCGATCTCTTTCGCCGAAGTTGCACCGCTCTCCGCAATGGCCTCATCGACAAGTTTTTCCAATTCCTCTGGCGAGAGCTGTTCAGGCAGGAATGCCTGTAGATAAATAATTTCGCTCTCTTCCTTCATTGCAAGCTCTGCCCGGTTGCCTGTCCTATACTGTTCAGCGGAGTCGCGCCGTTGCTTGATGAGGTTTGTTATGGTCTGCTGGATCTCGGCTTCCGCGGGCCTGCGCCTGATTTCCTTTTCCTTCACTTTGAGGGCTGTAAGCAGCATACGTAATGCGTCCCGCTTTATTTCATTCTTTTCCCTCATTGCGTCTTTCAGTGCATGCTCTATTCGCTCCTGCAGTTCCATCGCAAACCTCGCTTCGAAATCTAATCAAAATCCCTAACTTCCTACTTGGCACAGGTAATTGCCTCTCTAAGATCAAGGCTCCCCTCGTATATGGCCCTCCCGGTAATAACCCCGAGGAGTCCCAGGGGGACAAGTGGCAGCAGGTTTTTTATATCCCCCAGACTTGAAACTCCACCCGATGCAATGACCGGCACGCTGGTTTCCTGAAGCAGCCTTTGAGTAGCCTCGATATTCACCCCGGTCTGCATTCCGTCTCTGTGGATATCGGTATAAATAACAGCCGCAATCCCAAGGTGCTCGAAGCCGCGCACCACGGAAACGGCATCCGTCCGTGTTGCTTCCTTCCAACCCTCGACTGCCACCAGGCCGTCCCTGGCGTCCAGCCCCAGCGCGATGCGTCCAGGATAAAGTGCGCAGGACTCCGCAACCATCTCAGGATCACGAAGCGCAGCAGTCCCAAGGATTACCCGCGTCACCCCGCCCGACAGATATTCCTTCACATTATCCAGGGTGCGGATGCCGCCCCCAACTTGAACGGGGATGGAAATAGACTTTGCGATTGCCCCTATCGCAGCGCTATTTACAGGTTTTTTGGAAAATGCCCCGTCTAGATCAACAACGTGGAGCCACTCCGCGCCCTGAGATTCCCAATTCTTTGCAACAGCGACCGGATCCTTGCCGTAAACAGTTGCCCGATCCGGGTCCCCTTGCATCAGGCGAACGCACAGGCCGCCCTTGATGTCTATTGCCGGAAAAATAATCATGTTAACTCTCTCGGACGAACGCATTATTTATGCAGCTAAACTTGTATTCTGCCACTACTGATTTATTGCTGATTCGAGTAATTCACGCAAAAATTCTGGTGGCTTGTGCACCTTATGCTCACTGTTCATGCATGCATGCACGGTGTAGCCTTTGGCTATCAATTCGTCGCCTCGGAGGATCTCGTAGTCGAATTTGAGCCGAGCCGGGCCGGCAAAGGAAAAAGTCGTACTGATAGTCAGCACGTCATCGTAGAATGCAGACCGTTTATAGAAACAATGGGCCTCGACAACAGGCAGATTGATCCCGCCCTTTTCCAGTTCCCTGTACGAAGTGCCGGTTCCGCGAAACCATTCCGAGCGGCCGATTTCGAACCATTTGAGATAGTTTCCATAATAGGCGATGCCCATCGCGTCGGTATCCGCGTAAATAACCCTTAGCTGTGCTTGAGTCGACAATTACAAATCCTCGTATATTTCTGGCTACTGGCAAGATTTCGACATGAGCATTTCAAAAAGTTCTACTCCGGAGTTCAGATGCAGGCCGGCTGCAATGGCGCTTCGCTCCGAAAATTCGGCGCTGCCGCCCTCCTCGGGGATACTGCCTGGCCCGTCCGTGTCAACCAACAGGAACGGCACCGGATCTGTCGTATGAGTCCTCAAGGACACCGGAGTGTAATGATCGGTAACGAGCAGGATGCGTACCTGGGAATATTTTTCCACCCCTTTTATAACTGGGCCAACTACCAGGCTGTCGAATCTTTCAATTGCTTCGATTTTATCCTCCAGGCTTCCCTGATGGGAGGCCTCGTCGGGCGCTTCAACGTGAAGATAGGCAAAATTGCCGCGGCCCATGGCATCAAGTGCCGCGCTGACCTTACCAGCGTAGTTCGTATCAAGGTATCCGGTTGCTCCGGGTACCGCCACCGGGTCCAATCCGGCATAAGTTCCAATGCCCTTCAGCAAATCGACAGCCGATACCATAACCCCGGATATTCCGAACCTGTCGCCGAGTCGGGGCATGGCCGGCGCCCTCCCCTGCCCCCAAAGCCAGATGGCGTTAGCAGGCAATTTCCCGGCCTTTTTTCTTTCGGCATTCACGGGATGGTCTTCGAGAATGCACCCGGCCTTGTCCGAGAATTCGCCCAGTACGGGTTCGGATGAAAAGCCGTCAAAGGCAGCGATCGGCTGTCCCAGTATATCGTGAGGAGGTCTTGTCGAAAGGCCGTCCCGTCCACCTTTCCAGACCAGCAGATGACGGTAGCTTACGCCCGGGTAGAGCGCCAGCGGTACACTGGATACGGCGCTTTGAAGCGAGGCTATTATGCTTTTGGCCTCGGGAGTCGAGATGTGTCCGGCGGAGTAGTCCCCCATGATCGTCACCCCTGAGGCATCACGATCCAGGAAAACAAGGTTGCATCTGAACGCAATCTCTTCGCGTTCAAGCAGCACGCCCATGCTTGCTGCTTCAAGCGGACCTCTGCCGGTGTGGTAGATGGCCGGATCATATCCCAGAAGGCTCATATTGGCCACGTCGCTTCCGGGCGCCATACCATCCGGAATAGTTTGCGCCGTACCCATCTTTCCGGCAAGGGCTAATCTGTCAATGTTGGGAGTACGGGCTGCTTCAAGGGGCGTGCGCCCACCCAGTCGCTCCAGAGGGTAATCACCCATCCCGTCGCCGACCAGAATGATATATTTCCGATCCATTTAAGTTTACTCGCTGCCGCTAAAAGTCCTAAAAGAGTGAAGAACAGGGTCAGTTATGGTTTTCAATCCGAATAAGCGGGGTCGGGGCAAGCACTACATCTAATCCGTAAATCTCGTCGAGCGCCTTCCTGATGTTGCTCTCGACCGCTTCGTGAGTGATCATGATCAGCGGTACCCATTCCTGCTCGTGGCGGCCTTTCTGAATTACTGCTGCGATGCTTATCTGGTGCTTGCCGAGTATGCCGGATATCTTTGAGAGCACTCCAGGGCGATCAAGTGCTTGAAACCGCAGATAATAGCAGGTGGACACGTCCGATATCGGCCTTTTTGCGATCACCTGGAGCCGCTCCGGCTGAAAGGCAAGAGCGGGAATCCGGCCCGGAGTACCACAGAGTATATCGCGAGCGATATCGATGATATCGCTTACAACGGCGCTTCCGGTCGGCATCATTCCGGCCCCCATCCCGTAGAGCATGATATCTCCCACGGCATTGCCCTCTATATGCACCGCGTTATAGGCGCCTTTTACGCTTGCCAGCACATGGTTTTTAGGAATCAGGGTAGGATGCACGCGCATTTCCAGACGCCCCTCAATATTTCGGGCAATGGCGAGCAGCTTCAATTGATAACCGAATTCCTCGGCATACCTAATATCGAGAGAGTCTATTCCCGAAATACCTTCAACATGAACCTCATCGAACTGAATGGGGGTTCCAAAAGCAATCGCGCTGGCAATTGCCAGCTTGTGAGCCGTGTCTATGCCTTCGATGTCCAGGGTAGGATCGGCCTCGGCATAACCTAGTTCCTGGGCTTCTTTCAAGGCATCCCCGAATGAAAGCCCGGAATCAGTCATGCGTGTGAGAATGTAGTTCGCCGTGCCGTTCAGAATACCGTAAATTTTATTGATGCGGTTTCCGGCGAGACCTTCTCGAAGGGATTTTATCAGGGGTATTCCACCTGCAACAGACGCTTCAAAGCCTATTGCGCGACCCCTCCGGCGTGCAAGATCGAACAGTTCGTTGCCATGGTGCGCCAGAAGTGCCTTATTAGCCGTCACCACGTACTTGCCTTTCTCGAGTGCTTTTGTAATGACCCCTCTCGGAAAGTCGATGCCGCCCATGAGTTCTATCGCAATATCAATCTCGGGGTCGTCTAAAATGTCGTCTATATTTGTAGTGAGGAGTTCCCGCGGAACTTTTATCGCTCTTCTTCGCACAATATCACGATCGGCAATGCGTTTGAGTTCGATAGGCACACCGAGGCGGCTTTCAATTGCCTCGGCATTTTCCAGAAGAGCACGCACGACTCCGCTGCCGACGGTTCCCCAACCGATTAATCCAACCCCGATTTTTCTCATGGCTACCTCTGTAAAATCCCACACCTGCCGGTATGGTCGAAGCCGGCCTCTGGCAGGCACTTTGATCCATCAAAAAATGTAAACTATTCATGCTACCAGCCGATCTAGCCGGTGCTGACCTTTTTTATTTCGCTCGGAGACTTTTGAAGGGCGCGGCGCATGCCTCTTATCGCCTGTTTCGTCCGCAATTCGTTTTCGACCAGGGCAAACCTGACGAATTCATCTCCGTATTCGCCGAACCCAAGGCCGGGAGATACTGCCACTTTTGCCTCTTCAATGAGATACTTTGAAAAATTGACCGACCTCATATGTCGAAATTGTTCGGGGATGCGCGCCCAGACGAACATTGTCCCTTTAGGCTTTTCAGTATGCCACCCGAGGCGGTTCAACCCGTCTATCAGGATGTCCCTTCGCGACTGATAAATCGAGACGATCTCGGAAACACATGCTTGATCGCTCTTCAAGGCCACCGTTGCCGCGATCTGGATCGGCTGAAACACGCCGTAATCAAGATAACTCTTGATCCGGGTGAGCCCCGCCACCATCTCCTGGTTTCCAACGCAAAAGCCAACACGCCAACCAGCCATGCTGTAGCTCTTCGACATCGAGAAAAACTCGACCCCGACTTCCCTTGCTTCAGGCACCTGGAGAAAACTCGGAGCTTGGTAGCCGTCAAAGGTGAGATCGGCGTATGCGAGGTCGTGTATCACCATCATCTTGTGTTCTTTGGCGAAATCCACGATTTTGTAGAAAAAGTCCAGGTCCACGACCGTAGTTGTCGGATTGTGTGGAAAAGAAATTATCAGCAGCTTCGGCCTGGGCCAGGTCTGCTTTACAGCGGTTTGGAGGTCATCGAGAAAATTGCGATCCGGGCCTATTGGAACGGAGCGGACGTCACCGCCGGCAATGATTGCTGAGTAGGGGTGAATAGGATAAGTAGGATTAGGCGCAAAAACCACATCGCCGGGACTTATCAGTACCAGCACCAGGTGCGAAAGGCCTTCCTTGGCTCCTATCGTTACAACCGCTTCCCTCTCCGGATCGATATCGACATCGTAGCGTGTCTTATACCACTCCGAAATGGCTTCACGCAGCCTGGTTATTCCCTTGGACGCCGAATAGCGGTGGTTGTGCTTCTTCCTCGCGGCTTCCACCAGTTTGTCGATAATATGCTTTGGCGCGGCAAGGTCGGGATTTCCCATACCAAGGTCTATGATATCTTCACCTGCCCACCGTTTCTCCATTTTGAGCGCGTTCACCTCGGCAAACACGTACGGGGGCAACCGGTGCATTCGGCTTCGTTCAGCAATATTGAACTTCATTTTCTCTCTCCCTGTTGCTCTGTGAATCAAGGAAGGATAATATTTCCGAAGCTAAAATGTCAAAAGATTTCGCAAAGAAATCGCTGCACTGTTCGCCTCTGTTAGCTGCTATGCAGCTGTTTTACCCTAGGTTTTAACCCCTCGGACTTTGTTTGGCATCCACCTGATGTTCTAATAAACTTCAGACGCTAAATACTTGTGCAGAATATCCTGATTCTGTTAACTTTACTGGTGTCTTGAACATACTTGCCAATCGGAAAGACTATTACTCATGAAACAGGTCATACTTGGAACTGCCGGACACATCGACCACGGCAAGACTTCGCTCATAAGGGCACTGACCGGGATCGACACCGACCGCCTTAAAGAGGAGAAGCAACGGGGCATAACGATCGAACTCGGATTTGCCCATATGGATCTTTCAGGCGGTGAGCGCCTGGGGATCGTGGACGTTCCCGGTCACGAAAAGTTCGTGAAGCACATGGTCGCTGGAGCTACCGGAATTGACCTGGTGGCCCTGGTGATAGCCGCCGATGAGGGCATAATGCCCCAGACCCGCGAGCATCTGGAAATATGCGAACTGCTAAGGGTGAAACAAGGATTGGTGGTACTTACCAAAACCGATCTGGTTGACGATTCCGACTGGATTGAGATGGTACGCGGAGATATAGTTGATTTTCTGAAAGGAACCTTTCTGGAAGATTGCGAAATTTTACCAGTTTCGGCAGCAACGGGCGAGGGAATCGATGACCTTAAGAAATCTTTGTCGCGCCTCTTTAAAGAGGTCGAGCCCAAAAGCCCCGATGGCCCCTTCCGCCTGCCGGTCGACCGGGTATTTACGATGCGGGGCTTTGGGACTGTCATAACGGGTACCAGCATTTCCGGGCGGCTCCAGATCGGCGATCCCGTATTTATTTACCCGTCTGAACTAAAGAGCAAGGTGCGCGGGCTACAGGTCCACAATCTGGATGTCCAGGAAGTGCTCCCCGGCCAGAGGACCGCGGTAAACCTGCAGGGAATGGAACGCGAACTGATCGAGCGAGGCTACGTTCTTGCCTCCCCCGGCGCCCTCACGGCCTCACATATGGTGGATATCCAGCTTCAGCTCCTGAAAAGTGCTCCACGCCAGCTTAAACACAGGGCAAAAATCCGCTTCCATTCAGGAACAGCCGAGCACCTGGCAACAATCATTCTTCTCGACCGCACCGAACTTAAACCAGGTGAGAGTACTTTCGCTCAGGTACGGCTCGACCAGCCCACGGCCGTTCTTCGCGGGGACAGGTTTGTTCTGCGCTCCTATTCCCCGGTCCAAACCATCGGTGGAGGCACAGTCCTCCATCCGCTCCCCCGAAAGCACAAGGGACCGGCCAAGCGGGAAGCCGTCAAGGCTCTTGAAGTCCTTTTCAGAAGCGAAGACCCCGACATAATCCTCTGGCACATAGAAGACGCCGGATGGGCCGGACTTGGAGAGCAGGAACTGCGAATTCGCACAAACCTGCCTCAAAAGTTCCTTGAAAAAACACTGCAGCAATTTACCAGCAACAAAATAGCCGTCATGTTTGACAAGGAAAACAGGCGATTCATAAACCCCGAAGCACTCATCGAAATCGAGTCATCGATCAAGGAAATATTGGCCGACTACCACTTGAAGTCGCCACTTAAGCCCGGTATGGCGAAGGAGGAAATTCCGGCCCTTCTTGCCAAACACATTGAGGTAAAACTCTACAATTTCATACTGCGCAGGCTTGCCGAGGCTGGACAAATTGTGCAGGAGATGGAATGGGTGCGCCTGGCTTCACACAAGGTGGCCCTCACCAAGGCGGAAGAAGCCATTCGCGAAAAAATAGAGAAAATTATCCTGGATTCCGGATTGCAGCCGCCTTTTTTTCGCGAAATTGCCGCCGGTCTTCCCGGCACTCAGAAACAGCACCAAGACGTGCTCGAATGGTTACTGGCAAAAGGTCTGCTAGTAAAAACCAAAGATGATATTTACTTCCATTCCGCCATTCTTTCCGACTTCCAGCGGCGACTGATAGCATGGCTAAGGGAGCACGGAGAGATCACAACGACACAGTTCAAGGAAATGACCCAGGCCAGCCGCAAATACACTATCCCGCTCCTCGAATATTTCGATGCTCAGAAGATTACTATTCGTGTGGGTGAAGTAAGAAAATTGAGGGACCTGAAAGCGACTGCATAAGCATCCCCGTTTTTTATCAGAATTCGTGATTTTCTTTCATGAAAGCATTTTTCATTAAAGGAAGTGCCGGGAGCTGCCGTTCTTCTTTTTAACCCCTCAAGGTTTTCTAACCCCCTCTACAGCCCGGACGCCTGCAGCGTTCGGGCTTTTTTTAATCGATGGGAAATTGCTTTTTGCCTTAGACAAATTGATCCATTTGCGGCGACGTGGTTTTGACAATGCAAAGGTGAGATTCTCGGTCTATTAAAGTGAATCCGCCCGTCTTGCGAATATATCAGCCGAGCGGATCATTTATTTATTCTATTTAGCAGGGTGTTGAAAAAAGTATTCCGTAGTGGGAATTGAGTGCCATAATGAGCTAAAATTTCGTCATTCCCGCGAA
>DBMI01000084.1 GCA_002298165.1 Desulfarculales bacterium UBA702
CCCCAACACTCCACTCCGATGACGGAGTGTTGGGGTTCGCTCCATTCAAAACGGTAGCGGCGAATTTCTTATTCACCGCTCACTAACCTTCAAATTCAACCCACCTGCAAATAGACAACCGCCGATCTATCCCAGTTCTCTCGATATAATCTCCTGAACCAGGGAGTACGGGTCCGATTCTTTATCGATGATCTTTTCGACCAGTTCGTCCAGAGAATCCCCCCTGGCTTCCATCCTGTCAAGGAGGGTACGGAATGCCTGGTCTTTGAGGGTCTCGATCAGTTGTATTCTAATCCTTTTTTCGAGCACTTCCTTCCACTTATCCTCGCTGCTCGAAAGCAGGTAGTTCCTGTGTTTTACGATCGCGTCATGCAGTTCTTCTATTCCACGCGATTTCAGTGCTTCAGTTTCGATGATCGGGGGCTCCCAGCCGTTTGAACCACCTCTTCGGCACCCGATCTCGATCATGTTGCGCAACTCNNTCGCGATCTGCCTTGTTCACCACGAAGATGTTACCGATCTCCATTATACCGGCTTTTATAGCCTGGATATCATCCCCCATTCCCGGGACCGTTACGAGGACGGTACTGTGGGCGGAGTTGGCGATCTCGACCTCATCCTGGCCCACGCCAACCGTCTCCACGATGATGATATCCTTGCCCATGGCATCGAGGACATTGACCATGTCATTGGTGGACCTGGTCAAACCGCCGAAATGTCCGCGAGTGGCAAGGCTTCGAATAAATACACCGGCATCGAGGAAATGTCGCTGCATACGAATTCGATCACCAAGTATTGCCCCTCCACTGAATGGACTGGTGGGATCCACCGCCAGTATACCGACTGTCTTGCCCTCTTTGCGGTAGAGAGTTGCAAGCTGGTCGACCAGGGTGCTCTTGCCGACGCCCGGAGAACCGGTGAACCCGATCACGTATGCGTTGCCGGTGTGCGGGTAGAGTTCCTTGAGGATCTCCTTCGAGGTAGGTATTTCATCATCTATATCGCGAAGAAGCCGGGCCGTGGCGCGCACGTCACCGGAAACAATCTGTTCGACTATGTCCATAATAATCAAAGCCTCGTCACTTTTAGAAAGACTCTCCGGAGGCCCGTTGAGGTAACCAAAAGCGGCCTCCTTTCGAGAAGGTGGCACTAAAGATTTTTGTTTACTAACCACACCGCTGCCGGAACTCTTCATGGCTGATATTCAGCCGCGGCAATCGGCAATACCCATCACTGTCCATGTGCCGGAAAATGTGGGCGGGGCACAGTCAGGAAACCTACCTGGCTGTTAAAGCCACGGCCTGGCGCGGCTGGATATTTGCTACTACCCAGTCGGTTATGTCCTGGAGCTTGGCACCCGGTTCGAAGATCTCCTTGATACCGATCTCCTTGAGCTTGGGAATGTCCTCCAGCGGGAAGATGCCTCCGCCGATTACGGAAATATCCTGGGCATTGCTCTCCTTGAGAAGCTCCATGATCCTGGGGAAAGAATAGGTATGCGCGCCTGAGAGGATGCTGAGACCGATTATGTCCACATCCTCCTGGATGGCGGTGCTGACTATCTGCTCGGGCGTCTGGTGGCACCCTGTATATACGACCTCGAAACCTGCGTCCCTGAAAGCTCTGGCAATAACTCGAGCGCCACGGTCATGGCCGTCAAGGCCGGGCTTTGCAACCAATATGCGGAGTTTCCTTCCTTTTTCCATGGAAACATTACCTCCCTGTTGGAAAAATAAACATCAATATGTCCGATCCTTCATGCGCGTGCATTTATTTACGCGCTCGATGCCGCGGAAGCCGCAAGGCGCCTAAAAAGTCCCGGGATCGGTATATACTCCGAATACCTCGCGGTAGAGATCGCAGCATTCCTGCTCCGTCGCCCCGGCGCGCACAGCTTCGATGAGTGCCGGCATGACATTGTTCTCCCAGCAAGGGGGGCCTTGACAGCGACGGCGCAACTCGTCCATCGCCCTGCGATACCTGTCCTTGTCACGTTTTTCCTTGAAATTATTCGTGCGATCTACCTGCATCTTCTCGATGGTGTCGTCGATCTTGAGGACGAATTCCAGTTCCCGCCGCTCGGAGGCATACTTGTTAACGCCGATGATGAGTTTTTCTCCGGCTTCAACCTGCTGCTGGAAATGGTACGCCGCATCGGCAATTTCCATCTGCGGGTAGTCGCGCTCGATTGCTCTCACCATTCCGCCCAGTTCATCGAGCTTCCTGATGTATTCGTTTGCTTCCTCTTCCATCTTGTCCGTAAGCGCCTCGATGAAGTACGAGCCGGCAAGCGGATCGATTACATTGGTTACACCGGTTTCATCGGCGAGGATCTGCTGGGTGCGAAGGGCAATGAGAACGGCCTCTTCGCTCGGGATCATGTAAACCTCGTCAAGCGAGTTGGTATGCAGTGATTGGGTGCCGCCCAGAATCGCGGCGAGACCTTCGGTGGTCGTACGGATGATATTATTATAGGGTTCCTGGGCCGTAAGCGAACATCCGGCCGTCTGGGTATGAAATCGCATGAGCATGGATCTGGGGTCCTTGGCCTTGAAGCGATTCTTCATCAACCGGGCCCAAATACGGCGGCTCGCACGCATCTTGGCTATTTCTTCGAAAAAGTCTATGTGCGAGTTCCAGAAGAAGGAGAGCCTTCCCGCAAAGTCATCTACCGCCAGGCCGCGTTTGATTCCTTCTTCCACATAGGTAATGCCGTCGTAAATTGTGAAGGCGAGTTCCTGCACGGCTGTCGAGCCTGCCTCGCGGATATGGTATCCGCTGATGCTGATGGTGTTCCAGCGGGGCACCTCGCGCGTTCCGAATTCGACCGTATCGGTTACAAGCCTCAGGCTGGGTTCGGGCGGAAGCATGAGGGTCTTCTGCGCGATGAATTCCTTGAGACAATCGTTTTGGATGGTGCCGCCGAGTTTTTTTCGGGAGTAACCCTCATTTTCCGCATTGGCTATGTACATTGCCCAGATGATTGAAGCCGGCGGATTTATGGTCATCGAGGTGGTAACATTTTCGAGGTTTATATTGGCGAAAAGGCGCTGCATATCTTCGATTGTATCGATTGCCACTCCGCATTTTCCGCACTCACCCCGAGCCAGCGGAGAGCTGGTATCGTAGCCCATGAGGGTCGGGAAATCGAATGCCGTGCTGAGGCCCGTTTCACCATGATTTATAAGGTAATGAAATCGCTGGTTTGTGTCTTCGGATGTTCCGAGGCCGGCAAACATGCGCATGGTCCAGAGCCTTGCACGGTACATTGTGCTCTGGACGCCCCTGGTGAAGGGATAAAATCCAGGGTAGCCGATATTTTCGAAAAAATCCCTGTTTTCGATATCCTGCGGGGTGTAAAGCGGCTTTATCTCAAGGTCTGAGACTGTCGAGAAACGATCAAGCCGCTCAGGCATTTTTTGAGTTGCTTTTTTATACTCCGCCAGCCACTCGTTATATTCGGTTTGCATCCTTTCGAGCGCCGATTCGGAAAGAATCTTTTTTCCCATTCTTACCTCCTACAGTGATTTAAGAGTTCACGCTAGCGATGATCTGGGAAGCACCGGATCAAGTAAGGCATTGCTCGAACGAGCCGCCGCGGGGGCGGCGGATAGAGGGCCGGGTACACGCACAGCCATCTTCATGAAAGGCTAATATATGATCCGCCTTTGATTCCCGTTCGGGGAGAAGAAAATGAAAAAGCCTGTAAAACTTAGCAGTCGGACGGAGCCTTTGGAACAAGGAGCGTGAAAGTGGGCGCAAGCTTGGAGGAAATGAAACTGAGAATGATTTGCGATTACTGCCCGACAAAAGGCTCTTGCTAACCGGAAACAATTAAACAGAGAGTCTTTGCTATGTCAAACAGTTTTTCCTTGACCCAAAGTGGAATGTTCTGGTACAAAAAAGTCGTTTTATCCCGGAACATATCGATTAAATCCACTCTCGTTTTGAAACACTTCCGAGTCGACCTCATCTGCTCAGCGGCCCGGTTCCGGAAAAAGCATCGGCCAGGCGGCATCTTTAAGCTCCGGCTCTTCTAATCCTCCACCGGATAAACTTAAATCTTGCACAAAATGCCGCAAGGTACTTTGCAGCCGAACGGTATCGAAACTGTACTTTTTTACCGTTCGGACTCTTTTGCCCCGGCCCTCACGGGCCTTTGCCGTAGGGGCAGCCTCACCCGTATATGTCTTTAAGCAATTAATTCTGCGACACTTTTTAAAATCCGTACCACTCTTTGAAAAGTATGTCGATACAGAGAAGTGCCTGAGAGGAGGTGATAAGGCGGAGGCTCATACGCCATCTTAAGCCGATCCACGATGAAACACTTACTTAGGAGGATATTATGGCAGATGTTCTAAAGCCGCGCTGGGGACAGCCGGTAACAGGCATTATTTCAACACTTGCATTCTTTTTAGTAGCTTGGATTACCTGGTATATTTTCAGCGACCCCCGCGGCCCGGTAGGCTCATTCCCCTATCCGTTCGTCCTCTACCTGGCAATGATGATTTTGGTGGGCCTTTGGCAGCACATGTTTCTTGGCGACTGGCCCTTTCAGGATATCGGTCAGCCTTGGCGGGGAATTATTGAAACAATCTTCAACCTGGTAATCGTCTGGTTTGTAATCCATGTTGTGTTCTACAGAGTGCTTGGTCTGGGATTCAATTTTCTTAGCCAGGTGAATCTCGAAACCCTGGCTGCCGCAGGCAATATTGTGCTGCCGGGACCCGAGGGCAAGAAACTCACTTTAGAGGCAATAACGGCCCCAACGGCGAGGTTTGCTGAAAGAGCTGTTGTATGCTTTGTACTCATCGGTTTTTATTCCTATCCATTCGTTACTATTCTTTTCGGCAAATGGCCAATTCGTCCGAGCAATCTCACACAGCCCCAGGCAGGCTTTGCCGAGATTGGCTGGACCACGATGCTGACCCTTTTCTTCTATACCATCCTGATTGTTCCTTTCTGGGGCATGATCTGGGGAAGCGCATTCGGGACCTCACACGGCTTCAACACCCCCTGGTGGGGCGATATTGCCGGGACTAAACACGTTCACTGGGTATTCGGGTTCTGGGAATGGATGATCATAGTTCTTTTCATGACGCCAAACGTCTGGCGAATGAAGCCATGGACCGCAATCAACCTCCCCCAGCCGTGGAAGGGTGCGGTTTCCTTCGTTATCAACGTTGCGCTTGGCTACATGCTTGCATTAGCTTGTGTTAAGCTTGCAGCACTTTGGATGAACATGGACGACGTGACTCACCACCTTCCTGCAAGCGACAAAGGAAACGCGACGCGCTTCCTTTGGTATCACGCAGCCGAGATCGCCGGCTTCACGCTGATCCCATTCCTCCAGTGGCACCACTATTTCGATGACATGTGCATCCAGTCGGACAAGGATTCATGGGGAGCATTCTGGTTCAGGACTTTGGGCGTTCTCGTTCTCACGGTCATTAACTACATTTTCTTCTACTATATCAACTTCGGAGCCTGGGGACTTGGAAACCATCATATGCACGGGACTCTCGCCGAAAGGTTCATCCACGGCGAATCACTGATCTGGAACTTCTGGTGGATCATTCCGCTTCTGTGGAACGAGTGGTTCTTCCACAAATGGCCGTTCTACGTGCATGAACACCACTAATTCAACTTCGGCTTTTTAGAAAAGGTAGAGGCGTCGGGAATCCCGGCGCCTCTTCTATATTGGTGCAGACAGTTATATCAATCCCGCAGTTTGAATTGAGGCCCCCAGATTATCTTAAATCAATGCGAGAACCATAATAGAGGCTAGCCCTCTTTCACTCCAGTCCGCCCGCCCCTCAATCCGCCATCCGTCACCCATCACCCGTCACCCATCACCCGCTACAGCTTTTCGGAGACTTCGCGTATGCAATTCAGCTCGATCCGGATTTTTTCGATAGTCGATATTTTCTCTGCCAAGGCGGATTCGGTCTTCAATGCCTGCTCTTCTCCCTGCAAGCGAAGATCCATGCCGCGTTCAATGGCTTTTGAGATCCCCTCGGAGATCGTTTCAATCTTTCGGATCATTTCCGAACGGAATGCATCGGCGCTCTTTTTCAGACGTTCCGTGAGGTCGAAGCGCAGCCTTCCCGAATGCATTTCGATGGCTTCGAGCATGTGACGTTTTCGGTTGCCAACAATAAACCGGTTGGCTTTACGGTAAGCCCATGCCCTCAGGCGTTCAAACCGGCCGCTGATATAGCCTGGGAATACCTGCGTGAGGGATTCGGTCAGCATGTCGAGGCCGACAGCTTCTTCGCGGAGCTTGTACTGGAAGGTTGATTCCGAGGACCACAGTGATTCTGCTTCCACCGGTTCGAATGGAATTGAGAAGAGCTGGGACGAGAAATCGAGAAGAGAGTCAATCACCTGATTAACTTGTGAAGCAAAGCGGCGGCAGATGCCCTCGAAGGACTCGGACAGCCGCTCATCCTCGCCTTCGCGCCAGGTGGAAAACTCGCGCTGGATTCCTTCCCGCACAAAAGCTTCCAGTGCGTCATTGAGTTCTCGAAGGGACAAATACTTTTTTTCTTCATAGAACCGGCCAAATTCCACGTCCATTTTTGGAACAAGGCTGCTTTTAAGTTTTACGAGATCGCTCTCCAGTTCCCTGACTACCAGGCGTTCGAGTTCGGCGTTGAATAGCGTCTCGAACTCCCGCCTTTCGCGCAAAAGTTCTTCCTTCTTATTTTCGAATGAGTTTATCTTCTCACGGATCTGCTCGATGGGAGTCCTGAGGGACTTCAGCTCGAGTTCAATTTCGAGCCTCGCGCCGGACAGAGTCCTGAGCAGGTTGCGGGCGGCCGAGCCCAGCAGCACCTTTCCCTTCTCATTCATGAGAAACCGGTCAAGCGCCTCCGAGAAAACCGGAAGTCCGCTTTTGGAGAGTTGGCTCCGCGCTCCGTTGATCTTTCCGGAAAGAGCGAGCTTCGCCGAAACCGGAAATATCTTTATCTCTGTCCCCATTATCTTTTCGACGGCTGCCTTCGAGAACTCCAGCGACCGGGCGACCTCGTCGCCCGAGAGATAGTCGATTTTGTTTAGCAGGAAGAAGATCCTGTCGGCAAATTCGCGCACGTCTATCAAAAAATCAAGTTCAGCGCTGCCGGCGGGCTGGTCCACGGAAAGTAAAAAAAGAGCCGCGTCGGATTTGGGAAGGTATTTGTAGGCCACGTCCGTGTTGTGGACGTAGACCGATCCCACCCCAGGTGTATCGATGAGACGAACACCATCCTTGAGATATGGTGATGGGTACATTACGACTACTTCACGAACCTGCTTTTCATTTTGCGGATTTCCGCTCTCCGTAACATATTCAGGCAGGAATTCAACTGGGATATCCATGATCCTGCCGTCGTCGAAATAAACTTTTGCCGCCAACTCCCTGCCATAAACCAGGACAGTTACGATTGAAGTGAGAGGCACCACAGAGACGGGCAGAAGGTCTGCGCCAAGCAGGGCGTTTATTAGACAGGTTTTACCGCGTTTGAATTGGCCGACGACCACCAGGTTGAAAGTGTTGGCTTCAAGCTTTTCCTTCAACTCGATGCAAGATTGCGGATCGCTCAGGCCGAGGTCGAGCATCCCTGAGATCGCATGAAAAATTTGCTCCCTCAGCCGTTTGTATTCGCCGATGGCACCTGCCTTACGCTGGTTTGAGCGCGGGGCAGGCTCCGGTTTACCGGGAATGCTTTTTCGCATCTGACCTGTAAAAGTTGGTGGACAATGTCCGCTAAATAGAAGAAGTTAAATGAAGGTCGGGTTGAGCGAAGCAAAACCCAACCAGGATCGGCGGTTTAGCGAAACCGGCGGCGGATTCGCATGGATCCTGGCGCTCCTGATTGCGCCAAAGGCGCTGTTCACCTATAATTAACGCATCGCTAAATCGCAAGGCAAAACTAAAATCCAGTACTACAAGGTTTTACAAAATGAGAATAAGTTATTTTCTATTCCGGGAAAGGGGGATCGCGCAAAAACTTTCCCTTTTAGCATTAATGGCGGTGGTTATCCTGGCCGGCTCGCCGGTCTGTGCGGCCAAAGTGAAGCAGACCACCCAGACTGCATCTGAAGACCTTTACACCGGCGTTAAGCAAAAGCTGATAACTGACGGTTTTTCCAGGGAGCAGGTCTCCGAACTCTTCCACCCTGCCCCGGCTCCCATATACAAGCTGGTAGCCTCGACGCTTCGAATCCGCGAGGGTCAGCCCCCCAATTATGACCACTTCCTCGCACCGGAACGGATTGCTGCCGCACGTTCATTTATCGACTCGCACCAGGCAACATTCGAACGCGCCCGGCTCATCTATGGAGTAGAACCCGGAATCATCGCGGCAATACTCCTGGTGGAAACCAATTTCGGCTCATACACCGGCAAGACCCAGGTTCTCCCGGTATTTGCAACATTTGCCATAATGGAAAGCAAACAAAACCGCGACCACATTTGGAAAATGCTTGCTCCCCGCGACCGCGAAAAGTGGGGCCGCGAGGCTTTCGACCGCAAGCTGCTCGACCGTTCCGCCTGGGCCTACAAGGAATTGGAGGCGCTCCTTAAACTTGCGGACACCCACGGGGTCAAGGCTTCATCGTTTAGAGGCTCGGTAATGGGGGCATTCGGCCTGCCGCAGTTTCTGCCAAGCAGCATGGTTAAATTCGGGGCGGACGGAAATGGTGACGGCCTGATCGATCTATTCAATCCCGATGATGCAATCTTCAGTGCTGCCAATTACCTCAGGGGATACGGCTGGTGCGATGCAAAATTTCCCTCGGATAAAGAACAGGTAATTTGGCAATACAACCACAGCAAGGTTTACGTGCGGATAGTCCTCGGGATAGCGGATATGCTGGTTCAGCAGTGATTCACGGAATCTAAATCCGCTCCGCGTCGGTCAGAGCGGTTTTTCGGCTGCCGTTCCAGGGAGCGAAACGGGTGAGGAGCAGTATTCCCGGGATTGCGCCAAGCGTGCTCACGGTGAAAAACGGCGCCCATCCGAGCATCTGTACCATCGCTCCGGAGGGAGCGCCGGCAAGAATCGGCGTTGCCGCCATGAAACTGGTAAGAAGTGCGTACTGAGTAGCCGTGAAGCGCTTGTCGCAAAGGCTCATCATGAAAGCTATAAAAGCGGCGTTGCCCATCCCACCCGACAAGTTCTCGATCCCGATTGCCGCAACCATTGCCGGATAGCTCTTGCCTATCAGGGCCACCCCGGTGAAGGAAAGGTTCGAGAGCGCCTGAAAAATTCCGAAAATCCACAAAGATTTATTGATTCCGATCCTTGCGACAACCGCCCCTCCCGCGAGGCTGCCCGCGATTGAGGAAATTAGCCCGAAAGCCTTGTTGACCGTCCCGACGTCTGATCGTGAGAAACCAAGATCGAGCAGGAAAGGTGTAGTCATAGCACCCGCCAGGTCGTATCCGAGCTTGTACAACATTATGAAAACGAGCATTTCAATTGCGCCGGCGCGTTTGAAGTAGGCAGATAGAGGACCCCAGACGGCTTCCCCGAGGCTTCGTGGGGGAACGACCTTGACCTCGGGCTCAGGCGCCGCGAGGGTAAATACAACGCAGACCAGCATTACTCCCGCGATCAGAGTGTAAACGGATTCCCAGGGAATATGATCGGAGAGTATCAGCGCGACGGCACCCGATACCAGCATGGCAAACCGGTAGCCGACCACTCCGGTTGCTGCCCCCGGCCCCAGTTCTTTTTCGCGAAGCACGTCCGCGCGGTAAGCGTCTATGGCTATGTCCTGGCTCGCGCTGAGGAATGCGGTAAAAAGTGCTATGCACGCCGCGAGCATGGGAAACGAACCGGGCGAGGATCGGCCCAGCGAGAAGATGCTGATGACCAGCATGATTTGCAGTGCTATAATCCAGCCTCGCCGCCTCCCGAGCCACGGAGGCGTGAACCGGTCCATCAACGGGGCCCAGAGTACCTTGAGAACGTAAGGAAGTCCGACCAGAGAAAACAGGCCAACAATGCTCAGATCGACCTTCTCGGTCATGAGCCAGGCTTGGAGCGTCGAACGTGTGAGGGCAAGTGGAAGCCCTGACGAGAAGCCAAGGCCAAGAAGGCCAAGGACGCGCCTGTTGGTGTATATCGAAAGCCAGTTTGCCATTATTTCCCAATCGGTGGATTCTGGATGATCTGCCCCGGGTCGCAGTGTACCCTGAGACCGAAGGCGGGAACAAGTTATAACTCACCGCAGAGCACGCGGAGAGCGCTGAGAAGAGCGTGTAATAATATTTCCCCGCATCCTCCGCGATCTCTGCATCCTCTGCGGTGAATGGCCCTTTCCAGTACAGGATGGTTTAGTGATTCAATTTGCCGATTTTGCCCAAAAGTGGTCCCTGGACGCCGGCCCTCTCGAAGCAGTTGTCCGGGAACACCCATTCAGGCTTAGCGGTCATTTCGAACGTCTGATACACCGGATTGGCGATCCTGTCTGGAGGCAGTTCGTGCCGGATGTCCGCGAGCTTTCGGATCTCTCCGGGCTCGAAGATCCCCTGGCTGAAGAAAACCTCTCGCCTGTCCCGAATTTGGTTCACAGGTATCCCAACCGGGTGCTCTGGCTTGTTTCCAATCGATGCGCGGTCCATTGCCGGTTTTGCACCCGCAAGAGGAAATGGCGCGGAGCCGCTATCTCTCATTGTAACGCGGATGGACCTGCTCAGATGCCCGGCCACGGCTCTGCCCTTCACTTCATCGCCGGAAACACGGCAATACAGGACGTACTCCTCTCGGGCGGAGATCCCCTGCTTCTGCCGCTGCCCGAACTTGCCGAAATCCTGTTAAAGCTGCGACAGATACCGCATGTGCGGATAGTCAGGATAGGCACGCGCGTTCCCTGTGCCATGCCCGAACTGGTTACGCCCGAACTTGCCGCCCTACTCTCCAGGCACCACCCCATTTATGTGAATATCCACTGCAATCACCCCTCGGAACTCAGTCCCGAGGCAGAAAACGCTTGCAGGCTGCTGGCCGATGCCGGTGTTCCGTTGGGTAGCCAGACCGTGCTGCTAAAAGAGGTAAACGACAACGAGTCTATCCTTGGCGAGCTTTTTCATCATCTGCTCGAAATCCGAGTTCGCCCATATTACCTGATGCAAATGGACCTTACGCGCGGGACCGCCCATTTTCGAACCCCTGTTTCAGCAGGTTTGCGGATCTTGCGAAAGCTTCGAAACCACATATCAGGCCTGGCAATCCCCCATTTTGTAATCGACCTGCCGGGCGGCCACGGCAAAACGGCTCTTATTCCTGAGATGGTTCGCGAGATCAAAAAAGGTCAAATGATTGTGGAAAACTATCTTGGTAGGCCGGTATCGTACCCGCTGCTGCAATTTGAAGAAGAGGAACTTGTCGAACTGTTGCACACAAGAAAAGGGCTCTCGAGAAAGCGTCCTGCCAAATAAATGTTATCCTTGAAATAGCCTTGCTTTGATGTTATTCCATTTTCCCAATACCTTCTCATTTTACAGGGATATTGGCGAAAAATGCGCTTTATAGCCTGGTTAACTATTCTAATGTCATTCTTGCTCGTCGAATCGGCGATTTGCGCCCCTTACACCGACAGGATCGATTCCATACCCGATATTGCCCAAACCGACCCGAGTGCGCAATTTCCCGATGGAGGGTCGGCTTTCTGCGGGCCATGCGCCGTCTCGAATTCCTTGTTCTGGCTTGGCGGTAATGGCTACGGCAATCTGCTACCCCGCGCAAAGGAACCCTTCGATATCCATGTGGAGCTTACAAAGCTTATCGCCTCCCCGCAATACATGGATACTAGCTCTGAGTGGGGCACCTCCCCGGCCAGCCTCATTGAGGGAGTCGCAAAATACCTCCATGATTGCGGCTACGATTACAAGGAGCTTTCATACCAGGGATGGCGCAATGTGCCGCGCCGGTTTCAGTCTGGAATCAAAACCCCCCAACCCGAATGGATAAAGGCCGGCCTTGAAGGCGACTCCGCTGTATGGCTGAATGTGGGGTGGTACCGCTTTTCACCCGAAAAACGAGAGTATCTGCGGGTGGGAGGTCATTGGGTCACTCTGGCCGGCTACGGATTGGATAAGAACGGGCAGGAAGACCCGAACGTGTTCATCGTTCATGATCCGGGTACCAGGTCAGTACAGATACCACCAAATGAATTCATTCGGCTGGAGAAGATCCGGGTCGGCACGATTGTATCAAGATCCGGTTTGAGGCAGGATGCGAAAGGCCTTTTCAAGCTCCATTCAATCATAGTCGATAGCCAGGCGCAGTTGGGCATCCTGGACGGCGTTATTCATCTCGAAATGAAAAGGCCGAATACCTGACAGGCAAACCCCGCCCATATGAAATCCCGTCAACAACTCCCTGTATCGGTTTTGGATTTATGCTCCCGCAGTGATTAGCCGATAAATATCTATGTCTACAGAGCATTGCACTGTCCCCCACAGGCATAAAACTACAGAAACATAGAAAGACCAGATGGAAAGAGCCGATAACAGCGAGCCTTTTAATGAGAGACGCTCGGGCAAGGACAGGCGCGAAAGACCGACTTCACCATTTACACTCAGCAGCCTCTTTGGTGCAAGAAAGCATTACCGCCGAAAGGAGGACAGGAAGAGGCACTATTTTGTCGACCTCTACAGCCCTCTTGTAGTCTCCCTGCTGCTTTCAACCATGCTGCTCTCGCTGATCGACGCGTTCCTGACACTCAGGCTGCTCGACGCAAATTTCCGGGAACTTAATCCCATAATGGACTTCTTTTTGGAAATTGGCCCGACTGCATTCATCCTTGTAAAGTGGGTCCTCACTTCGGTTGGCCTTCTCGTTCTGCTGGTCCTGAAAAACGTCTATTTCCTGAGGGGTAAGGTAAAGACGGCCGCACTGCTGGCGGTCTTCCCGTTGCTTTACCTGGTGCTTATCGTCTACGAGCTTGTGATGGTGATGAACCTATGAGCATCCCGCGGCAGAAAACGTATTCACTTCGCGCTCTACGCTGCTTTTTCTTTGCAGCTGCCTGTTTTGCCGTTTTACTGACTGGCTGCGCCCCCGGATTTCGGCTTGCTCATCCCCTGGCAACTCATAATCTGGAATCCGAAAAGCCCGGCTGGTGGTATGCATCTTTCAGAATTCGCTGGAACCAAGACGAAGAGCCATTGTGGTATATCGATTCGATGATAGCCCACAAAGTGGCGGCACCAGTCCTCGAAGAATTCAAAAAAGAAATCCTCCTATGGCGCTTCCATAGGAGGGCAGCCCCGGATGCCTCAGGACACCGGTTCACCTTGATAGTATACTCCCCCCCTGATGTTGCGCGCAGGGCCTTTGGCGCCATGGATTCCAGCATAGTGCTCGAAGAGCTGAAAACCACCGGCGTAGTTTTGAAGGTTTCCTATGATGATACAAAGAAGATCGCCAAGCCCCATGTCGAGGACACCAGCGACCAAGCCTGGTCAAAACCACTGCAGAGATCATGGCCATGGTTCATAATGGGCGTAAGCGAGACGTGGCTCGATCTGATAGAGCAGTACGCAAACGACGGCCGCCCAAAACCTCTGACGATCGACGAGATGATGGAGTTCTACAAGGGAGTGGATAAATCGGTAACCGAGGCGTGGACGAAGGAAGGATCCCATGCATTCCTGCATCACCTGAATGCTCTTTTTGGCTACAAACCCGTAACAGTTCAGGGCAAATATCCAGTAAGATTCTAACCGCTTATCAGGAAAAAACTGTATATCAAAGCGGCGGATAGCCCCTTTTCAGCACGAGCCAGCCAGCATTTGTCCTCCTTTAAATTCGTATCAGGAAACCGTCACGCCTGTGAAAATCCGGCCGCGGCCCCGTGTGCGAAAGGGACCAGTATGAGAGTGCGCCTTTCGGGCTTCGAATAACCGCGCTCAGTACCGCCTCCAGTTGTGCAGCGTGAGGCAGAATCTTTTCAAGGTCGATTTCGAGCGACATTGAATGGAAACCACCATCATCACCTATCCGGATCGGAAGTGTCGAAAATGCCTCCTCCTCACGCATGCCCTCCCGGTATGAATCGAAGCGGTATACGTTCCAGTCGCCGGAGGGTGAGACGTTGAATTCCCAGTAATTTTTTAAACCTCTTTGGGCCAGAAAAATCTCGAAGCAGGTATCTTGCCACAGGCCATCTCTACGGAGCGGGACCTCGGCCGGAGGCGGAATGACAGCCGAAGCTCTACTGCCGGCCAGTTCCCATGAAACCGACAGTTTACTTTTAAGCCGATCCGCGGTGCAGCGGATTTCAAGTCCAGAGGTATGGTCCGAACCGGGAAAAGGCTCGATCAAAAACGCACGGCCGCTCACCCCAACTCCTTTATTATTCGGCGAATTGCGCTTTCCTGTGATTCGATACTTGCCGCCAGCCGGAACTGGACGAGTGCCCTCGCAAGGTTATGCCCCTCGTAGGCCACTTTGAAGTAGAGGTTTCCCACCAGGTAATCGGTGAAGAATCTCAAACCTAGTTCGAAAGCAATCAGGCGTGCGGCATCGAAAATATATTCTCGCTCCACGGGGGTGAGATATTCACCGGCAGACGAAAAATAGCCCCGAAGAACTGCCCGGCACAGATCGAGGTCGAATCGCGCTTCACCATCGACGGCATCTTCTCCCGCGGGGTTGCATGACGACCGCAGGCAATCTCCGATGTCATAGTGAATGAGGCCGGGCTTGACTGTGTCGAGATCGATCATGGCAATCGCCCGCCGGGTCGTTGTATCAATCAGTATGTTATTGGCCTTTGGGTCGCCGTGGATAGGACGCAAACCAAACATGCCCTGTGCTCGTGCAGATTCCAGAACTTGCGCCAGGTCCCTGCGGGAATTTATAAAATCATAACAGAAGAGGATTTCGGGAGATGCACCCGGTTTTGACCCCGCCAGGACTTCATCATACCGTTGAAGGTACAGCGGTGTTACATGGAAGCCTTCGAGTGTATCGGAGAGCTTTTCCGCCGGCAGGTCTCGGATGAGAGAATGAAAAGTTCCGAGCGCCCAACCAACTTCCCGTGCATGCTCCTCGTCTTGAACTGAGTCGATTGACTCCGCGCCCTCGATAAAGCTCATGGCCCGCCAGAAAGACCCGAAAGGATCAATCCAGTGATCCTTTAAATCAGTGGTGAGGATTATGCGGGAAATTTCCCAGCGCCTACCCTCACCTAGTGGAAAGTTTTCCATGCGATTCAGGACGTGATCGGAAAAGATGCGGAGATTGCGCATCACGAGTTCGGGCTGCCGGAATACATGCCTGTTCAGCCGCTGGAGAATAAAAGGCTTGCCCTCTTCCGCCGGCCTGACCAAAAAGGTGTCATTTACGTTACCCCTGCCGAATTCGCTGACATCGGCTATCGGGCAATCACAAAACCGGCCGGCTGCTTCCATGGCGAAATCCTTTCCCCGGCCGCTTGCGCTAAATTGGTTTGTCATTAAATTCCTCGAACCCCGAAGTTTAAACCAGGCGATCCGAAACCATAAAGATTTGGCGCCGTTTCATTGCAACATGGAATTTGTAACTAAATTGGAGTATGTAGGAGCGCTGGTCGGAAGTCAACTTCCTCAAAAACTTTGATCTTTGAAGGAGTCATCGAGACATGCTGAGCAAAGCATTTTTATTGGCGTTAACTTTTTGCTGCGCCCTGACAATACAAAACAGCGCCAGGGCCGCTGAGGAGCAGGCAGTGGAGAAATCAAAAAATCCAGTCGTGGTAATGAAGACCTCGGAAGGGACCATTAAAATCGAACTTTGGGCCGATAAGGCACCGGCAACCGTAAAGAACTTCCTTGAGTACGTGGACGAGGGCTTCTACGATGGGACGATTTTTCACCGGGTAATTGATAATTTCATGATCCAGGGCGGCGGATTCACCCCGGAAATGAAGCAGAAATCACCGCATCCACCTATAAAGAATGAAGCGGCCAAGGAACTGCAGAACGACGTCGGCACAATTGCAATGGCACGCACAAATGAGGTCAACAGCGCAACCTCGCAGTTCTTCATAAACGTCGTGAATAACGTCTCTTTGAACCATAGGGACGAAACGCCGCCGGGATTTGGCTACGCCGTTTTCGGCAAAGTGATAGATGGTATGGATGTGGTAAACAAGATAAAAAAAGTCCCGACTACCAGGGTCTCAATGTTCCAGGATGTCCCCTCAAAGCCCGTGGTGATCGAGAGCGTAAAGCGCGAACAGTAGAGTACTGAAAATAAGCGCACCCGAAGACACGCGTCTAAACCTTTGAACCCAGTGAGCACAAAGAAGCGGGGGAACGGCTTTTAAGCAGCTCCCCCGCCTTTTTTCAATTTCCAGTCCAGTCCAGCATTGAAGCCGTTTATCCAGCCTTTAAACCACTTGCCGTCCGCGCCTTGATGGCTCCAACCGCGCCCTGTCCAGCTGCAGCAACTTCTGGAGTGCTTTCTTTGGCAAAAAATCTGTATACCCAAACCTGGTAGGCGATGACAACTGGTACGAAAACCAGCGCCACACCCAGCATGATCTTGAGGGTCAGAGTGCTGGAGGCTGAATTGAAAGCGGTGAGGCTGAACGCCGGATTTATACTCGATATGAGCATATTTGGGTAAAGCCCGGTAACCCCGAAAAGTGTTACAGCGATGATGAAAATCGCCGATGAGAACCAGGCTTTCAGCCACTCTGATTTAGCGATGAAGAAACGTATGGCAAAAAGCGCGGCAACGGCTGCCAGGGGAATTACCGCAAGTCCCGGCGTTTTCAGGTAATTGTCATACAGTTTAGTGCTGAACCAGGTGGCGGCGAGAAAAATAACGGCCATTGCGGCAAGCACAAACCAGATTCGGGCGGCAACCAGGCCGGCTCTTTTCCTGAGGTCTCCTCCGGATTTGATTGTGAGCCAGATAGAGCCGTGTACCAGGAAAATCAGGACGAAAAGAATGCCCCCCATCAGGCCGTAGACGTTCAGAAGCGAAAACAGGCTTCCCTGGTAAACTCCCTGTCCGTCGATCAGTATGCCGCGGAAAAGATTTGCGAAGGCCACACCAAAAAGGAGCCCCGGGGCGAAGTTGCCTATCCAAAGGCCAAAATCCCAGAATCTTTTCCATCCACTGCTTTCGAAGTTCGATCGGAACTCCATGGCGACCCCGCGCACGATAAGCGCGAAAAGGATCAGGAGAAGCGCCGAATAGAGGCTGCTAAACATCACGGCGTAGGTCTTGGGGAATGCGGCAAAGGTTACTCCGCCTGCCGTTATCAGCCAGACCTCGTTACCGTTCCAGTAAGGCCCCATGCTCTTGTATATTGCGCGCCGTTCGGCTTCATCCTTCGCTATGAAGGGCATGAGGGTGCCGATTCCAAAATCGAAGCCATCCAGGGCGAAGTAGGCCGCCCAGAGAATTCCCCATAGTGCAAACCAGATCGTCTCAAGCATATTCCACCTCCGCTGCCGTCGCGCCACCGGGCGCAGTTTCGAGTTCAGGCCCTCTGCGGGCATGACGCGCTATCAGGTAGAAGGCGACCAGGCCAAGGAAGGTATATACCGCTATAAAGGCGGCAAGAGAAATCCCTACCTGAGAAGCGGCTATCGGAGATACCGCCTGTTCGGTTTTCATCATCCCGTAGACCACCCAGGGCTGCCGTCCCACTTCGGTGAGCATCCAGCCCATTTCGCAGGCGAGATACGGCAGTGGGATCGAATAGACGAGGACTTTTAACAGCAGCGGCTTTTCCGTGATGTATTTTCTGGATGCCCAGGCGAAGCTGGTCAGAAACAGGAAAAAGAAGCCAAGCCCCATCATTACTCTGAACCCTATAAAAGGCATCCATACAGAGGGCCGCTCGGAAGGCGGAAAACTCTTGAGGCCTTTTACTTCGGCTTTTGAATCGTGAAAGGCAAGCGTGCTAAGGCCTCCTGGAATTTCGCCGAACTCGATCAGATTGCGCTCATTTTGCGGGTCTGGGACTACAAACAGGAATTGGGGCGCATTAGTCTGGGTATTCCAGAAAGATTCCATGGCAGCGAGCTTTGCCGGCTGATATTTAGCTACAACCGCACCATTCATGTGCCCCTGGACGATTTCAACTATCGCGAAAATGAGTCCGAAAGTTACCGCCAGCCTGAAAGACTTTGAAAAGAATGTGACATGCTGTTTTCTCAAAAGATGCCAGGCGCTTACGCCCATAACGAAAAAAGAGCCCAGAATGTATGCGGCCGCAAGCGTATGGGAAATGGTGAACCAGGCAAAGGGCTGGAATATTACAGCCAGAAAATCTGTAAGTTCGGCCCTTCCGTTTCTGATGGCAAACCCCACGGGGTGCTGCATAAACGAATTGGCGATGAGGATCCATATGGCCGAAACACTCGAACCCAGGGCCACCAGCCATATCGTTATGGCATGGGCCTTTGGGGAGAGCCGATTCCAGCCGAAGGCCCAGACGGCTATGAAGGAGGATTCAAGGAAAAAGGATACCGTCGCCTCGATTGCCAGCAGCGATCCGAAAATATCTCCCACGTACTCGGAATATTTCGACCAGTTGGTCCCGAACTGGAATTCGAGTGTGATTCCGGTAACCACGCCGATAGCAAAGTTGATGAGAAAAATCTTTCCCCAGAACTTTGCCATATTCCTGTAGTCCTCATCTCCCGTTCTGACGTAGATGGTTTCCATTATCGCGATCAGCATGGACAGCCCCAGAGTCAGGGGCACGAACAGGAAATGGAAAAATGTAGCCGATGCGAACTGTAGTCGAGATAGCATCAGGGTGTCCATTGGCACACTCTCCTTTTCTTCTCTGACATCAACTCATTGAATCGTTGAACTAGGTGGAAGCTCTCCGGCAGGCTGCCTCAGGCCCAGGTGGGGCAGGCTTTCCAGCCTGCTGTCAGCCCGCCGGAGCTGAAGGCCTGGCTCGAAAATCCTCGCCCCACATCGTAATCATTCCGTCTAACTTTTCCAGAGGGTCGGGGCTTTAAGTAATACGCCCAAATTCCTGAAGTAAGTTTGTGCAGTTGCCATCCCCGGATCGGATCTTAATCCACCTTTAAAAATGCCTTTTGGCCCGCACCGCAGATCGGGCATTCACCTGGAGCCTCTCCGCCGCAAGTGAAGCCGCAAACCGAGCAGACGTGGTAATCGGTCTCACCGAGATTGCCCATCTCTTCCATGGCTTTTTTATAGAGAGTGGCGTGCACCGCCTCTACTGCATTAGCATAAGCGAAACTGCGCTGGGCCGCCTTATTTTCTTCCTGCCTGGCCAGCTCGATCATCGGTGGATACATCTCGATAAATTCGAAAGTTTCCCCGGCGATTGCAGCCCTGAGGTTTTCTTCGGTGGTGCCGACCTTTCCCACTACATTCAGGTGAGAGAGGGCGTGAATTGTTTCAGCCTCGGCAACGGCCCTGAAAAGCTTGGCGACCTGTTTGTAGCCCTCTTTATCCGCCTGTTTTGCAAATGCGAGATATTTCCTGTTTGCCTGAGATTCGCCTGCGAATGCCTGAATGAGGTTGCGTTCGGTCTTGCTTTCCATTTGTTTTCTCCCGGTTATCCTCTAAGAGCATCTTTTCTTGACTTAATTGGTGAACCCAAACCAGGTCCCACCGCCCCAACCTGCTTGCCTGTCCGTTTTGAGCGACCGGATTTCGCGATATGTGCCTCCTTTTCCTCTTTGGCCAACTTCCTGAGTTTGAAGGCCGAGTCCCTGAGAAATCCGTAAAGCACTCCGCAGCCGACGTCCTCCCTGGCTCCGTCGCCAAGATCGGCTGTCTCGGCCATGAGTTCCGCAAGCCGCAGAGTCCTTTCCAGAATTTCATCGCATTGTTTCATCCGGCAACTCCTCGAAACGGTTTTGACCTGCACTAAGGCAAGAGCCGTACCAAACATGAATGAGATGCATGTAAGACACGAATAATCAGTGATTATACCTGGTTACGCGACATCGCGAGCTGTTGCCGTTCTATTTTCCCAAGTAATTTGAGACAACCGGTGAGACACTCAATGCTAACCCGGTGAAACGTTTTTCGAAGTTCTTTAAGGGCATAAAGCGGCAAATGGTGCGGTTTGGTGAGGAGAAAAACTGTATCAGGTTGCAACCTGAGACAAAGCTGTCTCATGAGACACTTTGCACAAGCTTTCCGCGGTGCAGCAATATTTTTGGGCCCGTGCCTTAAATTTGCTTTATAATGCCTTCTTAAAAGGTATTTTGTTGGAGTGGAATTACGAGTGTGATTTTTTGCAAGCGAATATTTTGTGTTGATGCCTCGATGAATTTCAAACTTCTGCTGGTTATCCAGGGCTGTTTCAGCGCCCGTGAACGTAAGTAGGTTAAAAATACGGTCTTTTACCCATTTAGGTTTCTAAGCTCCGGTATTAGTTAGTAACACACAAGGTTGCGTACTTTTTTAGAAATTGTGTGCAAACGTCGAGGGGTAAGGCCCCACCTCGCCTTTTTGCGATTTATTCCTTTTATCTCGCTAACTCAATGCCGATATTCATCATAATGTTCATCTTCAAACTCCAGAGGCAAATATGAATGATAATCGTCAAGCGTGGAACGATCCATTTTCAGCCTGGGCCGATTTGACAAGGTCGGTTTCCGATTTTTGGCAATCCTCCGCCAAAGCCTGGCAGGAGACAGCGACCGCCTTCACTAAGGCAGCAATGGCGCGCGAGCAGAACGAGACTGCCGCTGCCGCATGGAAGAACCTCTTTACGGGAGCATTTTCGCCAGAAGCAATGCAATCGCTTGGGAGTTCTCCCTCTTTCAGTGAAGTCGCGGTCGAGGGCGCCAGGTCCCTCATTGATGGGTTCCTGCGCTTCCAGGAGCGTATAAAAGCCTCCAGCGGCAACGGTCAAGGAGCTGATTCGGGCTGCCACCAGGACATTTTCCGGATGTGGATGGAATTCCATGAAAAGGAGATCCGGCCGCTGCTCAATGTCCCGCAGGTGGGGCTGACAAGGTTTCACCAGGAAAAAATGAATCAGCTTCTGGACAGGTTCAATTTGTACCAGGCGGCCGTAGGCGAATTTCATTACCTGCTCTGCCGCCCTATGGAAACATCGCTAAAAGAGATGCGCGATAAACTGGACCAGTCGCGGGAGGACGATTCCTCAAAGGACCTAAAGCAGTATTACGGGCTTTGGATAAAGACGCTCGAGGGCCATTACATGGAGTTGTTCCAGTCCCCTGAGTGGAACAAGGCTCTTGCCCGGCTGGTCGATGAGGCTTCAGGATTCAGGGTTTCGCGAAATGAGATCATGGCCGACTTGATGCAGTTTCTGCCCGTTCCAACCAACAAGGAGATGGATGAGGTTTATAAGGAACTATACACGCTGAAAAAGATGGTGAAGGGATTGATGAAAAAAGCCGCCCAACAGGAGCCGAATGCCTAATGAGTTCTCAAGCATCTTACCCCGAAAGTCTGTTGAAGGTTTTTGTCGAGGGCCTTGAAAAATCCCGTGAACGAATCTTCAAATCGCGAGATGTTCTGCTCGGACCCCTTGATACGGAAATCGCCACCACTCCCTGTGAAATCGTCTACCAGGAAGACAGGGTTAAGCTCAAGTACTACAAGCCGGCTAACCCGGAGAACCGGATCACCACCCCTCTGCTGGTAATCTACGCCCTTATAAACAGGGAAACCATGCTCGATCTTCAGCCTGGCAGAAGCGTCGTCCAAAACCTCCTAAAGGAGGGAATCGATCTCTACATGGTCGACTGGGGCTACCCCACCCGGAAGGACCGATTCCTGACAATCGACGACCATGTCAATGGATACATGGATAACGTCGTCGATTTCGTCCGCAAGCGCCATAATGTAGATAAAATCAACATTATGGGCATCTGCATGGGCGGAACTTTTTCGGTGATGTATTCCGCCCTGCACCCGGAAAAGGTGAAAAACCTGATTACAACCGTAACCCCTAGCAACTTCGAAACCAGCAAGGGACTTCTGCATATCTGGACCAGGGACCTCAACCTGGACCATGTAGTTGACGCATTCGGCAACGTGCCGGGGGACCTGCTGAATATAGGGTTTTTGCTCCTGAATCCGGCGCGGCTTGTCATTGATAAATACATGAATTATTTCGAACACATTGACAACAAGGAATTCATCGAGAACTTCATACGGATGGAAAAATGGATTTTCGACAGCCCGGATGTCCCCGGCGAGACAATCCGACAGTTTATCGATGATTGCTACAAGAAAAACCTCCTGATCCAAAGCAAGATGGAACTGGACGGGCAAGTGGTCGATCTCAAAAACCTGACCATGCCGCTCCTTAATATTTACGGCAAATACGATCACCTGGTGCCGCCCGAGGCATGTGATGCCCTAACCAGCAAAGTCGGCAGCCTGGATGCACAAGATATCTGCCTTGACACCGGCCATATCGGCATCTTCGTAAGCTCGAAAAGCCAGAAGGAATTGATCCCCAAGGTTATAAGCTGGCTAAGAGAAAGGGATGGCGGCAAGGCCAAAAGAACAAAACACTAGATTTCTAGATTTGCTGCAGACGTATGGCACTCAGTAATGTAATTTCGCCTTTGTGACGCGTGATGATGGGCATGGCCTCGGCCATGCCCATTTTAATTCGAGATTGCGAGGGTTGGCGGGTGGCCTGGGCAGTGTCTTTTTTGCTGCCATGGGGAACAAGAGGGATTCGACATAATGTCATCATCTAACTTCCCTCTTGCTGACAGCACGACCAGTTAAAGACATTGGCCGAGTACCGTGAGTGCACCCTGGCGGACGCAAAAAAAAGAATGGCGGGATCAGCTAGGATCCCGCCCAAGGGGAGGATTATGATCCTCCCCCAACCAGTTTGTTAAGATCCAAGGCTAATCATCTTCATCATTATGATGATCACCATCATCATGACGATCTTTCTCGTGTTCTTTCTTCTCTGCGGTGATCTTCACATTACAGGTATCGGAAGATTTCATTCCTCCCTTGTCAGTCACCGTCAGCTTGAATGAAAGCGATTTTGAATCCCGCACCTTGGGAGCAACGAAAGTGGGGCTGGCGTCCGTGCTGCTGGAAAGGGTCACGGCAGGCCCTCTTGTCTGCTTCCACTGGTATGATGCTATTCCATCATCGGGATCACTCGAATTGGAACCGTCGAGCGTAACAGTTGCACGGGAAGCCACCTTTTGATCCGGCCCCGCGTCCGCTACCGGCGGAAGATTTGTAGTGGGGACGGTGCTCGGGTTTATATTGATGATGCAGGTATCGGTGGACTGCAACCCGCCCACATCGGTTACCGTGAGCTGCAAGGTTACGGATACTCCAGTCGTTCCGCCATCAGGCGCCGTAAAGGTCGGATTTACTCCGGCGGTGTCGGAAAGTGTCACGGCGGGTCCTTCGGTCTGTCCCCAAAGGTAAGACGCTATTCCGTCATCAGGATCTGTTGAAGCTGAAGCGTCCAGCACCACCGCAGCATTGGAGTCCACTGTTTGATCGGGGCCAGCATTGGCTACCGGCGGCTGATTTGCCGGAGGAGCTACCGTGGGGGTCACATTGACGATGCAGCTATCCGTTGCTGTCAGGCCACCATTGTCGGTCACCGTGAGTTGGAAGGTGAGCGCGATTCCGCTTGTGCCCGCACTGGGTGCGGTGAAGGTGGGATTAGCGGCTGCAGGGTCTGACAGTGTAACAGCTGTTCCAGCTGTTTGTGCCCATGAGTAGGAGGCAATGCTGCCGTCAGGGTCGCTCGAACTTGCTCCACTGAGCGCAACCGATGAGCCTTCGATCACCGACTGGTCAGGACCGGCGTTGGCCACGGGCGACTGATTGACGGGAGCGCATTGATCCGCCCTTCCGGAATGGCACGAACTGCAATCGCAACCGTAACTTCCGTCTGAACGAGCGGCAGCAATGCCGTACAGAGTCGAGAGAATTAACATTACCATGAGCACGATCAGTTGGTTTCTAACTTTCATTTGAATCTTCCTTTCTTTTCAGGTTTCTCTACAGACGGGCAATACTAGATCGATGAAGTTTTCCTCTCCTTTCCAGCCCGCGAAGGGTTAAGTCTTTCAAGGCAGGCGCAAACCAACTCTTTTGGACACCCACCCCAATTGTAAGATAAAGGGATCTGCTGTTGAGCCGTTCCCTGTCCTCCCAAGTTTTCGGAATTGACTTTTGAGCAACTTGCATGCCTGTCCAAAAAAAGATCGGATTAATTATTATTAATAAATTAAGATCTACTAATAACTACAAGTGTTTGTGCTGTGCCTCATCATCTTCTTGGCTCCAGATCGTTATTCTATGCTCTAGATAAAATGTCTGCTTTTGTGACCACTAGTGTATTGAAATACATACATCTTAATAAGGAACGATTTCACTCGGTCGGACTGTGCCTAAAGGCGAGCTTTTCTGGGAAGGCTTTTGCAGGAAAGGAAGAACTAATCAATTGTCTGAACGAGCATGTTCTTAGGAAATCTGGAAAATTGCAACTAGTGGCGGGGCCGCTCTGAAGCCTAATAATTCGGAATATGAAACAAGAACGGCGGGATCAATTAGGATCCCGCCTCGGTGATGAAATTTCTTTGAGTTTACTTTATTTGGCTATATTCGATAAGGAAACCACCTGCAAGGCTCCGTCGGCCTGGGTCCAGGCTTGTCCGTAAAGATTGATGGCCTGGGAAAAGTTTTTGGCAGTCAGCGCTTTTTGGACCTGCGCCATCAGGTTTCGTGCCTTGAGGATGTTCTGGGGGTTCGCCTTCATTTCGACTGCATTCACTACGGCGTCAGTAGCCATGGTGTAATCGGCCTCGCGAATGCTGCTTACAGCCTGGGTCACAGTCTGGCTAACCACACCACTTTTCATAAGCTCGGAAACAGCCTGTTGATGATAGATGAAAACCTGCAGGTATTCGGGCGTCCAGGAATTCGACCAGTACTTCGGATCGAGGCTGCTCTTAAGATAGGCAACCGCGTTCGAGATATACGGATTCTTTCCCTGGGTGTTCATCAGGCTCTCCAGCGAGGCAACGACCTTCTCGCACTGCTCTTTAGCAAGGGGTATCCGCGCCATCCATGCATGGTAAGGGACGGTCCTGGCATATGTCTGCAGGGTTGCCGGCTCGACCATGATGAACACGTTCAGGTTTTCGGAATCGACCGTCAATCCCGCGATATCCAGCGAAACCAGGCGGTCCACGACTTTGCTGATCCTTGCCTGCCAGATCGGCTTTCCCTGAGTTGCGGGTTGAATCTTACCGTAGGCATCCACGAAGTGGAGATTCGGTCCGAGCGCGGACACCTGCTCCGTGCCGTAGGAAGGCTTATCTCCCCACGAAATCCCGAGATAGACATTCACCGGAGTGGAAAACCTCGGCAGGGTTGCCTGGAACTTTAGATGCCCTCCGTAGGCGCTCATCGCGGAAAGTGGAACGCTGCTCGAGGGAAATGGCCGCAGTATCGAGTACTGCAGACGGGGGATGTAGAAAATGGAGGGAGTGGCAGGCGTCGGCATGGCGATATCAATCGGGTTGCTCCACTTTATGACGAATGCGTCGTCATTTTCCACATTTGCATGCGAAGGCTGGAATGCATCCGGCGTGACGGGAAGATCGGCCGATCTGGTGTAGCCAACAAGGGCAAGGTGCGTTCCAAGCGCCAACCCTGTCACGTTTTCATTATCGGTTCCGCCCAGATAGGTGGACCAGACGAGGCTCGCATCCCCAATACGGTTTGTGTCAATCATGGCGAGGAAAGTATCCTTGCCGCCGGAGACTTCAGGCGCCCGGTAGCCGCGCAGAGGGAACCCCCCAACCGTCGTGCCGGTGATATAGGCATTGCCGGTCCTGTCGGCCGCAATATCGATTCCGGAACTGCTCGCTCCTACCGAGCCAATGTAGGTGCCATACACCAGGCTGGCATCGCCCGAGGCGTTGGTGTTGAACCGAATCAGCCAGGCTGGATACCCCGGAGAAACATCAGCCCATTGCTGATAGCCGTTACGGATCGGGAATTCCCAGGTTGCCGATCCTCCGGTCAGGTAAGCCTGGCCGTCCTGGGCGGCAACCTTCACGTCCGGAACTTGAGCGGAATCAAAAAATTCGTAGGCATCGGTTATGTAAGTTGAGTAGAGGATAGAGGCCCCATCCGTGCTGAATTTGGATAGAAACGCCCAGTAGCAGCCGGTGCCTAGTGTGCTGATGTATGCATTGGCCGTGGGAAAGTCGGTGGATTTGGTGAGCCCCGAAACATAGACATTGCCGACGCTGTCTATAGCGATCCCGGTGCCCATATCTCGGTGATTGCCCCCAAGATAGGTAGACCATACGAGGCTATCTTCTCCGGCAAGGGTGGTGTTGAACTTTGCAACCCATGCGTCTTCCCTTGCAATATCACCCGCCGGGGCGGTCATATAGGCGTTCTTTACGGGAAAATCGGGGGCACCGGCATCGCCGTACCCTGTATAACCTGTCACATAGGCGTTTCCGCTGTTATCCGCCGCAATGGCTTTCGATGTCGATGAACAGGTGCTGCCCCCCAGAAAAGACGAATAGAGAAGGTTAAAGTCGGGATCGAGTTTCATTACAAAGGGCGTGCCGAGTCCATATGTCATCGCGGACTGGTAGGCATTGGCTACCGGGAAGTGTTGCCGGCTTCATCCACGGCAATTCCGGAAGGAATGTCGGACTGCTTGCCGTCTATGATGATCGACGCAAGTAGTTCTCCGGTCGGACTGAATTTGGCCATGAACATTGTCTGCGTGTAGCCGCCCGATCTCCATACAAGCCACCCGGTTACCGGAAATTTCAGGGCGGCGGGATCATACATTGCGTCGTACGAATCCCAGTCCGAATAAGTCTCGCCCAGCACATAGACATTCCCGGAACCGTCGAGGGCAACCGCATGAGCCCTGTCCAGTCCTCCCCGGGCAAATTCCTCTCCACCCGCGGAAAGGCCCCCCGCGGAAACGCCGCCTCCGAGGTAGGTAAGAAAGTCCAGGGTGGGGTCTATCACCAGCGGTTTCGTGCGGTCGTAGGAATTTATGGCGAAGCCGATTTCATTTTCAGCAAGGACTGTGTAACGGCCAGGGATGGTCACCCGGACTCCATCAATTTCCTGGTAGACCACCGGGGCATGCTTTACGACCCGGCTTTGACCGGCATGAAGAACAAGGCATCCGTTCTCATCCACGCTGAGGCTGTCGATCCCGCGAAAGCCGATGCGGATTTTGCTAGGGTCTGAACCGGGCGCCGCAACAAAATCATATTCCAGTCGGCGGCCGTTCTCGTAATAGACCAGGTCGATCCCGGGATAGATACCTTCGTATCTCGCCTGGCGGTAGAGAGGGACCCTGGTTCGCCATTTTTGAGGCTCATTGCCGACATAGTAGTTACGAAAACCTTCCAATTTATCCTGGACCGTCATTCGCGGATCGGGGTTGGCATCCAGCCACCGCATCGAGACCACCCGGGCCGGGATTTCATCGCGTTTTGCAGGCCTCGATAAAATGTCGGAAGAATTGGTCGGCTTTTCCGGATTCAGGATTTCTGGATAGACAAAAACAGCTTCGCTGGGCGTAAGGAGAAGTTCATAGCCCGGTCCGCGCCCAAAAACTTTTACCTCACCCGATGAATTCCCAACATCCTCGAAGGTAAGAGGCATCTTGAATCTGTGCTCTGTTGAGTATTGCGCATCATTAACTCGAGGCGCGACAGACTGATCAGCGCCTAAAACCTGGGAGAAACTGCCCGGGGCAAGCAGAATAAACGCTCCGAGTAAAACAGCTACTGTGCTGATTTTTACTTTCTTCATTTTAACCCCTCCTGCTGCTGGAATAAGAAGCACTCTGGAGGGAACGCGTTGAGCATTACCTGTGCCAAAGCCGCTGGAATCACTACAAACACGGTTTCATGTATCCACTTGTCAGCCGGCCTCAATGGCGACGCCATGAAATGCGCGCAAAATTACGAAATAGAGTGACACCGATTTTTGAAAAGGAGCGATTATTTTCAAGCATGGATAAATCAAAAAGCAGGTATGGTGGGCAGGATCGAAAATAAACACTGGACCGGGATGTGCAACATAGCCCAGCTCGAGGAGAAAAACTGAAATGAGACTATAAATCCGCGAAGATCTCTTTTTAAAGATCTTCCCTCCGATTCAGGACGCTAGGCATATGATAGCCCCAAGTGATCGAGCCCGAATAGAAATCACCCTCCAGTTTGTTTCTGGAGCACGTCGATGGCCTGCAGAAACTGGTTGTCGCCACTTTGCCACATCTGTTCCGGCGTCATTTTGCGCAGGAGATCGGGGGTCAATTCCTTCACATTTAACGGAAGCGCAACTGCTATTTCGGGAGAAATTCCCTTATGCCAGATGACATGCCCGGCGGGTGTAAGCCATTCGCTTACCGCGAGTAACAGTGCGGAACCATCCGAAAGGGTGAAATCCTGCAGGACGGTGCCCGTGCCGAAGGTCTTTTCTCCGACCAAAATGGCTCTATGAGCATCATTCAAGGCGCCGGCGACAATCTCCGATGCACTGGCTGAACCGCCGTTTACGAGCACCGCGAGCGGTATATCGTATGCCAGTCCTCCAGAATCTACCGGAATGTTTTTAATTTCCCCTTTGGCATTCTTTTCCAGCACCAAGGTCCCACTTCGCAGAAACTGGCTGGCAGCCCCGACGGCTTCACTGAAAACACCGCCCGGATTGTTGCGAAGGTCCAGAATGACTCCCTTTATTTTCGCATCTTTCTTAATCTCTTCAAGGGCGTTTCGAAGTTCTTTCGTTGTTCCCCGGCTGAAGCCCGCAATACGCAAATCCGCCATTTTCTTGCCCGGCACCAAGTTCCACGTTACGTTCCGGATATGTACGACGGCGCGCACCACGGTAACGTCCCGCGTTTTTCCGGTATCAGGATTTAAAATCGTGAGGGTCACGGACGTCCCCGGTTTTCCGGTTATCTCCCCTAAAACCTTTTCCAGGGGGATGCCTGTAGTATCTTTGCCGTCAACCTTCAATATGATTTCCCCTGCGCGAAGACCCGCCTTTTTCGCCGGAGAGTCATCTATCGGCGCCACAATTACGACTTGACCGGCCTTGATCCTCACTTCCGCGCCTATCCCCTGGAATTTGCCTTCAACAAAATTCAGTTCGGACTTCAACATCCCGGGAGTCAGAAAAGTGCTGTGACCGGTATCGCCAAGAGCATCCACCATGCCGCCGATCGCCCCGTAAGTCAGGTTGCGGGGCTGAATGGCTTCTCGGTCCACGTACTCCTTCTGGATCACGTTCCAGGCCTCGGCCATCAGCTTGAAATCGGGCAGGGATTGTTCCGGCATATTTCTGAGCGGCACCAGAGTAGCCAGTACGCCTCTGTCGAGAACCACCCCTCCGACACCCCCCAGGATCATGCACATTAAAAAAAAGAAAATCCGCCGTGGTGATAGGAGATCTTTCGAATCAAAAATCATTTTTCTCTCCAGTAACTTAGCTCAAAGCAAAACTGTTCACTTGGCAATTTGCGTGTTAGTACAATCTAAATCTGAATGCTTCCATGGCCATTTCAGATGACAAGTTCGGCATCGTGGATACTCCCCCGTAAGACAGACAAGGTTTTTGCCTGATACTATTTTGCATCGGCCGATCTTGAGCCTGGTTGATCATAATCATTATTTTGGGAGCACGGTGGAACAAACCTAAGGTATATCCACCAGGCAAGGTCACCCGCTTTCCTTGGGCAAATGCCGGCGAACTGTAACAGGTCGAAAGAGCAATTCTATCGAAACCAAGCGTCTGGCTCTTTGTGTATGGCTGATTATAGTTTCTGAAAAATTATGAAAAAGAAAGTTCTGGTAGAGGGAAGTTTCGACAGCACTGGCGATCAACTCCCCGGGTGCTGAGAGCAACGGTTTCTGAACAGACTTCTGCCCGGCTCCGAAGTCGACAGACGAGTGATGCCGCAAGGGATCACACAGGCGCTACGCGGTTCATCGAATCGCCAAACCAGAATTCTTCATGATGAGGAGGATAAATGGCAAAGGTCCTCGATAAAGGGTGGAATCCCTATCTGGCAGGGGCGCTAGCAGGGCTGCTTCTCGTCGCCTCGATCTGGTTTACCGGAAAATATGCGGGAGCATCGACTACGTATGTGCGGGCCATCGGAATGGTCGAGACCGTCTTTTCCCCCGAGCGTGTCAAACAGACGGAATACTTGATGAAAGAAGCCCCGATCATCGATTGGCAGTGGATGTTCGTGATCGGCATAATATTAGGGTCTTTCCTTTCGGCTGCTCAGTCCGGCGACCTGAAGCTTAAAGCAGTCCCCGATCTGTGGGAGAGCCGATTTGGCCCGAGCCGACTGAAAAGGGCTGGTGCAGCATTCCTTGGCGGGACAATTGCCATGTTCGGCGCTCGTCTGGCTGACGGCTGACCAAGCGGACATGGGCTGAGCGGTTCGCTTCAGCTTGCGGTAAGTGGTTTTATTGCCCTTGCCTGCTTTTTCCTGGGCGGAATGATCATGGCCAGAATTCTGTACGGTGGAGGTAAAATCCAATGAACATTCTTGTATATGGGCTTATCACCGGCATCATTTTTGGCTTTCTTCTGCAAAAGGGGCGAGTGCTTCGCTATGACAGACAACTTGGGGCGCTGCGCCTCCAGGATATGACCATTGTAAAATTCATGTTGTCAACAATACTTGTCAGCATGATCGGAGTGTATCTGCTCAAAGATCTTGGGCTTGTCCAACTCTCATTGAAACCAACGCTTTTGGGGGCGAATATTCTCGGAGGTCTCATTTTTGGCCTGGGTTGGGGTCTTTTCGGCTACTGTCCGGGCACCTCTGGAGGGGCCTTGGGCGAAGGGCGATGGGATGCTATCTGGGGAATTTGGGGCATGCTGCTGGGGGCGGGCCTTTACGCCGAGGCTTTTCCCTGGGTCAAGAAGAATATCCTGCCACTGGGCGATTTGGGCAAGATTACTATCCCACAGATTCTTGGCATCAATCATTGGATCGTAATCGCAGTCTTACTAATAGGTGCTGTTGGGCTTACTCGGTGGTTTGAAAAAAAGGGGTTCTAAGAAGGTCCTTGGCAAAATTCTGCTCAACAGCAAGGATTTTGTTCGTCGAATCTATTCGGAAAATTGGTGCCCCCACCGCCGCTACAACAAGCCGGCATTTAGTGCCTAACCTAAACCAATAACGAACCATGCCCCTGGCAAGCCGTTGGCCAGGAGCATGATGCTTGATGGCTTTCGTTCAGGGCTTGGGAAAAGGAGTCATTTCTTCTCGCAAAGATCGTAGACCCAGCTCAGAGCCGCCGATATCGTTGGGAACCCTATCGTACTGGTGAGCAGCATGATCGTGTGATAGATCTCTTCAGGTGTAGCTCCTGCTTTGAGCGCTCGCCTGGCATGGCTGTGGACAGATCCCTCCGACCTGATAGCTGCTGCTGCGGCGAGTTGAATCAAGTGGGATGTTTTCTCGTCAACAGGGCCTTGTTTTCGAACTGTTTCACCCAGATTTTCCAGGGCCTTAAAGTAATCCTCGTACTGCTGCCTCGTTTTGCTGTACCACGCCGGGAATTCTTGATCCATCCCACACCCCCTTTAAGTAATTGTGATAGGTTAATTTCCCTTTCCAAACGGGCAAATGGGGAACTTGCACTCGGTGCAATGCAGGCATAGCCCTCCATGTCCCATATCCGCGATGTCCTTGCGGTTTAGGCGCTCACCTGCAAGAACCCTCGGTAAAGTCAGATCGAAGATGGTCGTTTCATGATACAGCCCACAAGCTGGAATTCCGAGGACCGGGACATCCCCGATAAAAGACATCATAAACATGGCGCCGGGAATAATGGGATCTCCATATAAAAAATCCACGGCGCCGGCTTGAGCAACGGCGTGCCGGGTCACGTCATCGGGATCGACAGACATCCCACCTGTAAGCAGCAAAAGATCAGCTCCCTTCGATAGAAGCCCCTTTATTTCGCGTTCAATGCAGGAGGCATCGTCGGGCGTGAATGCGATGCCTATGATCTCTGATCCGATTTGAGCTATTTTCCTGCGAAGTATCGGCTCGAACTGGTCTTCTATAAGGCGGGAATAGATTTCATTGTCTGTAACGACTATGCCCGCGCGGGCCTTTCTTAAAGGTTTTACTTCCAGAATTGATCCAGACTGATTTGAAATCCTGACTGCTTCATCTACGATTTCGGCTCGAATAACAAGCGGGATGGCACGAACTCCAGCCACCGTATCATCCTGATGTACAGGAAAATTCGTATAGCGAGTGGCGCACATCACCTCTGCCAGCGTATTAACCTGGCTTAAAGCTTCTATGTTTACTTTGAAAAGGCCGTCCCGAGCCGCCAAAAGGGAGATTTTCCGTTCTTTCGGTTCATCTTTCCATGTGACCCGTCTTCCACATAGAGCATCAGCCAGCGCAACAGCGGCATCGTTTTCATGAAGGTATCCCTCTTCAATTTTAAGGACATAAAGGTTGTTCTTGCCCAGCCTTTGCAAATGGCAAATATCCGCTTCCTGGATTTTGTAGCCCTTCTTGAATGCCGGACCCTTGAATTCCCCGCGCCGAATCTCGGCTATGTCATGGGCGAGAACCATACCAATGGCCTCTTCGATCCTAACTCTTGCATGGCTTATTTCAGGACCTCGGTATCAGGAGGAGCAGATACCAATCTATCCCTTACCAGTATTCAGAAGACGGATTCTTTAAGATTAAATACGTGCCGGCATCGTCTCTATATTATTGGACCTCGTTCTACTGGATTTTCGGAATTCATGTTACATTACCGGCCGAAAAGCCGTGCCGTTTGAGTGTCGAAATCGTTGCAGAGGTCTTCTTGCAATGAAGCCGGAAGGAGCAATTTATGGTCTTGAGCAGAGAAGAAATGATCAGTGCTATAGTCGAATGGGAAAAGTACTGGAACGAACATGATATCGACAGAGTCATGGATCTTTTTCATGAGGAGGTTGTTTTCGAGCACTGGCTGGACATCAGGGTTAAAGGCAAACAAAATTTATATCAATCGTGGGTTCCCTGGTTCAAAAATCATGGAGGTTTCCGGTTTACTACTGAGGATCTTTTTGTGGACGAAAAGGAGCAGAAAATCCTCTACAGATGGCAATTGGATTGGCCCTCATTGGAAAAAGGATTTGAAGGAAAGCAAGAAAAACGTCGAGGAGTTGATGTGGTCCACTTCAAGGACGGGAAGGTAATTGAAAAATTGACTTATTCCAAAACAACCGTCGAAATAGACGGGGCCAGGATTCGATTGTCACCTGATGAAGGGCGAAAGTGAGCAATGGTTTCAAATTCTTTCCAGGGTTCCTGACCTACTCTGCACCTGACAGGTAGGTGTTTAATAGCGTTTTGAATTTTGGTTCGTTTCTAATACTATCCAAGTCCGCATCAGCGCCAATTTGGGAAAAATCAACAGCTTGCCACAACGGAACCTATTCGAGGAATACCTCGCACGGAAAACGTCACCTCATGGATGCGTGGCAGCGTCCGTCGTATAAACTTCAACGGCGGGGACCTCTTCGATTGGAATAAACCCCGATACCCTATCATTCAGGCAAGGAGCCGGAAAAACGGTCCATGCGGTATGATCCGGATGTGCTGAACTTTTTGAGTTTTCAGGAGTTAAATGCCCCAGGAGAGATAACGCGGGTGGCACGGAAGTCTTCTGCATGGCTTCAATCATAGAGGAATATTTCGGACAAGTGTAGGAGTCAACCTTCCTTGTCAACGTGACAATCGTGCCGAGGCTTCTGGCGTGCCACGGAAATGATCCGAATGTGGAAAGCTTTCGACCGGCGAGTCGGACTACGTGCAGAGGAGAGATATGGTAGTAAAACTTGTCCGAGGGCTCCCAGTTGATTGACACCATTGGGGACGCATCGGGCTGGAAGCCTACGGGATTATATACGAATTTCGACCGGGATGGAGGGTCGCTTAACTTCGAGGGAGTAGGCGTCGTGCCTCGGTTTAATCAGTCTCATTCCTCCATTCACCGGTGGGCTGATTTGAAGACATTCATGGGACCGCGGGTCAAAAGTTTTCAGATCCGTTATCTTTTTCAGTGATGGGTGAATACCCGTGGCTTCGCGGGGCGAAACCTACCCATCGTTACCAATCTATTTTGACCGCAAATGATATGAAGGATGCTTCCTGACCGCAACTTAAGTCACACAAACAAATTAGATCATATGGGGGATTAGATGATTCCACTATACATTCAGGAAAGCGCTATTTCGACATAATCCTTTCTCTCCCAAATTCGGCTGTCAAATCCCTCGCAGAGTGTAGCTATTTTCTATTTAGGGATAAAACCTGCAGATGATGCAAATGTTCAACAATGCAAATCGGTTGAGTGTATTCTTTGAAGTACAAGAGTATGAAATCTCATCTACTCTGGATAAGCGCTCCGGAAAAGCTTTGGGAGCGGGAGGCCGCATGGAATCATTTGACCGAAAGGAATTCTCAGCCAAGCACCTGATGATGCCGCCTGCGAAAGGTCCAGCCACCCATCCCGAGTAATCCGATGGAAATCAGGCCAAAAGAAGCCGGTTCGGGAACTGCGGAGTAGTTGACAGAATCGATAGTGAACAGAGGGACATTAGCGTTATCTGTAAAAAAGAACATTGCTGCTTCGTTAAATAATGGGCCCTTATACATCAGCAAGCCGGAGCTATTTCCATTGATGTCCAGGTCTGGAGTTAATGCCGTCGCAAAATCGATCAAGTTTCCATCATTGAAGAAAGAAATTGCCAGACCATCCAGGGGAGAAATTTCTCCCAATAGAGAAAAATGGAAACTCAGTGCTCTTTGCGTGCTATTGAAATCAAATACCAGGGGGCCGCCGGCTGAGTCGCCAAAAATGCCGGTCCAATCAACCTGTGCAAAACCAATGGGATTTTGAGGATCCGTGGATAGAGGATCTGTTCCGTCGTTATACCACATCGTCAAGTAGTTGCTCGCGTCACTTTGTGGGAAATAGGTCCAACCGGACGACCTGGACGGCCCTGAAATGCCGAACTGATTCGTGCCGAGGGCACTGAAAAAATCGACGTTTGTTGCGAGGGCCGTACCGGCCGTCAATAGCTGAAGAAGTACCAGGAGCGATACAATGGTGCTTTTCATTTTGGAATTCTCCTCGATCATTGAATTGTCCAGTAGAGAGTATTGTGATTCCTGTCCCTTACGGGAGGGTTAACGTCAAAGTGGCGCTGAATTGACCTCCGGGATTGGCTTGCACACGGAAAGAATACGTCTTTTTTGATGTCAGGCCGGTAATGCGGAAGGTGGTTGTGTTGGATGTGCCCAATGTCGTCCACGCGCTGCCATTGAGTCGCTGGACAGTGTACCCTTTGGCGCCGTTCACGGCGTTCCAGCTAAGAATGACAAAATTAGTGCCGGTCGATGTCGCTTTCAGGCCCGCCGGCGCAGGCTGCGTGAGGGCTGGCGTACTTATGGAAACAATATTGGAGGTCACGGAACCCCCGGCATTGGTGGCCACAACGTAGTAGCTGTAAGTGATCAGCGGGGCGGTATTATCCTGGAATGTGAGCAAGCCTGTCACAGAGCCGATCTGGGTGAATGCCCCGCCGGCAGTACCGCGCCAGATTACATAGTTGGTTAACTGGTTGCCCTGGTTGAAAGCCCAGCTCAGGTTGACAACCGACGTGATACCTGCCGGCGCACTCGCTTTCAGGACCGGAACAGTCGATGGCGCAACCTCGAATGCGATTGGCCGCATCATGTCATTTTCTTCGTGACCCAGCAGGTGGCAGTGCCAGACATACTCCCATCCGAAGTTGACATAATCATTCACCGTGGTAACCGGGGTCCCATCCACAGGATTTACATTTGTGAATGACATGGTGGCTCCACGAGGCTGTGTGGGATCCAGAAGCCGTACGCTGTCGGGGACCGCAAATGGAAGGTTTTGCATCTTCACCGGCTTCATGGCCACGATCGCATCTTCCAGCGGATTCATCCGCAAGGTTTCCTTCCAGCCCAGTTCGTTGGGGTCGGGGTGCCTTATCGCGCCGTCCCAGCCTACCCGGTTTACGAGCTGGACATTAAACAGGTGGAAGTGTATGGCATGGGTGTCAACGCCGTTGTGGGTGATCTTCCAGATCTGGGTCTCACCGTCCTTAATTACCTCGGTCGGGGGATCTATGTAGGCCAGGGGAATGGTGGTCTGAGTAGTGAAGTTGGTCAAGAGCAACTCGGTCCCCAAAACGGCGTTCATTCTCCCATAGTCGGCCTCGAAGAGTTCCTGGATGGCTTTCGCCTGCATGGGCTGATTCACCTGCGCCGAGCCGCCAATCAGAGTAAACGTCAACGACGTATCGGCGATGTTGGACAGATTGCCGCCCGGGACATCCGAGATGTTCGAGCCGTATACTGAATTGTATGCCGCCTGTGGGACGATGATCGTGGGCTGATTTGCCTGGAAATACGCTGCCAATGGCGCATTCAATGTGGCTGGATTAAAAGACTCGGCGGGGGTCGAACCAGCGACTCGGAACTGCATCAAGGTACGGGTATTTGGACCATAGCCCGGGATAGTTGTCGGCGCGCCGCCCGACGAAGTCAGATCGGGATCGCCGGTGTAATAGTCGTAGCGCGGATCGAAAGCTGGGGTGGGAGCCGGTCCGTCGTTGTAGAGTATAACCGTCTTACCGGCAGACTGTGAAAAATCGATGATAACATCGGCCCGCTCTGCCGGCCCAATAAACAGCCCCTTGTTCTGCACATTGAGCACTATTATGTCGCGACGGTTGTAGTTGTAGCCGATGGGAGTACTCGGGATGATCGCGGGCGCGGGCAGAAAGCCTCCTTCTGTGCCAATCTGAATGATGTCGGGGCCAACCAGCGAAGGATCGGGCACTCCGCCACTTCTTCCGTCCGTTGGCCATCTAGCCGGCAATCCTGAATTAGGCGTTGCGGGCACCATGCGAACTTCGGTACCCCATTCGTTGCCGGACGCATCCGCTATCTTATAACCATCGGGGTCGGCCTGGTAGAGCTGCAGGTTCCAAGACCGGTCGTTGCCGGCGTTCAGTATGCGGAACCGATAGGCCCGTGGCAGGACATTCAGGTAAGGATAAGGGGTCCCGTTCACAACGGGGGTATCCATGAAACCCTCCGGCACTCCGCTCGGGTTGGGTGTACCCGGGACCACTTTGCCGTTGATCGTAATCTTGTCGTGGATTGGCGCCGCGACGCCTATCAACGGTGGCCAGAACCAGGGGCCATAGTCCCATCTCCCGTAATTGTTCATGGCGGATTGGTCGTTCGGGTTCTGATTGGGCATATAAACATGCGGAAACCAGAGATTACCCTTGCCGCTGCCCGGAACGACCAATGGCCAGGTCGGGTCTTGTTGGGCCAGCGTCGACGAATCAGGCACGAATGTCTTGTCCTGGATGATAAGAGGAATTCCCCAATTGTAGACGCCTCCGCCATTGTTCGGGATCACGCCGGAATTGATCAATGCGTCTTCGGCGGCATCATGGATGAGATAGCCCGCGGCCTCTCCTGCGTACACATTCAGGCGGGTTATGCCGTAGGCGTGGTCATGGTAGAACATGAACCGGCCACTTTGCTGGTTTGTGTAGTAGTACGTCCCCGTTCCATCGACTGGGGACTCCGTACCCGTTAACATATCTGGGACGTTCTGGAAGCTCACTCCCTTGGGGTAATTTGTTGTTTCCCCAGGCGGAGTTACCCATTGATGAGGCGTGCCGTCGCTGATCCAAGGGGTGTAGCCGCCGTGGAGATGGAGTTCGGCCCGGTTCTGGGAGTATGGCGTGCCGTCGGGACCATTGCCGGCACCCATGTATGAGGTATCAACCGGCATCAAAAAGGAGGAGTTAGGGGTCAACTGATTCTTGAATTTAAGCCGCACCGGCTTGTTGGTCCCTGCAACAATTACCGGTCCGAGATAGTGGGGGATCCCGTCTCCCTGGAGGTCCGCGTAACCACGCAATGTCGTCGGAGGAAGATCGGAATGCAGACGTTGATTGTACTGCTTTAACCCAATCTGGTAATAGTCCGAACCGGTGTATTTGGTGGAATCCTTGACGGCAATGGGAATAAAGTTTCCTAGGTTGTTCCTGTTATCCGGTCCTAAGCCCGGCAGCGAATCGACAAACTTCCTGATGCCACCCGTCAGCGTGTATCCGCTGCCTCCGGCCGAGAGGGTGATCCCAGTAATGACCCCGCCCGGGCCTACTGTTGCCGACGCGGTTGCGCCCCAGCCGGTGCCGCCGGCAATCGTGTTGATCGTCACCACAGGATTGACATACCCCGAGCCGCCGTTTACGACCATGATACCGGTGATCGCGCCGTTGGCCACCCCGGCAACAACAGCGGAAGCCCCGCCGCCGCTCCCCGGGGCCGTATCGGTAATCGATACAGTGGCCGAAACGGTCGGAAGTGGGCTGTTCGCGTAGTTCGGGGTCTGAAAATAGAACTGATATGGATCGATATCAGCCCAAGGGGGGCTTAGCGCAACGGCTCTCTCCGACATAAGCGGCATGGAAAGCACAACCATTACCATCACTGCTAAGAACAATCTTTTCCTACGCATTGCTATCCTCCAGACCAACAAAGAATAATTGGGAAATCAGATCAATAATGAATTTCATCTACGAATTGGACCGGCAAGTCGTATATGATCCGAATTTTTATACTAAAGACGCCATATTTCACGCTGTGACTGGAAAGTGTAGTGTGGCGGGTGTTAAAACCCCGTGATTGGGTCCCGAAGGCTAGCGCAAACCAGCTAACCCAAAGATGATGGCTGAGTGGAACAATTTGGCCCCGGTGGTCCGGAATACAGTCCACTCCGCGTTACTGTATAAGCATTTGGGAGGATTATGCAAGAGCACGGAGTCAGATGTTTTTCATTGGGGGTCAGGTCTTGTGGGGTGCTGTTGCCCAAATCCCTTGATTGTCGGTTTTTGACCCAAAACGATAATTAATACTGGAAGAGCCCTCAGAAGGTACTGAATTCTGTAATGTGGAACCAACGCCTGACCCTCCCACATAGTCTTCACCATAGAAGATCCCTTGGCAGTCGAAAAAATCAATTTTGCCTGTATAGACAACAAATCACACGAAAGGTGGCCGGATAAGACTCAAAGCTTAACAGATCTTGCCAGAATGAAGAACAGCAGCCCGACTGAATTTGTTGAATGAATGATCGGGACGTGGGAATGTTTGGCGGGGTCTGGATCTCAAAGCCCAGGAAAGCTGTGTTGACTTTGCGAATCGTTCGATGATTGTTATGACCTAAGACTTGATCGCAAATCCTAACACCTCGAAATTCTCAAATTCACACTTGCAACGCGCGGCAGACCGCTATGGTGTTTATACGATCTGCCACTGTACTTTTTCGGTTCACGCTGCTCTGGTCAATCTTTCCTGGTCCTGCTCCAGGAATTCGAGCAAATCCGCGTTGACCTGATCCTTGTGAGTGGCGGTGAGACCGTGCGGTGCGCCAGGATAGTAGATTTCCTTTGCGCCCTTGATCAGCTTGGCCGATTTTTTCGCCGAGTCCTTAACGGGAACTATCTGGTCGTCCTCACCGTGCAACACTAGCGTCGGCACGTCGAATTTTTTCAGATCCTCCGTTTGATCCGTTTCGGAAAACGCCTTGATGCTTTCGTAGGCGTTCAGGAGACCCGCTTGCATGCTCCAGAGCCAGAACTGATCGAGCGTTCCCTGCGAAACTTTTGCCCCGGGCCGATTGGCGCCGTAGAACAGTATCGCCAAATCCTTATAGAATTGGGCAGGGTCCTTAATAAGGTCTGCTCGGATCTTGTCGAACACCTCAATAGGCAAACCCTCGGGATTGGCAGCAGTCTTGAGCATTAGCGGCGGCACTGCCGCAATAAGGACTGCTTTCGCGACCCGTTTTGTCCCGTAGCGGCCGATATAGCGGGCGACCTCTCCTCCTCCGGTGGAGTGGCCCACCAATGCGACGCCCTTGAGATCGAGTGCCTCAATGACGGCCGCGAGATCGTCGGCATAACCATTCATGTCGTTGCCGAAAGAGGTTTGAGTGGATCTCCCATGACCACGGCGATCATGCGCGACGACGCGGAAACCGTGGTGCACCAGGAAAAGCATTTGGCCATCCCAGGCGTCCGCGTTTAGAGGCCAGCCGTGCGAGAACGTCACGACAGGACCTTTGCCCCAGTCCTTATAATATATCTGAATGCCGTCTTTGGTTGTGATCGAGGGCATTGGTTTGCTCCTTTCCTGAATTATCTGTGGTGAAACGTGGCCTTTTTAAACTGTAGGCATTTTATTGCCACTGTCACCTCCAATGGTGCAAACACTGGAGCCCTCCATCAGGAAGACAGCCAACCGTATGTTGTTGATTATCTTTTGGTCGAAGAGGGGTGAATGGACAAAAACAGGGTCGAGGTATTCAGCGACGGCGTGATCGCCATTATCATTACCATAATGGTCCTGGAACTGAAGGTGCCTCATGGCGAGAGCATCGGATCTCTTGCGCCACTGGTTCCCGTGCTTTTGAGCTATGTGTTGAGCTTCGTCTACGTTGGTATCTATTGGAACAACCACGACCATATGTTGCACACCGTCCACAAAGTGACGGGTGCGATGCTCTTGGCGAACCTGCATCTTCTGTTTTGGCTATCGCTGTTTCCCTTCGTCACCGGATGGATGGGTGAAAATCACTTCGCCTCGGTGCCATCAGCCGTCTATGGTCTGGTCCTCCTAATGGCTGCCATCGCATACCCGGGGGGACCAAAGTCTCCCCGTCGGACCTGTTCTCGGAGAGCAACATACGATCTGGCAATGTGAAGATTTTGAATATCCCTTTTCTCAAGTCGAAAGAGAGATATGGAAACTCTGAGCGCCCAGCATCAGGCGGCGCGCAGTAAACCTAAACGCTCATTTTGAGGCGTCCAGGAAGCCGCGCACCATCTGGGTCGTCGCTTGAGGGTTCTCTTCCATGATCCAATGTCCGGAGTTGGGGACGATGGCCTCCTGGACGTCACTGGCGGCGAAACGCATTACCGTGGCCATCATCGCTCCGAACGACTTCTCGCCACCCACGGCCAGCACCGGCAAAGTGAGTTTCCCTTTCGCCAGGAAAGCCCGATTGTCGATGGCGTCCTGATCGAACGCTGCGAACTGCGCGAAGCCGGAGTGCATGGCGCCTGGCAGCGCGTAGAGCTCCGCATAGTGCTTGCGCGCGGCTTCGCTGAACCGGCTCGGATCGGCGGAGAACTCGTTCCAGAAGCGATCGAGGTAGATGCGCTCACGCCCGGCGACCAAGCGCTCCATGTCGGGACCGCCAAAGCGGAAATGCCACAGCAAGGGATTCTTCAGTATCTCCTCCCAAGGGCCGACCCCCGGCAATGGTGCATCGATCAGCACGAGACGCTTGACGCGTTCGGGGTGCTGCGCGGCAAAGGCGAAGCCAACCATGTTGCCGATGTCGTGCGTCACGAGATCGATTTGCTCGATCCTCAGCGCGGCAAGCACTCCCACCATGTCGCCAGCCTGGGTCTTCTTGTCGAAACCGCTGTCGGGCTTGGAGGAAAGCCCCAAGCCCCTGAGGTCAGGAACGATCACCGTGTGGTCCCGGGCGAGATCGACTGCCAGTGGCACCCACATGTCGCCGGTCTCGCCATAACCGTGCAGCAGCATCACCACCGGACCCGTGCCGCCAACTCGGGTATGGATGGTGACGCCGTTGGTGGAGATATCTTGAGTCTTGAAGCTGATCGGGAAGGTGAAGGCTGACATCTCGTTCTCCTTTGAGGCGAGGAGGAAGCAGAAGCATTGGCTTGCTCAATTGGCCGCCTCTCAGGTTTGCTTGATCTTTAACAGTGTTGTTTATCTGCCTAAAGACTTTTCCATATGCTCTTTAACGCGCACCGTGCGATCTCATCTTTTGTCTTCCTGCGTGTGTGCCGGGCAACTGATGAAGGCGAACACGGTAGCGAGCATGATCATTAAATTTCGCATATCATTTTGTCTGGCACCTAATGATCCGCCCGCCCCAAGCTTAAAGCTGAGCGGAAGTTCGCGGTCCTGCCATCAAGGTATGCGAGGATAACGGGCACGGCAAGACCTTATCGCCAATTCGTCTACCGGTAATGCATCAGCGGACCGGAACCTAGCTCTCAACACGGTATAATTTGTCGAGGTGAGAAGAACAGGATTGCAGCTCTCCCTACTGGCGATGAAAGTTGATACTTCTTGCCAGAAGTAAATTTATATTCCTTCTGATTTCCATGACAGAACCGCGTAATATCATGCTCAAAAGGGATCCTGCGAATCCAAGTAAAATCAATGCCGTGATTGCCTTCGCTTCCATCGAAACCCTAGGGTCGAAAAGGCATGAAGTGAATCAAGCCCGAAATGTTCAGCTACATTACACTGATCACCTTGTCCGCTACCTGAAGGGCAGTGACAATATCGAGCATGTTGGTTGTCTCGCCGGCACGTTTCTTCTCAAGAAGTCCGAAATGATTAAGGCATGTTCCGCAAACCAGGATATGTATGCCCTCACCTTCAAGGGCTTGAAGCGCAGGCAGGCACTCGGAACCATCCACCGCGAGCTTGACCCCTCCATTGAGAAAAATCAGGCGCCAAAGCTCCGGCCCCATTTCTTTCAGGGTACTAATGAAATTGAAAACGAGCTTGCGGCCAAGTATGTCATCTCCCTTGCCCATGCGGTCCGTCCCGACGATCACGGCAATTTTGCTCTCCTGCCCCTGAGCGCCCGAGTTCTCCGCGGCCTCGGAAACGGCGGCGGGTCCTCTCCTTGTCCCTGTGATCTGGATGCATCCTGACTCTTCCGAAAAGGCCACGTCGAATCCCATCCGCAGCAGAAAATGGCCCACATTCTCTTTTGTCGAGGCGTTGTCGACTGAAACGATCAACTTCTCGACATCCCCCCGGTCGATGATCTCCTTTGTTTTCAAAATTGGGTCGGGGCAGGTCATGCCTCGGCAATCCAGCCTTACATATTCCATTTCATTGTCCTTTTGTTCAAACTGCGGCGTTAATTTAGCCTGGAATTCGCGAAACGGACATTTGACCGGCATCCAGCCATTTCGAGAAATGCTTCTATTCTCGTTCGAAGCTGTTCGACATCGGAAGTTGAGTAATTAGTTTCCACATGCAGGAAAGGGACCTCGCGGCCTTCGACAAAGTCACCCACTACCCGCGATTCAATATTGTACGTATGACAGCAATGCCAGGTTAGATCGACTACGGCGTCTATGCGGTATTGGCTGATAAGCCGGTCGAGCAGGTTGATGCGGCCAATGTTTGGGGTAGTGCAAGAACAGGGAATTTGGAGATAACGCCTGGCCAGCGCCAGGAACGGGTCTTTCTCTTCCTCATCCACGAGCAGGTCCAGCCCCTTCACGCCGGTACAGTTTTCCATGCACACCACGGCCCCACCGCTCTCCTCGATTATGCGAAGGACCTTCTCGGAACCTTTGCCGAGAGGACAGCCTGTCAAAAGGACTCTGGGAGCGTCCGGCTCGAAAGGCGAAAAGCCGGATGCCGCAACGCTCTCCATCTCCGCAATGAATTCCCCCAGCATATCCAGATATTTTTCGGGATAAACGAAAAAGCTCTTCGATTCCATGACAGTCATCATGGTCAAGCCGGAAAGAGGTGCGTGTTCGGCGGCCTGAAAGCGGGCGATTCTTTCCAGGAGTTTTCTTATTCTGTTGTGGATTCGGATTTGAAACCGGAGGTGATCGCGATCTATCTTCTGCCCCGTCGATTCTTCGAGAAACCTCCCAAGCCTAAGGATTTCATCGCGCCAGAAGCTAATCGCATGCGGTTCGGTGGTGGAATACGGCAGGTGCATGAGATGAAGGGGTTTTATGCGCCCGAGAAATTCATACATCTTCTTTTTGCCATCACAGGTGGTTTCCCCGATCAGAAAATCGCTCTCGGCAAAGAAAGGGCAGGTATTGGTAACTGCATAGCCGTAGCTCGATTTAATCAGGGGGCAAAGGTTGGGGGGAAGGGTTTCCTCTGCATCTGCGATAGGCTTTTCTCTTTTGCCGCAAAGACTTACCGGTATCGCTCCGGCTGCTCGCACCAACTCGGTGGGTGCAAACAGACAGTAGATTCCTGCAACTTTTGTATCAGTGCCGTCCAATTCTGAGATATCGAGCAGGAAACGCTCACCGATATCTTCGAAGTGCTTCAAAATCTCAAGCTTCAACAAGGTCCTCCATTAGCATGGTGCAACACCAATTCAGGTTTCAGAGCGATCGAGGTTTCTTCCGTACAGTGCGGCGCCAAGAGCGCCCACCATATCCGGGTTTTCAGGTACTATCACGGGCTGCCTGAGTTCTTCTTCAAGCAGTTGCCTTACACAGAGATTATGGGCAACTCCACCCGCGAAAACCAGGGGGGTGGATATTCCAACACGCCTCAACATCGCCGCCGTGCGCTGGACGATTGCGGCGTGCAGTCCCATGGCGATATTTTCAGGCCGCTCCCCTCTGGCCATAAGGGAGGTGGCTTCGCTCTCGGCAAAAACCGTGCACATGCTGCTTATCTGAACGCGGCGATCGGAGCCGAGGGCAAAGCCGCCGAATTCTTCCAACGGCACCTGGAGAGCGGTCGCCATAAATTCCAGAAACTTGCCCGTACCTGCGGCGCACCGGTCGTTCATCTCGAATTTTACGACTTTTCCCGTATCGGAAAGAGATATAACCTTCGTATCCTGTCCTCCGATATCCAGAACGATTTTGGCTTCCGGGTGCAAATACCGGGTTCCCAGGGCGTATGCCTGGATTTCAGTAATAGCCGAGACTTTTTCGAGCCGGAATGATTCGGCAAACAACTTCCTTCCATATCCGGTGGCAACAACCCGCATTCCCCCGGTCCACTCCATCAACTTCCGGCATTGACCCAGCGGATCGAAAGTAGTCGGAACTTTTACCTGGCGCACTGGCCCGCCTGAATCAAGCACGACCAGTTCTATTGAACGCGAGCCAATGTCTATACCGACAACGGATTCATTTTGCTGAGGAATCATGGCGAGCAGAATCCTCTCAGCGTACCATTTCCACAAAAGCTTCGACCCGTGTCTTCAATTGCTCAACATCTTCCATGCTGTAATCGGTCTCGATTGCAAGCATCGGGATGCCGGCCTTCGCAAGCGCCTTCTCGACTTTGTAGGCTTCCATTGTATAGGGCTGGCAAAATGAAAGTGCGTAGTGGATCACACCTTTTACGCCAACATCGCGTGCCATGCCGACGATGTTTTCCTGCCGCTCGGTATTTGGTGTGAAACAGGCACAGTCAATTTTCATATACCTGTCCAAGATGGCGTCGATCATGCCCTCTATCGTCCCGGCGCTCTCATCGACCAGGTCACGTGTGTTTCGGGTCCCTATGCAGGATTCTTCACCAACGACCACCGCCCCTGATGACTCGATAATATACGGCAGCTTCCAGTTGGGGACCGCCATTGGACATCCAGAGAGCATCAGGCGTGTTGTCCCTTCCGGAGCGATGCCGGTCCCGTTTTTCACCCGCTCTTCCAATTCGTCGCACAGTTCACCGATTTTGGCGGTAAATCTTTCAGGGTCATCGTAGAAGGATATCTGGTTAATGAGGAGGGCGTCCCGTCCCGAGATCGGAACCGGCACAGCGGCGCGGAGACGGTTTAGCCGCTGGAGCACTCGGCGGCGGTTGTTCAGAAGATGGATAGCTTCCTTTAGATTATCCGCGGTTATTTTATTTCCTGTCGTCTCCTCCACCTGTGTCTTGAAGCGCAGGATTTCACTTCTCCACAGCTCCCGGTCGGAGAAGTTCTTCATCTGAGGGATTTCCATTACATAAATGGGTGAATAATCAGAGAAAATCTCGTAGGCCTTCTTCTTCCCGTCGCAGGTGGTCTCACCCACGATAAGGTCGCATGATTCGATAAATGGGCAAAGTCTTGCCAGCTTGAAGCCTACAAATGATTTGATAAGAGCGCAGGTGTTTCGCGGCAGTACTTTCTCAGCTTCTCCCTTGCCGACCTCCGCCCCAGCGCAAAGACCGATTTGAATACCGCCAGCCGCAAGCACTATCTCTTCAGGGACAAAAACGCAGAAGGTCCCGATCACTTTCCTTCCCGAGACTTTCGCATCCTGAAGTTCCTTTATCCTTAGCCCGTGGACTTCGGACAGGACGAAATCGAGATACTCCATACCCCGAAGCCGCCCCTGCTGGCTCATGTAAATGTCCCCATAGAACTTTCCGAGGACCTCGAGCAGCCCGGCATGCGCATCTATGTCCAGATTCAGCTTCTCCCACATCTCCTCATGTGAACTCGGCATATCAAGCCTCCAAATTAGGTTTAAGTCTCTTTTAAATTAGTTTTGCCTATGATGCAAATCGGTATTGCCTATGACACGCCGTAAAACTATTGGTGATCCTGGACATTATCCAGCAAATGACAGGTGGCCCAGTCAGCGTCTTTTTGACGGTGTACTCGTCTCCGGAAGCCATTTTGTTTTTGTACTCCTCCGCTTTGACCTTGTGGTGGATGCCGGCTTCGTCAGCATCCAAATTCAAGTGCCCCTGTTCCTCTCCTTTCCCAAGGACATTTACTCAGAGGTTACCCGATAAAAATCCCACCCCTGTTTTTGCTTTTTTCCTTTCTCACGATTTGCTGCTAGAATCCGGTCTCCTGCGCGAAGCAGGCACAAAGATTTTTGCCATCACAGGTGGGGCTGAGTGCTCAAGGAACTTTCGATCAATAATTTCGCGATTATCCGCAACCTCGATATCCAATTCCGTGAGGGCCTTAATGTATTATCGGGAGAGACAGGGGCCGGAAAGTCTATCCTGGTTGGGGCCATAAACCTGATCCTGGGAAGCCGGGCGTCTCAGGAGATGATCAGGACAGGTGCGGTCGAAGCATCGGTGGAGGCCGTCCTTACAGTTCCTCCCGGCGGCTTGTGCCGCCAGATCCTGGAATTCTGGGAAATAGAATCCCGCAATGAGTTAATTGTACGCAGGGCCATCAGCCGCACGGGGCGAAACCGCGTCTTCATTAACGACCAGACGGCATCCGTCCAGCAACTCCAGCAGCTCTCGCCTCTTTTGATCTCTATTTCGGGTCAGCATGAGCACCAACTCCTCCTCGATCAGGAGACTCACCTGGGATTGCTCGATGCCTTCGGCGACCTTGAACCGCTTTGCCGGTCGGTGAGGGAAATCTGGTCCTCCTGGGCTCAAAAAAAGGAGCAGCTTGCCCGAATAAAGCGCGCAAGGGAAGAAGGAATGGCCAGGATGGACTTTCTGCGATTCCAGCTCCAGGAATTGGAGTCGGCCAAAATCTTACCCAACGAAGATGAAGAACTCGGACGAGAGCGCGAGATACTCAGGAATGCAGCCGGTTTATCCGATGCATCCAATAGAGCGTTAGGCTTACTCTATTCCGAAAAAGGCGCGGTTCTGGAGCGCCTCTCGGAGATACAGAAAGAGTTGTCCGCCATCTCGCGAATTGACCCATCTCAGGAACACTTGATCGAATACCTGGTACAGGCGCGGATCAATCTCGAGGAATTGTCGCACCTGATGGGGACCTACTCCGGTCAAATCGTTTTCAACCCGACCCGGCTTGCGGCAGTCGAGGAGCGGCTGGCGCTCCTTGGCAGGTTGGGCAAAAAATACGGACCCGGCGCCAACGAAATGATTGCCCGAACCGAAGAGCTGCGCGCAGTGGCAGGCCAGGAAAACGAGTCTGGACTCCGGGAGGAAGAACTTGAAGCTGAGCTTCTTGAGCTACGCCGCCTTTACCTGGAAACCGCGGGCGACCTTTCGCGAAAGCGGTCCGAAGCATCCGTCGAACTTTCACGGCAGGTCGAATCGAGCCTTGCCGAACTTGATATGCAGCGGGCAAAATTCCAGACCAGCCTCACGATCTCGAAAAACGACGATGAACCAATCTTCAGTGCGACAGGAATGGACAGCGTCGAATTCCTGCTTTCAGCAAACCCGGGAGAAGATTTAAAGCCTCTTGCAAAAATAGCTTCTGGCGGCGAGCTATCGAGAATCCTCCTGGCCCTGAAAAGCCTTCTGAGCCGCGACGGGGAGGCGGAGACGCTCATCTTTGACGAGGTGGATGCAGGAATCGGCGGGCGAACGGCTGAACTTGTCGGATTAAAACTCAAAAAACTTGCCGAGCGCCACCAGGTGATCTGCATTACGCATCTACCCCAGATCGCCTGCCACTCCCGCTGGCATTTCCTGGTGAAAAAAGAATCCGCTGCCGCGGAAACGGCAACGAGCATCCGAATGCTTGCGGAATCCGAGCGCTGCGAAGAACTTGCCCGCATGCTGGGCGGGGTTTCGATATCCGAAACGGTTCGGGAGCACGCAAAAGAGTTGCTCGAAAAGGCAGCGCGCGGCAGCGCGGTCCGGGACCCATTTCATTGAAACAGCCGCACTACCTCTTTAATTCTTTATCAAATCCATCCAGTTGACCATTACCCACAGATTGGCCATAGCCCGACACTCATCGCCACTCCTCCGCTTCAATAATACGTCTTAAACTTATTAAGCGAAATATTGTTAAAGAGATTCCTGAACACGCCCGTCTATTGTAGAGAAAAGATTTACCCGGCTGGATTTAAAGGAGAACGAAATGAACGAGCCACATACCAACAAACGCATACCTGATAGAGCACCTCCCCGGATCTAAAAAGTCCCGGGCGCTGATTTGACCTGCCCGGCACTGGTTCGCTCCTAATAGAAACACTCTATTCCCGCACAACTGGAGATCTCATGCACAAGCTGCTGGATGTAAAACTCGCAACCAAAATCGCTGGAGGATTCATTATCCTGTTGGTTTTGCTGACGACCATTTCCTGCATCGGGCTGGTTACGCTCACTGATATAGCTGAAATCTGGAACAAATCCGGCAACGCCGACCACATGGTGAAGCTGATACTTGAATCCAGGCGCCATGAAAAGAATTTCATCATTCGAAGCGACGCCAGCTATGTCAAGAAAGTAGACGACCTGGCGGTTGAACTTCGCAGCCGAACCGAGCAGGCAAAAAACATCAGTACTCCGGCTGAAAGGGAAAAACTGGAACGGGGCGCCGGTGAATTTGAAAAATATTTAGCTTCCTTTCATAACTACGTTGATTTAAAGCGGCAGCATCAAGCTGAAAAAGACTCAGCCTCCGCGGCTGGGCTGGAAAAGAAAATGAAGGCCGCCGACGAGGGCATGATCAATGCCGCAAGGGCGGCCCAGGAGATTTTTGATGGCGAACGGTCCGTTTATAAGGAGCAACTTGATCGTCAAATAGCATTTGCAAAAAAGTCGATATTCGGAATCTCCGGTCTTGCCCTGTTTCTGGGCACGGCCTTGTCGTTCCTGCTGACCGTTGGAATAACCAGGCCTCTTCGTGCCATAATCGCAGGACTTTCGACCGGCGCCGATCAGGTTACGGCGGCGGCGGCCCAGATTTCGACATCCAGCCAAAATCTTGCTGACGGAGCCTCTCAGCAGGCCGCCTCAATCGAACAGACCTCATCCTCGCTCGAAGAAATGTCTTCCATGACCAAACAGAACGCCGAAAACTCCAGGCAGGCCAAGCAGCTTATGAGTGAGTCGAAGGAGACGGTATCCCGGGCCGGTTCATCGATGAGCCTTCTGATGAAGTCAATGGATGAAATTTCGAAGGCCAGTCAGGAGACCTCGAAAATTGTAAAGACAATCGACGAGATAGCCTTTCAGACAAACCTTCTGGCGCTCAACGCGGCTGTCGAGGCCGCCCGTGCCGGCGAGGCGGGGGCCGGGTTCGCGGTTGTTGCCGACGAAGTTAGAAACCTTGCCATGAGGGCGGCGGAGGCTGCCAAAAATACGGCCGAGCTTATCCAGGCTACGGTGGTCAAGATAAACGACGGCTCTACTGTAGTTCAGAGAACCAGCGAGGAGTTCTCGATGGTTTCGGCCGGATCGGGGAAAATGGCTAAATTAATTGACGAAATTACCGCCGCCTCGACCGAGCAGGCACAGGGCGTCGAACAGATCAGCCGTGCCGTCGTTGATGTAGATAAGGTCGTTCAGAAAAACGCCTCAAATGCCGAGGAATCGGCTGCAGCTTCCCACGAAATGAGCGAGCAGGCCAATCGGATGAAAGTCTTCGTTGGCGACCTTGAATCAATGGTGGGCAAAAAGGTGAGGAAAAACGGAAAGGCGGCGAAAAAGCCGCTCGCGGACAAATCCACAGCCCCGGCACAGCAGCAGATTGCTCTCACCACGGCAAAAAGCTCTGCTCGAAAATCGCGGTTTTTGCCACCTCCCCTTAAGCCGGCAAACAGCGCGAACGGAGGCGCAAAGACCTCCCAGGCCGAACAGTCTACACCAAAGGCATCAGAAATCATTCCGTTCGACGATAAGGATTTTGATTTTTAGCTGAGATTTTTACGATAATCGCAAGTCTCGACAGGAAACGGGCGGCTGCGGAGATGGGCCGCCCGCTACTGTTTACCGGGCTAAATCGCGCCCTTATCCACCAGATGCGCCAGTATCTCGTGTATATCCATCCCTTGTTCCTTGAAGCCTTCAACTCCGTAGACCATATTGGCCTCGAGTACCATGTAGCCGTCATTGTGCTCGCAAATATCCAGCCCTGCTTCACCAAACCGGCATCTCAATGCCGTCGATCGCGCAAACTCCAGGGCAGCCGCCGGAATGTTTTCGAAGCTGATTCGCCCGCCTCGTGAGACATTGTTCCTGAACTCCCCCTGTTTGTGGATGCGCCAGTAGGCGTGGACGACCCTGCCTCCGATTACAACCGCTCTCAGGTCTCGTTCTATTCTCAGATATTCCTGTACATACGCTGGGTTATGGCTCTCGATATATTTGGAAAGCTCTTCCGGCCCCCTGATAAGAAATACTCCAAGTCCCTGGGAGGATCCGACGGGAGTTTTGCCTATGAAAGGGTATTCGAAGTCATGCTCTACCATGAGTTGCCGGTTTCGGCCGTAGTAGATTCCCGTCCTGGGGTGAGGGATGTCGAGAAGTTCGAAAAGATTGGTCTGGGCAATCTTATTTCCGAGGAAATGGTAGTAGTTTCCGGGAAACGTCTTTTTGCCGGAAGCGGCGATCACCTGCTGAAAAACCGGGCCGGGGTAGAAAACTCTGGGCGCCCGTGCGATTTTTTTCCTCACCTCTTCAGAGTAGTCTTCCCAATTGGGATCTATCCCAAAGCAGGGGACCGAGCTTTTTCGAAGTCTTTTTCCAAGTGACACCCAACCGGCGGGTTCCCGCGCTTCCTCTTCGAGACCACCACCAAAGCGCCTGGCGTCTTTAATTTCCGGTTTGTCCAGCTCCGGCAGATCGCACATGAGTCGAATGCCGCCTCTTTACTAGAAAGATGGTTTGGCCCGCCGCTATCGGATGGCGACGGGAATTAAAACAGGCGGTCCGCACTGCGCGCATTGCCCGTCAACTTACGAGATTTTGGTGTAATTCCAGCTCTGGTTTTAGCACGGTCTCACGACCGTGCTACCCGCGCCGACCGAAGGTCTCCACTTGGTTTCTAAATAATTGGAGACCTTCGGTCGAGGGCATGACGCGGTCAGGAGACCACGTCATAACAATGAGTAAACAATTGTTCCGTTAAGCTGACGGCAATGGCACTGCGCGGAACGCTATTATTAGATTGGCCACAACTTATACAGAAAAAGAAATTTCAGCAAAGAATTTCAGACCTCATGATCTGTTATGGGAACCGGCATCATCTTGATTCCCCGTGGGTAAATCCAGGCAAATGACTGCCAATTATGGACAATCCATACCACCATCAGTATCTTTTTCTGGAAATGCCCTCTTTCGACTAACACAACCAGGCAGAATCATTGCCTAAGTAGTTCTCACTATCGGATTTCCAGTGCGAGGCGATACCTATGGCAAATCTTGGCCAGTTTAACAGGATCTCTGAAACGATATGGGAGATACCTAAGGCATATAAGGCGGAGATGCTTGTTCCGGCAAGGATTTACGGCACCGAAAAGCTGGTTCGTGAAATGGATGACGGAGTAATCGACCAGGTAACAAATGTGGCTGCTTTGCCCGGAATAGTCAAATACGCCTATTGCATGCCCGACGGTCACTGGGGATACGGCTTTCCAATCGGGGGAGTAGCGGCGATGGATGCTCGCTCGGGGGTGATATCGCCGGGCGGAATAGGTTTTGATGTAAACTGTGGAATGAGGCTCGTGCTAACCAGCCTTACCTTCAATGAAATCAAGGACCATTTGCGAGAGCTGGTGGACAGGCTTTTCCAGCGCGTTCCGGCAGGGGTCGGGAGCAGCGGGCTTCTAAAAATTACGCAGGATGAATTCCGCGAAGTCGTTCAGCAGGGAGCGCGCTGGTGCATCAAACATGGGTATGGATGGGAAGAAGACCTGGAGCGCACCGAGGAGTTCGGATGCATCTCCGGGGCCGATGCCTCAAAGATCAGCAACAGGTCAATTGAACGCGGATACAAGCAGATCGGAACGCTTGGGTCGGGGAACCATTATCTCGAAATCCAGGTAGCCAGGCCCGAAAATATTTTTGCCCCGGAACTTGCCAGGGCTTTCGGCATCTCCATGCCGGACCAGGTGGTTTTGATGTTTCATTGCGGAAGCCGAGGTTTTGGGCACCAGGTGGCAACCGATTATCTGCAGACGTTCCTCAAGGTCATGCAAAGCAAGTATGGCGTAAAGATCCTCGACCGTGAGCTGGCATGCGCTCCCTTCAATTCGCCAGAGGGCCAGGACTATTTCGCAGCAATGAAATGCGCGATAAATATGTCCTTTGCGAACCGGCAGGTGATACTTCACAGGATACGCGAAGTTTTCTCGGACGTACTGCACCGGGACCCCGCCGAACTTGGGCTTCACCAGGTCTATGACGTCGCGCACAACACAGCCAAAGTTGAAACCCATGTCGTTGACGGCAACCCGCGACAGCTTCTCGTGCACCGTAAGGGCGCAACTCGGGCTTTCGGACCTGGAGCAGAGGGCCTTCCGTCCATCTACCGCGAAACCGGCCAGCCGGTCATAATCGGCGGCAGCATGGAAACCGGTTCATACCTGCTTGCGGGGGTCGAATCGGGGGCCCAGACTTTCTTCAGCACCGCGCACGGCAGCGGCAGGACCATGAGCCGTCATCAGGCAAAGAGAATGTTTCATGGCAGAAAGCTCCAGCAGGAAATGGAGCAGCGCGGGATTTATGTCCGTACGGCATCGTGGTCCGGCCTGGCCGAAGAGGCCGGACCGGCTTACAAGAACATCGACGAAGTAGTAGAAGCGACCGAAGAGGCGGGAATCAGCAGGAGGGTTGCCCGATTCGTTCCGGTCGGCAATGTAAAGGGCTAGCAGAAGACAAAGACCGGCTCACGTTTCCCAAAAACCCGCCATTCAGTCAACACAACTGGAGATCCAGGTTGGACCCGAAAACACCCCTCATGCTCGTAACCGGAGGTCTGGGAAGCGGAAAAACTACCCTCGTTCGCCGAATTCTGGATAATGCATCCTGCCGGATTGCCGTGCTCATGAATGAATTCGGCGAAATCGCAATAGACAGCGAGGTTATCGCGGGTGAAAACGTCAATATCATCGAACTTGCCGGAGGCTGCGTCTGCTGTTCGATGACCGGTGAATTCGAAGCGGCCGTAAAAGAAATAATTGAGAAAATCAAGCCCGATCTTATTTTGGTTGAGGCTACCGGAGTTGCCGAATCGGACGCCCTGACCTATGAGGTGGAGGACCTTCCCGACGTACGGTTGGACAGCGTGCTCTGTGTCATAGATGCTTTCGCGGATGCCCGGTTCCCCAGCATCGGATATGCATCGCGGACGCAAATAGCAGCGGCGGACATCATTCTCATCAACAAGATAGACCTTGTAAGCGCGGATGAAGCTTTAGCCGTGGAAAGCAGAGTTCGAAAGTATAACAGCCACGCGATCCTGCTGAAGACAACCGGATGCGAGGTGGGCACCGAAATCCTTTTCGGCACGAATATTGGGCCACGGCCCCGGCATTACGTGACCGCCGGTGAAACTGCATTCGAGTCCTTTTCATGGCAAAGTGACAAAAAGCTCGATTCAGGAAGGTTTGAGGAGTTTGCGCGTGACCTGCCGCCGCGGGTTTTCCGCTCAAAGGGTTTTGTGATTCTGGACAATGGCGGCCGCCTCTTTAACTTTGTAGCTGGAAGATTCGATTTCGAGGATTTTCCAGCCCAGTCAAACCGGCTGGTCTTTATCGGAAAAGATCTCGACGCACTTCGGGATGAAATTTTTGAAAAACTTCGGGCCTGCGAAGAGTAACGGTGTTGAGGATTGCGATCTTGCCAACCCTCGCAGCAGTTGCCGGGGACCTCTTTTTAAATCTGTTGGAGGATAGAACATGGTGGCGTGGAAAAAATGGCTTTCCGCCTTTGTCGGGGTCATATTTGTTGGTGCTGCCCTGCTACTGGTAACCAGCTTCCTTTCAGCAGGATATTTCGTCGATTACTGGTGGTTCGGCTCCCTGGGCTATGAAAATTATTTCTGGGAAAGAAAACTCTACCAGTATGCCGTTCTGGTCTCGGTTTCACTCTTGTTCTTCCTGATTTTTTTCCTGAATTTCTGGGTCGCCTCCAGATATCTCGGCACAACACCCCAGCCGGTCACCAGGACTTCCAACCCATCCTCCTTCAGGACATCGAAAAACCTTCTGAAAATGTTTCGCGTCGGCTCGATGTGGGTCTACACCCCCATATCGCTGATCCTGGCCGTGGTCGTGGCCCTTCCCATCTACAAACAATGGGAATCTTTTCTGCTCTATATATTCGCACCGGCCGCGGGCACTTCCGATCCCGTCTACGGAAAGGATGTGAGCTATTATCTTTTCTCTTTTCCCATATACACTTTAATCCAGAAGCGCCTCCTGATTACCTTCTCGATCCTGCTGGTCTGTCTGCTGGTGCTCTACTGGATGGAAAAACGGATGCTCTCTCACCATGAGCTGCGCCTTCATCGCGGCGCCAGGTTCCACCTGAATTTATTGATCCTGCTGATATTTCTAATTGAAGTCTGGGATTTTATTCTCCAACGCTACGGTTTGCTTTATTCGAAAAACCATATGCCGCTTTTTTTCGGCCCCGGCTACATCGAAATGAACATTATCGCTCCACTTATCTGGCTTGCCCTCATTTTGCTTGGGATTACGGCCTTTTCGCTCGTCTACTATTTTAATACGCGCAAAGGCCTTACCATCCTGGGTGCTTTTGCCGCGGCATTCATACTTGCCACCCTGGTCCGGTACTCGGATTTTATTCCGCGAAATGTAGAAAAATACATCGTCAAACCAAATGAGATTTCCAAGGAACGCCCTTATATAGAAAACAACATCAAATCCACCCTCAGCGCGTACAATCTCGATGATGTCGAGGTCCGCAATTTCAGCCCGGAGCGCATCCCTTATGACTATGGTACACCCGAGGTAAGGGCTATCCTGAGAAACACTCCAGTATGGGACGGAGACCTTCTGGATGAGGTTTTCAAACAGCTCCAGGAACTGCGAACCTACTATGACTTCCCATCTGTCGATGTTGACCGCTACACTGTTAATGACGTTTACCAGCAGGTCTTCCTCTCGGCGCGCGAGATAAATCCCTCGCAAATACCGGCCGGCGCGCGCAATTGGGTAAACGAGCACCTTACCTATACCCATGGCTATGGGCCCGTCATGACGCCGGCCGGCCAGGGAGGGGATGAACCGATTGTCTGGTTTATTCGCGGAATCCCGCCGGAATCGGATTTTGGTTTCAGGATCGAGCAGCCCGGCATCTATTTTGGTGAGATCACTGGAAGAGATTATATAATTGCACCGAATGAAGCCGGCGAGATAGACTACCCGAAGGGGGAGACAAACGTTCTTACCAGCTATAGCGGCAAGGGAGGCGTTCCGATGCACTCCCTTTTCAGGCGGATGATCTTCTCCGCATTTTTCGCTGACAGGAACATTTTATTTACCACGAAGACGACCCCGCAGAGCAGAATCTTCTTCCGCCAAAACATCCGGGAAAGGATCAAAACCCTTGTGCCATACCTGGCCCTGGACCGCGATCCCTATCTGGTCGTCACGGAGAAAAGACTCTACTGGATTCAGGATGCTTTTACATCATCTGATCTCTACCCGGCATCGACTCGCCAAAAAACAGCATGGGGCGATATCAACTACATCCGCAACTCGGTTAAAATCGTGGTGGATGCCTATGACGGATCGGTCGACCTCTATATCTTCGACCCCAATGATCCAATAATCAGGGCATACAGCCGGATCTACCCGGGGCTTTTCAAAAATTCCAGTCAAATGCCCGCGGAACTGAGACCACATGTTCGATACCCGCAGGATTTGTTCGAGTTCCAGATGAAAATGTATGCTGCGTACCATCAAATCGACCCAGAAGTATTTTACCAGCAGGAGGACATGTGGGAATTCGCCAAAACCTACAAGGGTCAGGAATCAATCGAGATGAAACCCTATTACCTCACACTCGACCTCGTGCAGCCCGACCGGTTCGATTTCCTTCTCCTGGTTCCTATGAGCCCGATCGGGCGAAGCAACTTGAGGGCGCTCGCCATAGCAGGCTGCGACGCCCCAAATTACGGCAGGATAATCATCTACAACTTCCCGAAGGGAGAACTCGTCTTCGGCCCCTCCCAGATATACGCACTGATTAACCAGGACACCAGGATCTCCGAGCAGTTCACGCTATGGGACCAGGCGGGCTCCGAGGTAGCCAGGGGCAAGATGAGAATCCTGCCGATCGGAAAGGTAATCCTCTATGTTCAGCCCGTATATTTGAGGTCTTCAACCAGGCTCAAGATCCCGGAATTGAAGCGCATCATAGTGAGCCAGGGGCAGATGGTTGTCATGGAACCTTCCCTCGAGGAGGCTTACGCTAAACTGCTGGCACGGATGAAAACCGAGGTCGAGAAGGTGGACAAGCGCTTCGCACCACTGCTTCCGCAAGGGCAATCGGAGGGAGCACCCCGGTAGCGAAAAGGGCTCCCAACCCCTTTCTCCGCATTGCTGGAAGCTGTCGCAGCAGGTCGGAGCGAAAAAATACCTGTATTGTTGCGTTACTGTAGGCTAAAATGTCAATTACTTGCCCATGGACGGATTTTTTTCCGGTATACATCAGGTCCATCGAGGCATCAATTAGCCCGGTTTGAGAAACTCACCCGAGATTATAGCTATAAATACATTTTGCCTATATTTTCTCTGGAATGGTGCTCCCGGCCCTCCATAGGTTGCATGGCCAGTTAGCCCTTTTTCTTTCCTCACTATGGTGGTAAAATAGTATTGCTCCACATCTCCAGGTCTGGCAGGCTCCGAAAGCAGGGAGGAAATTAATGTTTAAAATCGGCGATCTGGCTGTTTACCCAGCACACGGCGTGGGAAAGATAGAATCGATCGAATCGAAGAGCATCGGGGGCAGAAATCAAGACTTTTATATAATGCGCATCCTCGAAAATGATATGAAAATCATGATCCCCGTCCCGAACGCCGAAACAGTCGGATTGCGAGGGTTGATCACACAAACCGACATCCCTCGGGTTTTCGATATTTTATTGCGGCGGGAAGTATCCGTTAATGGAGGGACTTGGAACCGTCGCTACCGCGAGTATATGGAAAAGATCAAAACCGGGTCGATTTATGAACTCGCGGAAGTCCTGCGGGACCTTACCGTGTTGAAGGGAGACAAGGAGCTGTCTTTCGGCGAGAGGAAGATGCTGGACACGGCAAGGACTCTCCTTCTAAAGGAACTTTCGATCGTTCAGGAAACTACCGAGGATGATATAGAAAGATCCATATTCGAACTACTTAGATAGGCCCTCGCCGGGCGATGTTCCTTCCCGAATATCCTTTTATTTCGCAGATCAAATCCGGAAGTTTTAAACCTTCCCCGGACTGGCGTTTTCGTGCCTGTACCCGCATCTTTAAAGAAAGGGGGTGAGATGATTTGAAATGGGGTTGGCTTGTTTTCAAACTGGCGCTGATCGTTATTTGCGCCTTTGGCGGGTACCTGATTGCCGACCAACTGATGTTGACTACGTTTGCCGGCCATCCTTGGGTACCCTGGGCAGGAGTGTTGTCGGGAATTTTATTCGCTCTCGGCGCTCTCTCATTTGAAAAGCTGATTAAACGAATCCCGCTCAAAGTTCTTGCAGGCGGGACAATTGGACTCGCACTGGGCCTTTTAATGGCAAAACTCATCGGTTTTGCCTTCGCCAGCGTCCAGAACACAACGATAAGCGTTGTTATCTACGTCATTTTATCCTGTATTTTTGGTTATATCGGAATTGTACTGGGCACTTTTAAAATTGATGAGTTTCGCATTCCTAACTGGACCAGGGTTGCTCACCGCGGCAATCCTCTGACTAAAATCCTCGATACCAGCGTGATAATCGACGGCCGGATTGCGGATATCGTCGAAACGGGTTTTTTGGGTGGTGTGCTGGTAATACCTGAGTTTGTACTCCAGGAATTGCAGCATATAGCTGACAGTCCTGACCCGACCAGACGAGTTCGAGGGCGGCGGGGACTTGATATAATCAAGCGCCTGCAGCAGGAAAAGACCGTTGAGGTCAAGATAGACAGGCAGGATTTCGAAAACATCAATGAGGTTGACGCAAAGCTTGTTGCCCTGGGGCTCAGGCTTAACGCCAAGATCGTCACCAACGATTACAATTTATCGAAGGTTGCCGAAGTGCAGGGAATTCGCGTGCTTAACATCAACCAACTCGCCAATGCGCTAAAACCGGTGGTTCTGCCGGGCGAGGTGCTCCGACTCCAGATCCTGAAGGAAGGAAAGGAGCAGGGCCAGGGAATCGCTTATCTTGAAGACGGAACCATGGTTGTCGTGGAAAACGCGAGCAGGCATCTTGGCAAGGAAGTTGAGGTCTCGGTTACCAGTATTCTCCAGACCACTGCCGGCCGCCTGATCTTTACAACGTTAAAGGACTCAGACATCGCCCGCCAGCATTGAGGGGTGGGTTCTTTCCGAATTTTAGTGGCGCGCTTCTCGGCGCGCCATTTTCTTTCCCTCGCACTTACCCCGAATCTCTCCATAAAAAAATCCGCGATTTGTAAACTAATTTTTGTCTGCGCACGTTATCTAAGTAAAAGTGCTCTTCCCGGATTTGCGGTTTGCAAGCGGGATAAAGTGGAATATTAATATAGCCGTACGACAAGGGGGAGAAGATCCATTATTCCACGGGATACGCGCTGTTAGCGATGACCTATCCGGAAGACGCAGAATCGGGGACCTCACCCGCTCCTGGCAGTATAAACCAGGTTTCGGTTCTTGTTGACCGGGCCAGGGCGGGGGACAGGAATGCCTTCGAGGAGCTGATCGTATTATATCAGAGCGAAGTCTTCCGGCTGGCGTTTTTCCGCACCCGTTCCCGCATGGATTCGGAAGACCTCGTGCAGGACATCTTCCTGGCCGCTTTCAGATATCTCCCCCAATTAAAGGATTCCGACAAATTTCGTCCGTGGCTTTACCGGATAGCCCTTAACAGGGTCAGGGATTTTCATCGGAAGAAAAAGTTCCTGAGCTTTTTTGGCCTATCGGACGGCCAGAGCGAGTCCGATCAGGCCGATGTCGCTCCTCATCTGAATCCAAGCGCACTCGACAAGGTTATCCGAAATGAATTCTGGGAACATGTAAAGCAACTTTCAAAGCGGTTCTCACCAATGGAAAGAGAGGTTTTCTTCCTCCGGTTCGTTGACAATTTCAACCTGAGGGAAATTGCCGAGGTACTAAAGAAAAGTGAAAGCGCTGTAAAAACCCACCTTTACAGGGCTATAAAAAAATTTAGGGATGACTCGGCAATGGTGGATTTCCTGAAAGGAGAAGGACATGGCGAAACAGATGGCAGGCCATCTTGACGAAGAGAGGATAATCGAGGCAATCGTGGAGGAGCGGGAATTGGAATTCTCAGACCGCCTCCACTTGAGCGAATGCCCCGAGTGCCGCGCCCAAAAGGAGGCCATTGAGCGGGAACTGTCCATTTTTAGCAAGTTTTCCAGCGAAGTTGCGGCTCTGCCATTTAGAAAGCCAATCCTCGCTGCTCCTGAACCCTGCTCTTTTCAGCGGATTTGGAAAATTCGCCCATCAATGGGTATGGGCCTTGTCACAGCTTCGTTGATGGCGCTCTTTCTAATTCCTCAGTTTATGGATTTGCATAAATCAGTCAAGAGCGCGCCAATGGAGAAAATCTACCTGGAAATGCTCCAGGATGAAAGATTCATGGCCGAAATTGAAAATCTCGAGGAAAACCCCCTACCCCGGTTCTATGTGGATATATCCGATTTCGACCAGGACGGACTTGACGACCCACAGAAACAAGATAGCAGATTGCCAAATGTTGTGGATGATAAGGCTGTCACCTAAAGAGGGCGAGTCTGAAACATGCTCAGGAAAATTACCATATTACTGCTCATCTCCGCATTCATCCTCGCCCCTTCAATTTGCGGGGGATCCGAGATACCTCCCGGCAAGTGGTGGCGGGTCCCCTATTTCTCGGATGCGTTGAGTATAACGGATCAGCAAAAGAACGAACTCGACAATCTTTTTGACGAAAATCGCCAAAAACTTGCAGACCTTAAGAAGCAACTCGAACAGGAAAGTCGTGACCTTGACTCGATGATCCAGCAAAAGGACCTGAATGAGAAGGCCGCTGCCGCTCAGATGAAAACACTGGAGAGCACCAGGAACAAACTCTCCGCAACCCGCTTCAGCTACTCGCTCGAAGTGCGAAAACTCCTCGGCCACGATCGCTTCCAGCAACTCAGGACCCTGTACAGGAACTGGCAGGGGGGAAAATAACTGCTCGCATAGTCTCTCCGCAAAGATCCTCTACATTGTGTGCACACCAGATACCGCTTCTGTAACATTGGTTGGCTGCGGCTTTGGCTTTCTCTGATTCATTCAGTCTGCAAACAGTTGAACGCCAAACCCAATCTTTGGGCAATCGCGCGCTCATTCGGCATCGAAAATTCTGCGTAGTTCAATCCTTGCATCCTGATTCCCAATCTTAAAAACCCTCACTGATAGCAGTCGCTCATCACTGTAGATCAAATCCTTTACAATTTTTTACAATTATCATTGCCTCTGATAACAAATTTTCCTGAAACGAGTAGACACTTCTGCCTTTTTCCTCGTCATTTCAACAGCTTATAGAGAGAAAAATTATAAGTAAAACTAAGTACTACAATCATCGAGGATGATTAAAATAGATACAGAAGACTCAAACTCATTACGATTCGGCTCGGGCAATGGAGTGTAAACCAAGGAAAACCGGTATCTGAAACAATCTCTGGAAAATCAGGCAGAAGCTGCAAATTATTTCACAAGCAATTGAGAATGGTACAACAAGACCGGCCACCGAAACCCAAGCAGAATCATTGCGGGGCCCGGGGATTTATTAAGAGGGAACGCTTCCCAACCCGCCGGGCCAAGGGGGCGGGGAAAATGGAAACAAAAGAAATAATACTTCAGTCGCTGGAGGCTTTGATCCGGAGATCCGGATTGAGTAAGTCACTTTGGGAAGGCACGTTCAGGGAATATCTTGCGCTCGTTGCCGACAACCCGAATATTGCCCGCACAGCACCCGCGCGTGTATACGACATGATAATATCCAGGGGGGTACGTGAAGCAACGGAACAGGAAAAACTTCCTCATTACGAGGACCTGGTTAGTTACAATTTTTTTTCAGAAGAAATCTTCGGGATAGAAGAACCCCTGCACGATCTGGTGCGCTTTTTCAGGGCGGGGGCCAACCGCACTGAGACGGGCAAACGGATACTCATGCTTGTGGGGCCTGTTTCATCGGGAAAATCCACAATAGCTACCCTGCTGCGCTCCGGCCTGGAAAAACTCGAAACGCCGGTCTACGCAATAAAGGGCTGTCCGATTCATGAAGAGCCTTTGCACCTGATCCCCCATTCTCTGCGGCCTGAATTTGAAAAAATTCTGAAAGTGAAAATAGAGGGGGATCTATGTCCGGTGTGCAAATGCAGGCTCGAAGAGGACAGCCAGTGCAGCGATCTTCTCGGCCACTACACATGGGAGAGTATGCCCGTTGTGCAACTGCGCCTTAGCGAGCAGGATCGCGTCGGCATAGGAACTTTTCAGCCATCGGATCCAAAGAACCAGGACATCTCGGAGCTTATAGGGAGGGTAGATCTGGGGAAGATAACCCGGTACGGGGAAGCCCATCCCCTCGGTTACAAGTTCGACGGCGAACTCCAGGTCGCAAACCGGGGGCTGATTGAATATATTGAAATTTTAAAGTGCGATATCAAATTCCACTACGTTCTTATTACCGTGGCCCAGGAACAGCTTATCAAAGCGCCTGGCTTTCCTCAAATCTATATAGATACTGTTATTCTTAGTCATACGAATCAGACTGAGTTCGAAAAGTTCAAAGCCAACAAGGAAAATGAGGCTCTTCACGACAGGATGTACCCCATATTCGTCCCTTACAACCTCAAGGTTCGTGACGAAGTTTCAATTTACAAAAAGCTAATATCGAGGAGCGAATTCCACGGAAAGATCCATATCGCTCCACAAACCCTTGAGACAGCCGCACTGTTTAGCATCCTGACCCGCCTGATACCCTCCAATCTCTGCCCAGAACTCATAAAGAAAGCCCGCTATTACGATGGCCACACGATAATGGAAAAGGAAAAAGATCCGGTCAATGTGAAGAAGCTTCGGCTTGAAGGCAAGGAAAAGGGCGAAGGTATGAACGGCATCAGCCCGCGGTTCGTGATGAATGCTATCAATATCGCGCTCGGATCCGCGGTAAACACGACAGGGTGCATTAATCCGGTTGATATCATTCGGTCTCTGAAGCACCAGTTCGAACACCATATTGGCTTTTCCGAGGAAGAAAAAGGCCGCTACCTGTCCCTTCTTACAAGTGAAAAGGGGAGCGCCCTTTCGGAGTATCGCGGCGAAGCCAGAAAAGAGGTAAACAGGGCTTTTCTGTTTGCCTACGAAGACCAGGCGCAGGCCCTGTTTGACAACTATATCCGCAATGCCACGGCATTTTGTCTCAAAAAGAAGATCATCGATCCGGTCACTCAGGAAGAACAGGAACCCGATGAGAAGCTCATGCGCTCTATTGAAGAGATGATTGGAATATCGGAAGTTGCGAAAAGAGAATTTCGTCAGGGGTTGTTCGTCTTCAAAGCCGATGCGATAGATCGTGGCGAGAGGTTTGATTTCAAGACATACCTGCCGCTGCAGGAAGCCATAGAGAAGAAGCTCATGGCCGATCTCAAGAACATCGTATCGCTGACGCTTGCGGACAGGGGAGTAAGAGATCCCAAGACCCTGAGGCGGAAAAACGATGCAGTTTCGAAACTCATCGAGAAGGGTTACTGCCCGGTCTGTGCCGATAACCTCCTGCATTTCGTCGGGGAGATGCTAAGGAAGGAGGAATAGCCGATGGCGGTTTTAATGCCCGATTATGATTCGAGTCCGAGAGGGTTGGCCGATGCCGCCAGGCACCGCGAGAGGATAAAGGAGGCGATCAAGAGGAACCTTCCGGATATCATCAGCGATGAGGCCATTATCACCCGGAGAGAGAACCAGATCGTCAAGGTGCCCATACGCGGGATAAAGAGCTTCAGGTTCATTCATCGGCAATCGGACGGGGCTTCCGGGGGGTTTGGCAGCGGCGAGACCGAGGAAGGCAAGGTAATCGGTCGCCGCTCCAAACCCGGCAACGACCCGGCTGGGAAAGCCGGTGAGGAGCCGGGGGAAGATTATATGGAAACCGAGATCGATCTGGCCGAACTTATAGAGATGATGCTGGCCGACCTCGGCCTTCCGAACCTTCGGCAAAAGGAGGTGAGGGAGACAAAGATACTCAAGGGTTGGAAGATTGATTCCCTCGAAAAACACGGGGTCCGTCCACGACTCGACAAAAAGCGGACCATAAAAGAGGCAATAAAGAGGACCGAAGCCATAATCCAGGCACTTTCCCAAATGTCGAGAAAAAGCGAAGAAGAATGCCGCGCGGCGCTGGACGCGGCCGGGGGAGATCCGGCGAGGGCTCTGGCCATTCTCGATGCTGGACCTGTTTCAGGAAAGCCGGGCGACCCCAATGCCATTTTTATCGACAGCTCCGACCTGCGCTACCGCACTATCACCGAAGATACCGAGTTCCATTCCAATGCAGTCATTTTAGCAATGATGGATGTTTCGGGCAGCATGGGGACAATGAAAAAATACCTCGCCCGCTCCTTCTACTTCTGGATGACTTCTTTTCTGAAAACGATCTACCAGCGCGTGGAAATTAGGTTCATCGCCCACACCACCGAGGCTAAGCTCGTGGATGAGCACGAATTCTTTCATAAGGGTGAATCGGGCGGAACTTCCTGTTGGTCGGCCTACGATCTGGCAACCGAACTCATAGACCTGGAATATCCGACAAGCCGATGGAACGTCTACCCGTTCCACTTCTCGGACGGCGAGGACTGGGACGTTCAGCGGACCGTCAAATCGCTGGAAAAGATGCTGGAGCGAGGGGTTGCAAATTTCGGCTATGGCGAAATCCAGGCCGAGCACTCGATTTCTGCCCTGATGGATGCTTTTAAACAAAAGATTCCGCTACAGTCCCGGATCATGGAGGGTTTTTCCTTCTATGAAGGGCTTTGGGGCACATCCCCCATGCTGGGGGTGGTGATAAAGGACAAACTGGACCTCTACCCTGCCCTGCGTGTATTCCTTAATACCGGAAAGCGCGGCGGAGGGCTGCAAAGGTTTACCGGATAATCATGAACAGTGTGGATATTAAAAGACTTGGCAAGGCCGATGAGTTGATTAAACGAATCGGGCGGGAGTTCGGGCTTGATTTCATGCCACAGGAATTTGACGTCGTCCCCGCGCAGAAGATGCTCGAGATTATGGCCTACCGCCTGCCCGTAAATTACTCGCACTGGAGCTTCGGGCGAGACTACGAGATTGAGCGCACCCGTTGGGAGTACGGTTATGCCGTGCCCTACGAGGTCGTCTTTAACAGCAATCCGGCGCGGGCGTATATCATGGAAACCAACCCCTCTGCCATCCAGATTCTCGTGATGGCCCATGTCTACGCCCATAATGACTTCATGAAAAATAGCCGGCACTTCCAGGCAACCAGGCGGGATATGATCACGTCGGCATCCGAGGCTGCCTCCAGGTTTCGGGCCTATGAGCAGGATTACGGCTCCGATGAGGTCGAGCGGCTCATCGATGCCGCAATGTCGATCGAGTGGAATATCGACCCGGATGAACTGCTCAGGCCGGAGACCGAAGATGAAGCCCGCGAAAGGCTCTACGGCTGGCTTAAAGCCACTCCCACAGGCGGTGGGTTCGATGACCTTATCCCTGAAAAGAAGCGGCCCCAGCCTGCTGAAAAGCAAAAGTTACGAGACAAAACACCCCCCGAACCCACGATAGACCTGCTCAAGTACATAATAGACTCCGCCCCCAGGCGGCTCAGGGAATGGGAGAAAGACATCCTTACAGTGGTCCGCAACCAGGCCCTCTATTTCATGCCCTACCGCAGGACCAAGATAATGAACGAAGGCTGGGCTACTTTCTGGCACGAAAAGATAATGAACCGGCTTTTCGCTGAGAAATTCCTGAGTCCTGAAGAGCATGGATACTATAATCTGTATAACGCCAGGGTAAAAGCTCATAACCCGAGGACCATCAACCCTTATCTGCTCGGTTGGGCGTTGTTTCAAAATATCGAGCACCGTTGGAATACCGGCCGCTTCGGCCCCGATTACGAGGCGTGCACCAGTGCCGCAGAAAAGCGTGACTGGGACCGCCACCTTAACAGGGGAATCGAGAAGATATTCGAAGTCCGCCGTACTCACATGGACTGGTTCTTTATAGATGAGTTTTTAAACCAGGAGGTAATCGACGACCTGGAACTCTTTATTTACCAGGAAGTCGATAAAACAACGCACCTCGATCTGGAAGTGAAGGAGACCGACTGGCGCAAGATCAAGAAAGTGCTGGTGCAAAACCTCATGAACTGGGGCATTCCCCGGATTCTTGTACTTGACGGCAATTATCACAATAGCTCCCAGCTCTACCTGAAGCACGAATTTGAGGGATTGCCGCTCGATGATGAGTACTGCCGAAAGACACTCGAGCATGTCCACTTCCTCTGGGGACGACCGGTTTACCTCGAAACCAACAGCCTGAGGACCGGGGGACCGATCACCTACTATATCGACGGTGACGGCATCAGGGTGCGGACCGGGTAGGGCGCCGCTTCAACTATGCAGTCCACCTTCTTACCTGAATTGTACATTCCAGCAATATATGCCTGCACAGCCACTCAAAATATGGCTCACCCATGGAATCCCGACCGGAGATGATTATTCTTGTTCAACAACAGTGATCTCTTCAAGCTCTCCTATTTCGTGATAAGGGGGCGCTCTTGTTTGCGCCGTAAGCTTTATCTCTGGGTTCCTGCCTATTTGCCGAGTCTATTCATGAGACACATATACCGGCCTGCCGGATGTAGACCAATTCCCTGCTGCGCCATTGCGCTACTGCTGCTGTGCGGTTGCGTCAAGGTGGGGCCGGATTTTAAACGGCCGGAAGCTGAGGTTTCGGCTAACTGGCTGGAATCTGGCGATTTGAGGGTAAGTACCTCAGCGGCGGAGTACCGCGAATGGTGGAAAATCTTCAACGACCCTGCACTCGACCGGATAATCGAGCTGGCCTACAGCCGTAATCTCTCACTGAAGGCCGCCGGCGTCAGGGTCCTTGAAGCGCGGGCACAGCTTGGAATTGCGGTCGGGAATTTCTTTCCCCAGACTCAGCAGATCTCGGGCGCACTGGACTATAATCGCACCAGCGAAAAATCGCCATCGTCGGCTGTATCTCAATCAGGTTTCCAATTGCAGCACACCTACTGGCAGGACCAGGTAAGTTTTAACCTTTCCTGGGAAATTGATTTTTGGGGTAAATTCCGAAGAGCCATAGAATCGGCTGACGCATCGCTTCTGGCTGCTATTGCCGACTACGACTCCACATTGGTAACTCTGACGGGTGATGCCGCAAGCAATTATATTTCAATTCGAACTCTCGAAAGAAGGCTCGCCATTGCCCGGAAGAACGCCGGAACACAGCAGCAAAGCCTTCAGATAGCGCTGACCCGATTCCGGGGAGGCGTAACATCCGAGCGCGACGTCGAACAGGCAAGAACTATTCTATACAATACACTTTCCACTATACCGGGACTCGAGGCAAGGCTGCGGCAGGCCAAAAACTCCCTTAGCATTCTCATGGGGCTCCCGCCCGACAATCTTGATAGCCTTTTAACCGGTGAGACAGGCCAGATTCCGGCGCCTCCGCCCCAGGTTGCCGTCGGAATACCCGCCGACCTTCTTCGTCGCCGTCCGGATGTCCGCAGCGCCGAATTCCAGGCCGCCGCACAGTCAGCGAGGATAGGCGTAGCAAAAGCGGACCTCCTTCCGGCGCTCTCCCTCACCGGATCGGTCGGTCTTCTTTCATCGACAGTCGGTCAATTCAAACTGACCGATATGGCAACGATCGGAGCATGGACAGCTTCGGCGGGACCTGCAGTCCAGTGGAATATCCTGAATTACGGCAGGATCACCAATAATGTCCGGGTACAGGATGCCCGGTTTCAGCAGGCTCTGCTCACCTACCAGAACACAGTCCTCAAGGCTCACCAGGAAGTCGAGGACTCACTTGCCGGGTTTCTCCGGTCTCAGGAAAGCGCGGAATACCTGGCGAGCGGCACCGAGGCGGCGAAACGTTCCCTTGAACTTGCTTTTATTCAATACCGGCAGGGAAGCACCGATTTTACAACCGTGCTGACTGCCCAGCAGGGACTCCTCAATGCTCAGGACAGTCTCGCCTCCGCAATGGGAGACATATCATCGAATCTGGTCGGAGTGTATCGAGCGCTGGGCGGCGGATGGAAAATCAGGGAAGGACACGATTTCATTTCCGATGATGTCAAAACCGCCATGGTCAGGCGCACGAACTGGGGAAATTTAATTAAACCTGCTCCACCCGAGGGGTCCGTAAGGCAGCCACTTCGCCTTCCGGACTGGTAGCCTCAAGGCCGTATTTGTGTTGCTTAGGCTTCCCTATCGAAAATGCAGCTTGGTATAGCTTTACCGTGCCTACCGCGGTTGCGGCGCGGTCTCCTGACCGCGCCGGGGGTGTTCCTGGAGACCTTCGTTCGATGCGCCCGGCAAGGTCGGGACGGACTGTTGCCCAAATAGATGCGTTTCTAAAAGTTGCTAAGCAAATGGATGACATTGGCCTAAGAACGACATTCCCGCATGCTTCTGGCGGGAATGACGGATTTTTAATGCTCATATCCAGGTAGATCATGCAATGTGTTTGGGCAACAGCCCCAGGGAGACCTTGCCGGAACCGAACTCGGCAGGGGAACGAAGCTACATTCGGGCCCCTGAAGCCTGTGTCCGCCCTGCCATTTCGCGCAGTCGCACCAGGGCAAGTAGAACTTGGATAGCATCACCATCTCACCGGAGCCGATATCCATGGATTTGCAGGCCAGTTACAAGTCTAAACGACTGAGATTAATAATGGCGTCGCACCTCGCTATGGTGGCATTTGTCCTGCTCCTTCCGGCCTGTGAGAAAAAACAGGCCCAGGCTCCTCCCCCGCCCGCCCCCAAGGTTACAGTGGATACGCCGGTTCGCCAGAACGTAACCGATTACATCGACCTTACCGGAACCACCCAGGCGATCAACACCGTTCAACTCCGGGCCCGGGTCGAAGGTTACCTCGAAGATGTGCTCTTCAAGGACGGAGATCTGGTGAAATCGGGCCAACCCCTTTTTGTAATCCAGCAAAATACTTATCAGTCCCGGCTCCAGCAAGCTGAAGGATCAGTTCTGACACAGAAGGCAAACCTCGAGCACGCCACAATCGAGTTCGCGAGGTACTCAAGTCTGTTCAAACAAAAAGCCGCAGCCGAAACGGATGTCGAAAACTGGCGCTACCAGCGCGATACCGCGCAGGCGGCCTTGATATCTGCCGAAGCACAGAGAGACCTCGCAAAAATCGATCTATCCTACACCCGTGTCTACTCCCCCTTTAACGGCCGAATCGACAGAAGTCTGAAAGATCCCGGAAACCTGGTCGGATCGGGTGAGAGCACGGTTCTGGCCGAGATTTCTGAAATCGACCCGCTCTACGTTTATTTCAACCTTAGTGAAACCGATCTTGCCCGTCTCAGGCAGGCAACCGGCATCGAACGCGTGAGTTCCAGCTCCGAAACCCTGCCGGTTTTCCTCGGAATCGCCGGAGAACAGGGCTATCCTCATCGAGGTCACATGGATTTTGCCTCGACTAGCATCAATCCAACTACCGGCACCCTCCTGTTGCGCGGTATTTTTCCGAATACCGACGGCAAAATGCTCCCGGGGCAATTTGCCCGAATCCGGATTCCCGTCGGAATTGAAAGGTCGGCCCTGCTCATCCCCCGCACGGCGATCGGCTACGATCAATTAGGCACCTACGTTCTGATAGTAAACGAGCACAACACCGTCGAGCGACGCAACGTCAAGGAAGGTCCGGCAAAAGATAATCTGTTGGTAATCGAGGAGGGGCTCAAGGGCGATGAAGTAGTAATTGTAAAGGGCCTGCTGAAGGCCGCCCCGGGGCGACGGGTCACCCCCGAGCGGGAAGGCACGGGCGGGCCGCGGGAGAAGACTGAGGGACAGACTCACGCAGGACAGCCCGAAAATCCGCCACAAAAAATGAATCAGGAACCAGGAGAGCAACAGGGACAACCCAGTGCCGGAAAGGAACCCGGCAAATGATCTCCAAATTTTTCATAGAGCGGCCAATTTTCGCGAATGTCATCGCATTCATTACGATAATAATCGGGCTTGTATCCATTTATCGACTGCCGGTTGCACAGTATCCCCAGATCGTTCCGCCAACAATCCAGGTTTCAACTCGCTATCCTGGCGCAAGCGCCGAGGTGGTGGCATCGACCGTCGGAGTGCCGATCGAGCAGGCTGTAAACGGAGTGGAAAACTCGATCTATATGTCTTCAACGAGCAGCAGCGACGGTTCCTATACGCTTACAATCACCTTCAACGTGGGCACCGATCTCAATACCTCGCTGGCCCTTGTTCAGAACTTCGTGAACAGCGCTGTATCACAATTGCCTGGCGGTGCAAGCGAGCAGGGAATAACCGTTCGGAAGGTTTCGCCAAATATCCTGCTCGTGGTGAGCCTCTACTCCGAAGACGATCGTTTTGACGAGGCGTTTCTCGCCAATTACGGAGTAATAAATCTTCAGTACCCGCTTGCGCGTCTTCCCGGAGTGGGACAGGTGAGGGTTTCGGGAGCTGGACCTTATAGCATGCGGGTATGGCTCGATCCAGAAAAACTGGAAACCTTTGGCCTTACCACTACCGATGTTCTCACCGCAGTGAGGGGGCAGAACGTCCAGGTGGTCGCCGGGCAACTCGGGGCCCCGCCCGTGCCGCCGCAACAACCCTTCCAGTTCACCCTGACCGCTCTGGGACGGCTTTCTGAAACCTCTCAGTTCGAGGATATAATAATTAAAACCGTTGCCGGTCCCGCGCCACAGATCCTGCGTTTGCGCGACGTGGCAAGAGTCGAGTTAAGTCAACAGAATTTCAGTAATTATGCTAACGTCACCGGTCACAAGTCCGCCCAGGTAATAGTTTTTGCCTTGCCTGATGCCAATGTTATCGCCGTAGCCGACAAGCTCTACGGGGCCATGAATGAAATGAGCCAGCAATTCCCTGAGGGCCTTAAATACGGGATACGTTTCGATACTACCAGGTTCGTCAGGGAAGCCATCTCCAAGGTGTATGAGACACTCTTTGTAGCCGCGCTCCTGGTCCTCGTCGTAATAATGCTTTTTCTTCAAAGCTTTCGGGCCATGCTGGTCCCGGCGACCACCGTGCCCGTGACTATAGTCGGCGCCTTCATCGCCATGGAAGCCATGGGATTCACGGTTAACCTGATGACGCTCTTCGCCCTGATTCTGGCAATAGGGATCGTTGTGGACGATGCAATAGTGATCGTGGAGGGAAGCTCGTATCATATCGAGAGGGGAATGGAGCCAAAGCAGGCAACCATCACGGCAATGAACGAGTTGACGGGGCCTGTGATGGGTATCACCCTTGCCCTCGTCGCGGTCTTCCTTCCAGCCAGCTTTCTCCCCGGCATCACCGGGCAGATTTTCCGCCAGTTCTCTCTCGTGATAGCGGCAACCGCCGTAATATCCGCGATTAACGCCTTGACATTGAAGCCGGTGCAGTGCGCATTGTGGCTCAAACCTAAAAAGGATGGTAAACGTCAAAACTGGTTCTACAGGGGATTCAACCGGTTCTTTCTGGGTCTGACTAATGTTTATATGGGCATGGTCATCCGAATGACACGCCAGCCCGTGACAATGATGTTTGTATTCGCGATAATCATCTCCTTTGCGGTCTGGGGATTCATCAACCGTCCGACCGGATTTTTACCCACAGAGGACCAGGGCTACGGGATACTCATGTCTCGCCTTCCCGAGGGTGCTTCCCAGCCGCGCACACGCGGAGTTGCGGACAAAATAAACAACGTCCTGAAGCAATCACAGGGCATTCAAAACTGGGTTACGATAGGAGGTTATTCAGTCCTGGACGGGGCGAACATACCCAATGTGTCCACCACTTTCGTGATTTACGATGACTGGAAGGACCGGCCCAAGGGCATGGATCAGGACAAGATCGTGGGAGGGCTCAACAGAGGACTGGCCGATATCCAGGAGGCGCAGTCAATCGTTCTGATTCCGCCGCCAATTCGCGGACTGGGTCAAACGGGCGGGTTCCAGATGATGGTGGAAGACCGCAAGAGCCTCGGCCTCGCCGAACTCCAGCAGGCGGCAAGCGAAATCGTTCAGGAGGGCAATTCCAAACCAATACTGCGCGGTCTGACCACGACCTTCAGCACGAGCAGTCCTCAGCTCCACCTCAACATCAATCGCACCAAAGCCGAGTCATTGCAAGTCCCTCTCCAAAGCGTCTTCGATACTCTACAGGCATATCTCGGCTCAGCTTTTGTAAATCTGTTCAACAAGTTCAACCAGGTCTTTCAGGTATACATTCAAGCCGACAGCACCTATAGGCTCAATCCTAGCGACATCAAAAATCTTTGGGTTCGAAACCGGCTCGGAGAGATGGTGCCAATGGGGACGCTTCTCGAGGTAAATCAAACACGAGGCGCAGAGCTGATCACTCGTTATAATCTTTATCCGGCGGCCGCAATTTTCGGCTCGGCGGCACCGGGCTACAGCTCCGGTCAAGCCCTTGGGGTTATGGAAGAATTGGCCTCTCAAAGGCTCCCCCAAGGCATCTCCTTTGACTGGACCTCTACCAGCTACCAGGAAAAACAGGTGGGCTATCAGGCCTACATAATCTATGCGCTCTCGATCATACTGGTCTACCTTGTTCTGTCAGCACTCTACGAGAGCTGGACATCGCCCGCCGCAATCATATTCGTTGTTCCTGTCGCTCTGGTGGGAGTTCTTCTTGCGCTTATGGCACGAAGCTACGACAATAATCTCTACACCCAGGTCGGTTTGGTCCTCATGATCGCACTTGCCAGCAAAAACGCCATCCTGATAGTTGAATTCGCCCGCGACCTGCATAAGGAAGGGATGAGCATCACCGATGCTGCAGTGGAGGCTACCCGCCGCAGGTTCCGCCCAATACTCATGACCTCCTTTGCATTCATACTGGGAGTAGTCCCCCTCCTGATCGCCTTCGGGGCGGGTGCGGCCAGCCAGCGTGCCATCGGAACAGTTGTCTTTGGAGGCATGATCTCTTCGACCTTGCTGGCAATCCCATTTGTACCGGTCTTCTACATAGTTTTCGAGAGAATAAGCGAACGCTTGCGCAATATTGGAGGAAAATCGACGGGGTAGTAGCAGGAGACTGCACCGCAATCAGGCATGCTCCGCAACCAGGTCAGTGCACCACGCCACGCCTGGGACTTTTTCTGACGAGGCTTCACTCATGGCAAGGTAGGGATCAACTACCTGGAAGGCATCAAAAAAGAAGGCCCGGAATGTGCTCCCCAGGCCTTCATGAGTTTAGAGCAGTCTATTCAGATAGATCATTTATGAAACCGGCAAAATACCCCTAGAAATTCTTGCCCGGATCGTGGTCACCGGCCGGACCGAACTCGTCGTCGAATGGGATGACGCCTTCGGCCTTTGTCTTTTTGGCCAATTTGAGCCCAGGGGCCTTCAGTTCAGCGTTGCCGAGCTGTTTTTTCCCATTGGTTGCTTTATGGGCGCCTTCGGACTTATGGCCGGGCGCATTTGTGGTTTTCGTGTTCTTTTGCCTGTCTGTGCTTCCACCGATAATCTTTGCCAATTGGCCAACAACCAATTGCATCTGCGAGGATTGTGTGTCCATCTGCTCGGCGGCCGCTGCCGACTGCTCCGACTGTGAAGCATTTTGCTGGACTATTTTATCCATATCGGTAACGGCCTTATTGACCTGTTCAATTCCCTGGGCCTGCTCGGTCGATGCCGAGGCTATTTCGGCAATGAGTTCCGCAACTTTAATCGAGCTTTTGGCCACCTTGTCGAAGGCGCTGTTCGTTTTTTCCACCTGGTCAGAGCCTTCCTTGATTTTTTTTACCGTGCCCTCGATCAGGCTCGAAGTGCTTCTTGCTGCCTCCGCCGCCCGCATGGCGAGATTTCTCACCTCATCGGCAACTACTGCAAATCCTGCTCCCGCCTCACCTGCCCGTGCTGCTTCGACTGCGGCATTAAGTGCAAGGAGGTTCGTCTGAAAGGCAATCTCATCAATTGTCTTTACAATTTTCGAAGTCTCTTCGCTCGCCGTGCATATCTCACCCATAGAACTGATCAACCCGGTCATTGAATGGCTGGCCTGGCCGATATGATCGTTACCCTCAGTCATAAGGGTGTTGGCCTGCCCTGCATTCTGTGCATTCTGCCTGGTCATGGAAGACATCTCTTCAAGTGAAGAGGAGATTTCTTCTATCGAGGCCGCCTGTTCCGCGGCCCCCTCGGCCATAACCTGGCTGGATGAGGCAAGCTGTGCCGATGATGTGGAAACGCCGGAAGCACTATCATCCAGAGTATGAATTATGCGGGTGATCGGACGGGCCACACTGCCCGATATGATTAACCAGCTTATAGTCGTTACCAGAAGCGCAATACCCATTATTCCAACCATCATCCAAAGACTGCGGTCTCCGATCTCCCGGACTGCGTTGGCACCTTCTTGGAATTCGTCCTTGTATGAACCCGGTCCAATGATCCAGTCCCAGGGCTTGTAGTATATAAGCCTTGTGATTTTGGCGCGGGGGCTCGTATCACCCGGATTCTTCCAGGTATACTCGTGGTCAATTGTTTCATGTGGGTTTAGGGGCAGGGCCTTTTTTATCATATCCTGGATGAGGGGCTTGCCCTCGGCATCTTTCACTTCCCAGATGTTTTCCCCGTTACGCTTCCCGCCCTGTGAAATTATATAGTTGCCCTTGCTGTCGAGTACGAAAACATATCCCGTCTTCTGAACTTTTATACCCATGATCGCCTCTTTGAGACCCTTGATTACGCTCTCATGGGGTATGCCGACGTAGAGCATGCCGATTAATTTCTTATTGGAATCGTAGAGCGGTTCGTAAGCAGTAAGATACCAGGCATTTACTACCATGGCCCGGCCCATGAAGGACTGTCCCTTCATTATGGCCGCGATTACAGCATTTTGGCTCCCGTCGGGATTGACAGCGGGAACATAAGTTCCGATAGCCCTGGACCCATCCTCTTTGGCAACGTTAGTTGCGACCCGCAGCATGTCGCCTGCCGGATTCATCAATTGGAAAACCGTGCTGGTGCATCCCACAAGCTTTTTCACCTGATCGACAACTGGAACGGTTGTCTGCATCTCCTTAACCTGACCGAGCCATGTATCTCCAATCATGACCTTTGGCAGCTCAATTCGACTGGAACTCTTGCTGACCTGGTTAATTGCCTCCCATGTGACTTTCTCGGTCGAGAGAGAGGCCCCGTGGAGGTCTGAGACTAGTTCCTTGGCTACATTGAGCGAATCTTTCAGTAGTCTTTGATTGCCTTCCTCGACCGCTTGTATAGTTCGGTAAATGAGATCCGAAATATGTTCGAGGTCAGCATTGGCGAGCCTGTTGCTCTCTGTTATCGACTTTTCCATCGTCAATTTGTTTTGCCACAGGAAAACGCCTGAGATGATCACCATTGGAACTGCAGTCAAGATAATGCCGAACAAAAGCAGCTTGGTTCTGAGGTTCATGTTACGCATCTTCATTCCTCCCTCGAACAACCGGTTAAGATCGGATCGGGCCGCCATCGTCAGACGAAGTATCCTTTAAAACCGCTGGGGCGCGACAATTATATGAAGTGACAGACACTCAGTTATTCCGAGTGCCTAAACTGATGCAACCTAAGAAATACAACGAATTGGAATCTGCGTGTGAGCCATCCAATTTTAGAATCGAATTTAAGAAAGGATTACTTTAATAGAAATTTGCATATGATAGGATGTATGAACAAATTCTTTGAATAATCGAGAATGGGAAGCAAAAAGAAATCACTACTGCAAAGTTAAATTCTAATCTTTAAAAAATTAAATCGGAAAGTAGTGAAACGAATGGCTAAATTGAACAGCAGGAGAGGATTGGAGTCAAATAAAAAGGTTCATTAAATCTGGATCAGGAATTTCCCTACTGTAAATTAGAAGATTGCGCTATTTAAACCTACATTCATAAAAAAAGGAAACTCTCGATACGACCATGTATGTTGCCAATATAATTGGCGATTTGCCCTTCCGCAATTGGATCGAATATTTATTTCCCACCTACAGGCAGAGCACAGCATAGGACAAGACTTACCAGAGCTGCGGCAAGAGCCCACCAGAAGACTATCTCCACGCTTGTGCCTATAGCGCTCTGGAGCGATTCGCGAACGAGGGGCGGGAGTGTTTGCTGGATGTCGGGCTGGAAAAGGCTTTCGGCATTGGAAGTTAGTCGCGCGGCAAGAGAGTCCGAGAACGATTCATGAGAAAAGCCAGCAAGTGCGTGCAGTGCGGTCATCATTTTCGTTGTGACAAGACCGCCCGAGACCCCTATCCCGATAGTGCCTCCAAGTGTCCTGGCAAACTGCTGGGACGATGTTGCAACCCCCAGGTCGACTGCGGAAAGGCTCTTTTGCACGATAAGCAGGGTAGGAATCGAGACAAATCCCATGCCTATCCCCGAAACGGCGAGGAAGGCGGAGAACAGCAGTGGCGGCAGGTCAGGCGAGGAAAAGAACAGGGCCAGGCCGGAGCCGGCCGCGAGCAGGAAAGAGCCCCCAATGCTGCATGCCCTTTCATTTTCAACATTAACAAGCTGACCGCATCCCATTGCGCCAACCGACCACCCAAGGGTGAGCGGAATCATTGCAAGGCCGACCTGTGCAGGGCTTCTGCCGAGCACTCCCTGAATGAACAGGGGAGCGAATGCCGATAGGGAAAAGATGGCGAAGCTGCTGAAAAAAGCCGAGCCGTTTGCGAGGCTGAACCGGCGTTTCCAGAAGAAGCTCAGCGCCAGGACAGGATCCGCGGCATTTTTTTCGGCAAAATAAAATGCAATGCTCGATGCAAGAAAAATTGCCGACAACCCGGATACTTGTATCGAAAACCATGGGTAGGTCTGCCCGGCAATCAGGAAAGCAGACAAAAGGGATGTAACAGATATCGCCAGAGTAAAAGCCCCTAGAAAGTCAATTGAGGGATGGCTTTTCTTCTCGCGGGTTTCCTTCAGGCAGAAAGCAATTCCGAGCAGGGCGAGCAGCCCCAGGGGCAGATTCATATAAAAAATCCAGCGCCAGGAAGCAAAAGCTACTATAAAACCTCCGGCCGGAGGGCCCAGGATGCTGGAGATGCCCCAGATGAAACTTATAAGCCCCATCATCTTGCCGCGCTTCTCGGCGGGATACAGATCGGACAACACGATATAGGCCAGCGCGAAGGTCCCCCCTGCCCCTATCCCCTGAAGGGCCCTGTACAGGATGAGTTCGCCCATGTTCCGGGCCATTCCGCCCAGGCCCGAGCTGGCGATGAAAATCACTATTGAGATGATGTACAATCTCCTGGCGCTGTAGAGGTCGCACAACTTTCCGAAAATTGGCAGGGCGATCGCCCTGGCAAGCAGGTAGACCGAAAAAGCCCAGCTGTAGAGCGGCAGCCCTCCGAGATCGGCGACTATGGAGGGCATTGCCGCACCGACTACAAGCGCATCGAGAGCGCCTAGAAAGAGTGCAAGGAGTGCCGCGGAAATGAGGAGAAATCGTGCTTTGCTGCTGATATCAGGCTCCAATCCTGTGAAATCCGGGGAATGATAACAGAAATCATTGAATGGACCATACTCTCCAGGAGGATACCGGGGCGCATGTGAAAAGAATCATCATCTCCTCTCTGCAGAGGCAATTTAGTTTGACCGATTATACAATGTCTGCTAAAAGGCTTGCTGTAGCCCTTTATTGTTGTTCCGGAAATTCCTTATTCGGAGGTAGCTCATGTGGGGTAATTTTCTCTGTTTAGGCCTGAAACGCAGTGTTTGCAGCCCATTTCCCTGGGACATTCCCTGGTACGATCCCAGCCACGTGGTATTTTTCACGGCACTCTACGGCGCTCTCACGGTAATCGGGATCGGCCTTGTTGCCGCGGCAATAATAACGGTAAAGCGCATAAAATCGGGGGGCTCCGGTTCGCACCACTGATTCACTGCAGTTAACCGGGTTTGCGTTTTCCCATTGCTATGTTTAGATTCGAGCGAGGTGTTCCCGAGCGAGATTATTGGGACCTCGCTCATTCTTTTTCACCAGAGCAGCCTTTTAGTCAATCCGACAAGTTGCTGAAATTCCACTTGTATAATTCAAAGCAAGCTCCTGTTGCCACAGTACAAACCGGATTGTCGGCATCCATTTGAGTTCATCTCTCGCGAGAATCCGCAAACCAGCCTGAGCCAGGTTTGAGCAGCACTTTTGGGCATAGTGCTTTAACTGGAGATCCATATGCTTGCCAAAGTTTTCAGGGAGTACGACATTCGGGGTCTTGCCGGGAAGGAAATCACCGGACCGGATGTTTCGCGGCTTGGCAGGGCATTTGCCACCCACATGGCAAACCACGGCAAAAAACGCGTGGTGGTGGCCAGGGATTGCCGTCTTACCTCCGAGGAGTACCGCGACCTGCTCGTTGGGGGCATGCTAGAATCCGGCCTCGATGTGGTAGACGTCGGGGTGTGCCCTACCCCTCTGTTCTATTTCGCCATCCGCCACCTCAACCGGGATGGCGGGATAATAGTAACCGCCAGCCATAACACCAGGGAGTATAACGGCTTCAAGATTTGCAACGGCTTCGATACCATCTCGGGAGATGAAATCCAGGAAATAAGGCGTTTGATGGAATCGGGGAAATCCGTCAGTGGGAAGGGGGTTTTTGCGCTTTACGACATAATCACTCCCTATACCGAGTTCGTCACCGGAAACATTTCACCAGCCCGCAACCTCCGAGTCGGGGTGGATGCCGGAAACGCGACCGGCGGCCCCATTGCCCTCCCAATTCTTGAAAAGCTGGGCTGCAAAGTCTTCCCCATCTACTGCGATATGGACGGCACCTTCCCCAATCACGAACCCGACCCCACTGTGATGGAAAACCTTTCGGACTTGCGGGATTTGGTCATAAGGGAGGGACTTGATCTGGGCATAGCCTACGACGGAGACTGTGACCGGCTGGGCGTAATCGATCACAGGGGCGAGGTTGTCTATGGCGACAAGCTGATGATCATTTTTGCAAGAGAGATCCTTTCGAGGCGGCCCGAATCTGTATTCATCTCCGAGGTAAAATGCTCAAAAACACTCTACGATGATATCGAGCGCCGTGGCGGAAAACCGATCATGTGGAAAACCGGTCACTCCCTGATCAAGGCAAGGATGAAAGAGGTGAATGCCGCACTCGCCGGTGAGATGAGCGGCCATATTTTTTTCAAGGACCGCTATTTCGGCTTCGACGATGGCATTTATGCCTCCTGCCGGCTTCTGGAAATACTTGCCTCGACAGGAAAGACAATTCCGGAACTCCTTGATGGCATTCCCAAGACCTATACCACACCCGAGATTCGCGTGGACTGCCCCGATGAGATAAAATTCGAAGTCGTTGAACGTGCAAAACGGGAATTCGAGGTGAACAACCTGAAGATAATCGACGTCGATGGCGCCAGGATCGTATTTGAAGATGGTTGGGGGTTGCTGAGGGCGTCAAACACACAGCCCGTCCTGGTCCTTCGCTACGAAGCCGAAACCGCCGAACGGCTGGAAGAAATCCGGGAGCTTATCGAATCCACCCTGGAAAAAGTGAAAAAGTTTTTCGGGGCCGGTAAGCACTGAAAAGAAAAGAAGTGAGGCACCCGGTCAAAACTACCCGGATGCCTCTGCGATGCCCGTGGGCGAGTGCTAACACAGCTCTACTCTTTCCACTTCCCTGGGCTAAATTCCAGCCGTTAAGTTAGCAAACCAACAAAGGCCGCATCATTTCGTTATCCTCGTGATCGAGGATATGGCAGTGCCACAAGAACTTCCCTCTTCTGTTGCTCCATTTCACAAGTAGTTGGGTTACCTCGCCGGGGTTTGCCCTGACGACGTCTTTTGGACCCTTTTCGTTTGGATCGGGGAGCTGAAAAGAACCGGTTAGAAATGTCGTTGGATCCGGAGGCGGAAAAGATCCATTCTGACCGACGAGGTAGGCATTAACATACGCTTGAGTATCCAGCGGCGCCCGACCGACCACCTTGAACTGAACCTGGTGTAGATGGATAGGATGGCTATCAGGCGCGATATTAATCAGGTTCCAGATCTCGGTGCTCCCGGCGAGAGGACATTCCGTAATGGGATCGTTGAAATGGAGGTTGTTGAGTAAAAGGGTGGGATAAGGATAATTTGGGGGAGGAGTTCCGATATTGGCGGGCTGCATAAAGCCCCAGTCAACCAGGGACATATTTCTAGTCTTTACGACGGCTTTCGGGTCGATAGTGGGAGGGGGGATAAGCATGGCCGGAAGCTTTCCTTTAAATGCCGGCCCGTCAACGACTTCAAACTGCATGATGTCCGCAAGTGTTGGATCGACAGGCCCTCCCGGAAACGGACCCGGTGAATCGTTTTTAAGTGTTACCTTAGTCCCCACAGGATAGCCCGAGAAATCGACTATTATGTCGACCCGCTCGGCGGGCGCAATCAGCAGCTTTCGTGTAATCTTTGAAGGCGCACCGCCCGTGAAGAAGGTGTCATTAAACGTGTAAGGCTGGGGAGTTACGGCAACAGGCGAAGCCAGGTACCCACCGTCGGAACCGATTTGAATGAAGTCTGCCGGGGCAGTTGCCGGCGATGGTGGATCCAGGAATAGATTATAGAAGCGCGCATTCGACCCGTTGAGAATCCTGAACCTGTATTTGCCCCTGGTAACCTTCAGTTTGGGCCATAATACGCCGTTTACCGCGATTGTATTGGCGAATATTTCCGGCGCCCACGGGAACTGCTGATAAAGCGTGCCATCTGCATTAAAGGCCTTGTCCTGAATCAAAAGCGGGATTTCGAAGGGGCCGGAAGGTAGACGAAGTTCCTCCTCCTGTTCCTCCCGGATGAGGTAGAAACCCGCGAGCCCGGCGTAGACGTTCATCCGGGTCAGCCCCATCGAGTGGTCATGATACCAGAGAGTGGTGGGAGGCTGCGCGTTGGGGTATTCATACGTAAAAGAAGCACCCGGGGGAAATCTGTCATAGGGGAAACCGTCGAATTGGGGAGGGCTGTCACTGCCGTGCAGATGGACCACCATAAGTGGATCGCTTAATGGCTGGGGGTTGGATACGCACGTTTCGCCCACTGCGGCTCCCATGACCATGGGATCGGGGCAGCCTCCTGGATTGTAAGCGCCCTGAGGAAGATCGTTTGAAAATGTTGCCACGATCTTACGGCCTCGGGTAGCCACGAAAGTAGGACCCGGAACAATTCCGTTGTAAGTCCAGACCGGTGTTGCCGGAAGCTCTGAATGAAATTTCTGGGTGGCTTCCTTGATTGAAACTTTGTAGAAATCCCCAAATACGGTCTGCTTATATGGCTTGATTACCGGGGGAATGGGAAGTGGGTCCTTGAACCTGGTTACGCCCGGTGCGGCCGGCATTGGGGCGCCTGCCGGGCAACTCGGCTGTGCTTCGGCACCGCGCGCTCTCAAGTTTCCGGCAATCAGGATACCCGCACTCGCAGCAGCTCCCAACTTAAAAATCTGCCTTCTGCTGAGGCCTTGAATTTCATCTTTTTGTTTTTCGACTTCATCCCTGGGCTTCATAGTTCCTCCTTAATTGCAGGTTTATCTCAGCCGAATTATTGGTATGGCGTTCAAGATGGTAAGGAGTGCAAACAGGAATAGTAAATGGGGCGAGTTGTTTATTTGCTGCGGAAGAAACAACACAGGAGCTACTAATTTGTTGTGCAACGGTTGGGATCTAGTAGTTCTTTTAGCTAAAAATTACATGTGAAAGGTGGAATTATTTCGTGAGCTATGGTGTGGGAGGGATCCGTGGCACCATCTGGAACATTTCAAAATCCAGCAATCGGCGCTGTTGGTTTTCCCGTCAGAAGCTTTTTTGAAGAGGCCGTACGGAGAAAACCTTTTGTTTACTTGCCTCTCAAGAGCGAAACAAGGAGCATTACAGCACCGGTGGAGATAGCCATATCCGCCACGTTAAAGGCGGGCCAGTGCCAACTGCCGGCGTAGAAATCGAGGAAATCGATTACCTCGCCAAGGCGCACGCGGTCGACAAGGTTCCCCAATGCCCCACCGGTAATGCAGATGTAGGCCAGCCTGTTCCAGGTATCGTCTCTGGCTATTTTGCCGTAGGCATATGAAATCACACATACCACGACTACCGTGAGGGCAATAAAAAGGGGTTGCCTCCATCCGGAACCCGCTCCGGCAAACATGCTGAAGGCGCCGCCGGTATTGCGGACATGCAGGAGATTAAAAAAACCGGGAACAATAATTTTGTACTTGTTGAGCGGGATGGCCTGGGAGAGTATATATTTCGTGACCTGGTCAGCCGCCACTATCAGGCCGATCAGAAAGAAAAACAATCCGTAACCATTAACCCTGGCGCCTGATTTTGCCTCAATCGATTTTGCCATCAAAAACCTCAAAAACTCTAACCGCAGAGTACGCAGAGTCAATTATCTGTAGTCCGGCCCGCCTGTCCCAAAGCCCTGTCATTTATTCCTCAATCTTTCCTCAGCGCTCTCCGCGCACTCCGCGGTAAAATCACCCCTCAAGCGCTGCATGGCAGCGGTCGCAGATTTGGGGCATATCGGCAAACTGGCCCACAGCCTCAGACCTCACCCAGCAGCGTTCGCATTTCTCGCCAGTGGCACTTTCCACCTTGATCTTCAGGCCAGGGAGTTCCACCGCTTCCGCGGCACCCGAAAGATTTGATTCCGGTTCGATTGAGACCTGGGACACGATGAAAACGGAGCGGAGAAGATCGCTTTCATCTTCGAATTCGGCTTGCAGGTCCGGCGGCAGGGAGATTCGCACCCTGGCATCCAGCGGATGTCCGATCACCTTGTCGCGCCTGGCCGCTTCGAGCACGCGCTGGACCTCGTTTCGGATAGCCAGAATCTTTTGCCAGCGCTGGCTGAGCACCTCGTCGCGGAACTTTGGATCGGATTCCGGGAAAAGTTCCATATGCACCGATGGGCTGGAGCGATGAGGCATGTACTGCCAGGCCTCTTCCGCGGTAAAGGAAAGAATTGGAGCCATGAGCTTCAGCACGGTTTCCAGAATTATATGAAGGACTGTCTGGGCCGAGCGCCGCGCCGCGCTTGGCGCCGGGGACGTATAAAGCCGGTCTTTGAGGATATCGAGGTAAAACGCGCTGAGGTCCACCACACAGTAATTATGGACTGCATGGTAGATGCGGTGGAATTCGAATCGCTCGAATGCCTGCTTGATCTTTTGGATCAGATCCTCTAGCTGGTAAAGGGCGAAGCGGTCAAGTTCGTCCATTTTTTCATATTCGACGGCATCTTTCCCCGGATCGAAATCATAGAGATTTCCCAGAAGGAACCTGCACGTGTTTCGGATTCGGCGATATGCTTCACTCAGCCTGCGCAGGATATCCGGCGAGATACGGATATCGTCGCGGTAATCCTCCGCGCTAACCCACAGGCGAAGAATCTCGGCCCCATACTGCTTTATTATCTCCTCCGGCGCGATGACGTTCCCAAGGGACTTGGACATTTTGTACCCCTGCCCGTCCACAACGAACCCGTGTGTCAGCACGGTTTTATACGGAGCGACATTTCTCGTTCCCACAGATTCGAGCAGCGATGAATGGAACCATCCCCGGTGCTGGTCGCTTCCCTCCAGGTACAAATCGGCGGGTGCATGCAGACCCGGTCGGCGCTCCAGGACAGCGGCGTAGGATGCTCCGGAATCGAACCACACATCGAGGATGTCCATTTCCTTCTGGACGTTTTTCCCGCCGCATCCTGGACAGACCGTCCCCTCGGGCATGAGTTCCTCGGTTGTGTGCGAAAACCAGGCGTCGGCACCTTCCTTTTCGAACAGGGCCACGATGTGGTCGAAGACCTCTTTGGAGGCGATATAAGTATCGCAATCCGAGCAGCGGAAAACCGTGATCGGCACGCCCCAGGACCTTTGCCGCGAGATGCACCAGTCCGGCCGGTTTGCCACCATGTTGTAGATGCGATCACGGCCCCAGTTCGGAATCCACTCCACGCGGTCGATCCATTCCAGTGCTTTTTTTCGAAGGTCGTTTATCTCCATCGAGATGAACCACTGCGGGGTCGCTCGGAAGATGACCGGGTTCTTGCACCGCCAGCAATGCGGATAGCTGTGCGTTATATCGGTCTGAAGCAGCAGTTTGCCCTCTTCATCCAGTTTGGCGATCACTGATTTATTGGCATCGAATACGAATTGACCGGCAAAAAATGGTACCTCTTTCGTGAACCGGCCCTTGTCATCGACCGGGGAGTAAACGTCAAGACCGTGTTCGAGCGCCATTTCGTAGTCCTCACGACCGTGTCCGGGGGCAGTATGAACCGCTCCTGTTCCGGCATCGAGGGTCACATGGGTTCCGAGCACAATTACCGAATCACGGTCGAGAAAGGGATGCCGTGCTTTAAGGCCGCTCAATTCCTGTGCCGCGAAAGTCCGCACCACCTGGTAATCCTCGACCTTCATCAGCTGCATTATATTTTCGAGCAGCCCCTGGGCTAAAATCCAGATCTCACCGTTAACCGATACAGCCACATAGGCGAACTCGGGATGCAGCGTGATTGCAAGGTTTGCCGGAATGGTCCACGGCGTGGTCGTCCAGATAAGCATGTATGCAGGTTTTCCGGAAAGCTCCGGAAAATCCGCCTGACTCTCGGGACTCAATGGGAACTTCACATAAATCGACGGAGACTTGTGGTTGTGGTACTCGACCTCGGCTTCGGCAAGGGCGGTCATGCAGCTCGCGCACCAGTAAACCGGCTTTTGGCTGCGGATAATGCCGCCTTCCTGGAAAAATCGTCCGAGTTCGCGCGCTATGGTCGCCTCATAGTCGTAGGACATAGTAAGATAAGGGTTGTTCCATTCCCCAAGCACGCCCAGCCTTTTGAACTCGTTTCTCTGGATATCGATGAACCGCTCGGCATAGCGACGGCAATGGCCGCGGATTTCCGTCAGCGACATCGTCTCTTTCTTTTTGCCAAGTTCCTTGTCCACATTGTGTTCGATAGGAAGCCCGTGACAGTCCCAGCCCGGAACGTAGCTGGCATCCATCCCGCTCATCTGGCGCGATTTGACTATCATATCCTTTAGGATTTTGTTCAGCGCCGTGCCGAGGTGTATATGCCCGTTGGCATAAGGGGGGCCGTCGTGGAGCACGTAAGCAGGACGTCCCCGGCTCATCTCGCGAAGGCGCTCATAGAGGCCCATTTCTTCCCAACTCTTTAGCAGTTCCGGTTCCCGCTGTGAAAGGTTGGCTTTCATCGGGAAATCAGTTTGAGGAAGGTTGAGCGTCTTTTTGAAATCCATCGAATTCTCCGGTAATTTTCGTAGCATAGCCCCTTGGTGGGCGTTATTGATTAAGCGCGAATCGCTTTGTAAAAAGTATAAAAGCTTTTTTTAACACACCGCGCCAACAAGCTCAAGTGCGGGGGGTAGAAAGCCATGGGTTGGCTCCTCAAAACCTTCTTTGACGACAGATTATTGCATGGTAGGATTCAGGCTCGCCTGAACCGGAAATCAGACCTGGGGTGCTAGAATGATGTGTTGACATTTTGTCAACGGATTAGGATAATATTACGGAAGGTTTAAGTTGCAATGAGGGTTATCGCCAAGGGAATGCTTGTGAAATTCTGGGAAATTCACGAGCAGGCGAGAAAACCTCTGGAGGAATGGTGGGCTTTGGCGGCCAAGGCAAGATGGACAAATTTCGACGATGTACGAAGGATTTTTGCCAGCTCTGATCAGGTTAAGGCCAAGAGTGGCAATACTGTATACGTATTCAACATTGGCGGAAACAAATACAGGCTGATAGCAGCTATCCATTACAAGTCGCAAAAGGTGTTCATCCGCGAAGTTCTCACTCACGAGGAGTACAGCAAGGGCACATGGAAAGAAAGGTCTTGATGGAGTTGGGGGATTATGAAAGCAACTACCTCGGAAAAAACTAAAAGACACCGTATTCTCCCAAACCACCCCTTGCACGTTGGGGTTACCGGGGAATGTATATTCCAGGTCTGGCCGATCAGGACCGAAGAAGACTATCTGAAGGCAATTGATATCGTAAATGCCCTATCCATCAAGGATGAGGACACACTAAGCAACGAAGAGCGGAATCAGTTAGAAATTTTCAATATCTTGATCGAGAGATATGAAGCAGACCACTACCAAATGGAGTTGCTCCAGTTGACTCCTGCTCAGTTCCTGGAGCTTTTAATGCGGGAGAGCGGCTTGAATGCCTCGGGATTGGGGAAATTGCTCGGAGATAGAAGCCTGGGCCATAAAATCCTCGCCGGCGACCGAGAGTTGAGCAAGAAGCATATCAAAATATTGAGCGATTACTTCAAAGTAGATGCAAGCGCGTTTTTATCGTGAGTGCGTCTAACTGCTTGGGAGCCCGACTGGCTCAAACGGTCTCAAAGCTCGGCACAGGACCTTGCAGATATTTCGGAGCTTGAGAAAAATGACCAGGATAGAGAAAGCAGTTAAACTCGTTAGCGATCTTTACGACTTCTATCGGCGAATTCCCAAGATTTCCGGGAAAGAAACAAAACCCAACCGGGCGCCCCGGCAGACTACGCGGCAACGCACGTTACGCCCTTCGGTTCCCCCTTTTGCTGATCGCCGATGAATTCCATGCCTGCCATGGATATTAGTAAAGGGATTAGTGCGCGGTTAGATAATCATTTTCAATGCCCATGCACTTCTAAGGTCCATATAAGCCATGATTTGGGAAACATTTCAAGTGATTTCAACCTGATACCTTGGCCCCACCCATTCGGCCCATTTTCGAAAGACCGTATCAGGGCGGCTATAATCAATAAATATTTCAACTGTTGAGGCCAAGCCATGCCGCAAAAGAATATCTCACTGGACGAGCGAATCATTTTTGCCCTCGATGTAGACTCCCCGGAGCGCGCTAAAGAATGGGTCCGCAAATTGGAAAGTCACGTCAAATTCTACAAGGTGGGGCTGGAACTTTTCCTGGCTGGATGGTTCGATATTGTCGACTGGATTACCGCCCGTAACCTCAAGGTCATGGTCGATCTCAAATTTTTCGATGTACCCGAAACGGTGAAAAAGGCTGTAAAACAGCTTCGCAACAGGGGCATAACTCTGGCAACGGTTCATGGAAACGATCCCATTCTGCGGGCGGCAATAGAGGAACGGGGCGATGTAAAAATACTTGCAGTAACCGTCCTCACCAGTTTTGGCGAAGAGGATATGAAGGCAATGGGACTTAGCCGAACAGTTGAGGACCTGGTCTTTTTCAGGGCCAAAAGGGCATTGGAGCTGGGGTGCGACGGCGTGGTCTCATCCGGCCTTGAAGCCGAACGGCTTAGGAGCAGCCTTGGCGAAAATCTATTGATCGTAACTCCCGGCATACGCCCAGGCAGAAATACCGTTGACAGGGATGATCAAAAAAGGATCGTCACCGCCGGGGAGGCAATAGCCAAGGGGGCCGACTACATCGTTGTAGGGCGACCGATCGCCAAAGCAGACGACCCGATTGCAGTTGTCGAGTACATGCGGAACGATATCAATGGGGTTTTGAAAGCCGGACCGCGCGGGAACTAGGCGTTTGTAAAGTGCCGGGTAGCCCGGATAGCTCGGCTATCCGGGTGCGGAGCACAGGAGGTCCGTCCAGCTATTCGAATAGAATTCCAGCGGTGTGGAGCCGGCACTTCTCTGAGAAGATGCATACCTCTTTGAACTTGCTCAGACATTAAACCTGAAGTTGATAATGTCCCCGTCCTTTACCGCGTAAGTCTTGCCCTCGAGCCTCACAGCGGCGGCTTTCCTGGCCGCGGCGTAATCCCCTGCCTTCTTCAGGTCTTCGTAAGCAACCACCTCCGCCCTGATAAAGCCTCTCTGGATGTCACTGTGGATCGCCCCGGCGGCTTCGAGCGCGGGAGTGTCCCTGGGGATCGTCCAGGCTTTGACTTCATCTTCTCCCACGGTAAGGAAACTAACCTGGTCGAGCAGAGCAAAGGAGCTGTGAATTACACGGTTAACCGCAGACTCGGAAATCCCGAAATCGCTCATGAATGCAGCGGCCTCTTCCGGGGGAAGCTGCGCGAGTTCCATCTCCAGCTTTCCCCGGACAACAATCGCTTCTATATCGCCAAAAGAGGCATCCGGCAGCGCTTCGTCCTCGTCAGCATTGTTTACGATCACAAGAAGTGGTTTTGCCGAAAGAAAGGTATATCCCCTCAGTTCGGGGTCTCCGGCAAGATCGGGCCTCGTGCGAAGCGGTTTCTCGGAATTAAGGATTTCGGCGCATTGCAGAAGCAGATCCTTTTCAACGGCGGCCGATTTTCTCCCTTTTTTGAGTTCCGCATCGAGTTTTTCCAGCCTTTTTTCAACTGATGCCAGATCAGCGAGGATAAATTCGTCTTCGAGGTCCCGGAAATCACGTCCTGCATCGGGAGAACCAGTTGCCGGGTCGGTGAAGTTTCGGACGACCATGATGAAGGCATCCATCGGCCGCATGTGGGTCAGCAGAAGCGACATGTATTCCCGCTTGTTGTCGGCCGCTCCGGCGACCCCCTGGAGGTCCATATAGGTAATTTGCGCGTGAGTTGTTTTCTTGGGCTTGTAGAGACCAGTCAGCCAGTCAACCCTGGGGTCCGGCACCGGCACCACTCCAAGCGCGGGGACAACCTGGCCTCCCGGCGGTACGGTTTCGCCTTCCCTGCCGGTCAGCGCATTAAAAATAGTGGTCTTACCGGTTTTCCCCAATCCGACTATACCCAGCTTCATAGCAATTCCTTCGATTATGTTGTACCAACGTTGGCTTCCCTGAGCACGCTTTCACCTCGACCTAAAGTCTCCAATTATTTCGAAACCAGTGGAGGCCTTCTGCCGGCGCGGGGCAGCATGGCGGGGAGGGGTTGTTGTCCAAACCCGCTGAATGATCGAACATCGTCATCCCCGCAGCGTTTCTGGGCGGGGATCCAGCGGCTTTAAATACCGAAATCATTGGGTTTCGCGAAGCAAAGACCCTGTGGATTCCCGCCCAGAAGCGCTGCGGGAATGACGTTCATCAGGTTCGTGCCATCCAATTTTGCT
>DBMI01000102.1 GCA_002298165.1 Desulfarculales bacterium UBA702
GCCTATCGGCTTCTAATTTCACCATGGCCTGCAAAATCATAGTTATGACGTGGTCTCCTGACCGCGTCATCCCCTCGACCGAAGGTCTCCAATTAGAACCAGTGGTGAGCTAGGTCGGCGCGGGTAGAACGGTCGGGACACCCTGTCGCAACCAGAAATGGATTGCAAGAGGGTAGCCCGGATTTATATCCGGGTGCGGAGCACAAGAGGACTCGCGGAGACGCCCGGAATCGAATGGTTAATGACGAGGTCTCGTCGGGCTGTTGCCCAAACCCGCTGCATGATCTATCGGGATTTCAGCTTCGAACATGATCATTCCCGCAGTGCTTCCAGGCGGGAATCCGGCGGCTTTAAATCCCGAAATCATTGGTCCTCTCGAAGAAAAGACACTGGATTCCCGCCCGGAAGCGCTGCGGGAATGACCTTCATCAGGTTCGTGCATCCAATTTTGCTTAGCATTCTTCCAAAAACTATTTAGGCAAGGGGCCATCCTGGCTGCGGCATGCCCTCAACAAAAGGGTCTCCCAATTATTTCGAAATCAGTGGAGAGCTTCGGGAGGCGCGGGCAGCACGGCCGAAACGGGCTGTTGCCCAAATCCCGAATGGAAAATAATGGGCCGAAATTGAAGGAGAACTCCCCTCCACTGGAGGGAGGGGTTGGGGGAGGGGGTTGAAATTCTTAGATCTTTTTGTCACCCTCCCCTGTCCCCTCCCATCAAAGGGAGGGGAATTTGCATCGCAACTTGTTTGGGCAACAGCCCTGAAAGACCCTGCCCATAGCGGAGGTAGTCTGCTTGAAATGAATGTGAAATTGGTTGCTGTGTCGCAGCCATCCTACGCTTTGCGCCCGGTATCGCCTACCCGCTTTGCCATGGTGCGAGGGTCAGCTTCGAAAGATAATTTACCAGAATCGGATTACAAAATCGTAATCAGATTGTAATTGGAGTGTAATTGAATCTGCACTGGATGCAACCTGAACAAGGTCAGCAGTTGCGGGGTCAGGGATTCAGAATTCAGGGGAGCTACTGGGTGGGAATCTATTCGTGGTGCAGGCTTTCCAGCCTGCGGCATGGCGGAAAATCCGATCCGCCTGGGTGGCTGAAAAGTAAAGCGGCCGGTCCGCAATGCGCGGCCGGCCGCTTTACTCAAAAACTGATCTAAAGCACCGGAGACCACCGTCCAACGTTTGACACCGTGGCCGGATCAATCAGCCTGGCGCCGGATGAAGGTCGGGATGCTCAAATCCTCCTCATCCTTGGCCTTGCCGCCGCCGGTTATCATCTGCAGGAGCGTTCTTCTTCTCGACGGCTGGTTATCGGATTCTTCCTGCTCGTCTACCAGCGGGATCTCGCCCTGGGGTGCGCGCTGGCGCACATGGGCGGGGATCTGGAGGTAGTCGTAGTTAAGCTCGGGAATCATCCCATCGGCCCTGAGGCGGCGAAGCGGCCGCACCGTGGATGGCTCGGCCTTTTTTGCCTGCTCGACCTTGCCTATTCCTGTGGCGATTACCGTAACGCGGATTTCATCCTGCATGCTCTCGTCCATCACCATGCCAAGGATGATATTCGCATCGTCGTTGACCTCTTTCTGGATAATCGAGAGGGCTTCCTCGAATTCGTGCATCCCGAGGTCGGGTCCGGCGGATATATTGATAAGGGCCGCCCGTGCTCCGTGGATCGAAATATCTTCGAGAAGCGGGCTCGATATGGCCTGCTGGACCGCCTGCGACGCGCGGTTTTCACCTCGCGCAACGCCGGTACCCATCAGGGCAAGACCCATTTCGCCCATTACGGTCTTAACGTCGTTGAAATCAACATTGATGTAGCCCTGCTTTATTATCAGATCCGAAATGCCCTTGACGGCATAGAGCAGTACGTCGTCGGCCCTTTTTATCATTTCGAGGAAAGTCGAACGCCTGTCGGCCAGGCAAAGGAGGCGATTGTTGGGGATGGTGATTAGGGTGTCAACCGTTTCCTGGAGCGATTTCAGGCCTTCATCGGCATTGCGGATCCTGACCTTGCCCTCAACCATGAACGGCTTGGTCACGACCGCGACGGTAAGCGCGCCCATTTCCTTGCAGATCTGCGCGGCTATGGGAGCGCCGCCGGTGCCGGTGCCGCCGCCCAAACCGGCCGTGATGAAGACCATGTCGCTGCCGCCTACGGCTTCGCGAATTTTGTCAATGTCTTCCTGGGTCGCCTTGGCCCCCACCTCCGGCTGGCCGCCTGCCCCAAGCCCCTTGGTCAGATTGGTTCCAAGCTGAATCTTAACCGGTGCGAGATTCCTCTCGAGCACCTGCCAGTCCGTGTTGGCGGCAATAAAGTGGACCCCGTCAAGGCCCGCGTTGATCATATTATTTATTGCATTGCCGCCCCCGCCACCAATGCCCAGAACGGTGATTTTCGCTCTATTGCTTGATTCGGCATAATCAATCGTCATCTGAGTCATTCTGTCCTTCCCCCTCTTTTCTTTCCTCGCCATATTAGCTCCGATTGAAAGCCACCTTTTCCAGTTCCGTCAAAATTTGCCGCGGCCCGTTAGAGGTCCTCGTTTGAATTCCTCGATCGAGCCGTACTTTTACCAAAATTCCTTGTACCAGCGCTTAAGCATTTCGAAAATCGAGACCAGTTTCCCACCCGAGACCCTCATGGGCATGCCCGCACCGGAATCTTTTCCGTACATCAGCAAACCGGCGGCGGTCGAATAGATGGGATTTTTCACCACGTCTCCAAGTCCTCCGAAGCAGTAAGGAACACCAATTCGCACCGGCAAGTCAAAGACTCGTTCGGCCAGCTCCCGAATGCCAGGCAGAAGCGAAACTCCACCAGTCAGCACGATCCCGGCGTGCAGGGATTCGATGACCCCCGAGCGGACCAGTTCCCACTCGATAATGTCCAGAATCTCCTTCACACGGGCTTCGATAATCTGGGTGAGAATGCTCTGGGCAAGCTGGCGCGGCTTTTGTCCGCCAACAGAGCCGACCTCAATCACGTCCTGCTGGTTGACCATCTCGACAAGCGCGCAACCATATTTCTTTTTGATCTTTTCCGCCTCGTCCATCGAACACCGCAGCCCGACGGATATGTCCGAGGTAATATGATTTCCCCCCAGCCCCACAACCGTCGAGTGGCGGATAGAATTATTCTGGAATACGGCGATTTCGCTCGTGCCCCCCCCAATATCTATGAGGGCGACTCCAAGCTGTTTTTCGTCCAGATCGAGCACCGCTTCGCTCGATGCAAGGGATTCGAGCACAACATCCTGCACCTGCAGTCCGGCCCGTTCGCAGCACTTAACAATATTTTGCACCGCGCTGCTCATGCCCGTAATGATGTGCACCTTGGCTTCGAGCCGCACGCCTGCCATGCCGATGGGATGATGGATTCCGTCCTGATCGTCCACCAGGTATTGCTGCGGGAGTACATGAAGGATTTGCCTGTCAAAGGGGAGGGCAACCGTCTTGGCCGCATCCAGCACCCTTTCGACGTCGGACTGTGTCACTTCCCGGTTTTTGATGGCAATGACCCCGTGGCTGTTGAGGCTCTGAACGTGGGTACCGGCAACCCCCGCGAAAACAGTCGAAATCTCGCACCCCGCCATCAGTTCAGCCTCTTCCACCGCTTTTTTTATCGAGTAGACCGTCTGGTCGATATTGACGACCACCCCGCTCCGCAACCCGGCTGAAGGGAAGGTGCCGACCCCCACGACATCCATGCCCTCGCGCGTGACTTCACCAACCACCGCGCAGACCTTCGTGGTGCCCAGGTCGAGACCAACGATCAGTTCCTCTCGTTTTGCCATTCCATTCCTTTCAACTTTCCACTTCAACCGGCGTCGAGACTCATACCCAACCGGGTAGTTCGTAGCCCACTTGCCGCCGTCCCGCCTCCCGGGGGCTTTAGCTTGCCTGCTTCCCCTGGGCCGCAACCGGCTTGGGTCCCGGGAAGTTACCCCCCAAGTATGCCTTGCCGGAATAATCGAGATCTATGCTTGTCACCAGCTCCGTCCACCGCCGCTCATCGAGCGTGGCTATTATTTGCTTGAGCCTGGCGATTTTTCGAAAAAAACCGTCCTGACCGACCTCGACCGGTACTCCCCTCTCGCCCAAAATCAGGGTGAAGCCGCTGAGACTCCATTTGCACTCCCCCACCGAACTCGGCGGCAACCAGCTCCTGGACTCGTTCAGCGCGGAAACAAGCTCCTTTACCCGACTCAGATTGTGTCCCGGAATAGCATCGCCTTCCTTCAGCCTGGGATTGCACATTCCGGTGATAATGGGCACGTTGCGCGATGACTCGGGAAGACCCCGCTCGAAAAGGGTACCGTTTTCATCAATGAGGAAGTAGGACTCGCCGCCCTTCATCAGCGCCAATGGCTCTTTTTCAACTATTTCCACAACGATTCGCCCCGGCATGTCCAGTCTGACTGATGCCGATTTTATGGCGGGAATCTTTTTTATTCTCTCCGCGATCAGCCCCATCCTGAGATTCAGGATGCACTCCCCCCTGCTCACCCCTATTGTATCCAAAACCTGGGTCCTTTCGACCTTCTTAAGACCCGCAATTTCAATCTCTTCGACCTTGAGCCACGGCGCGTCCTGGAGAGCGTAATAGAGCCGCGACAGCCCGGCACTCAGGAGAAGAATAAGGCAAAATCCGACAAAAATCGCCAAAATCGGCAGACTTCTCCGAATTTTCTGTTTAAGTACCCTGATTCTATTCTCCTGGTACTTATTGCGCTTCTTTTTCCTGGATTTTGTCATGTGGTCGGGTTCTCTCAAGATTGGCCCAGTATACGTATTTCTCGCTCCAAACGCACGCCAAAATTTCCGAAAATTTCCTTTTCTATTTTCCTAATGACTTCCAAGATATCCGCAGAACTTGCTGTTCCGCGGTTAATAATCCAGTTTGCGTGTTTTTTTGAAATCTCGGCTCCACCAACCCTAAACCCTTTCAAGCCGGCCTTTTCAATGAGTTGCCAGGCTGAAATTTCCGGAGGATTTTTAAAAATGGATCCGGCTGATGCAAAATTGAGCGGCTGATTTTTCTTCCTCCGATCCACGATTTCCCTGATCCGCGCCCTCAAATCCTCGCTCGATCCCTTCCGCACCCTGAAAGAGCCCCCAATGACCGTGCTTCCCTCGGGGATTCCCATCGATCGGTATGAAGGTTTGAGTTCATCCCGCGGGACCTGACGCCTGATGCCCATGGAGTCGAACAGGTCAATATGGGTAAGGCAATCGAAAATCGTCCCCAACGAAGTCCCGGCGTTCATTATGAGCGCCCCGCCGATTGTCCCCGGAATGCCGGCAAGCGTTTCAAGCCCTTCCAGTTCGTTTCGCACGCAATAGCGTATTACATCTCTAAGGGTCGTTCCCGCCCCTGCGTAAATCAGAGTTTCACCGCCATGGTCCTCACCCTGCCGTAAAATCCTGCTGGAACAGATGTTGAGCTTAATCGCAACTACATCCAGCCCCTGATCCGGAGGCAAGATGTTACTTCCGGCGCCAAGTACAATCAGGGGGAGGTCACACTCGCGCAGTTGCCCGAGCAGTACCGAGAGCGCCCTTTCATTGCGCGGGCGAGCAAGGCACCGGACAGGGCCGCCTACCCGAAAAGTGGTATGCCCGGACAGCGGTTCGTCCCAGCTGAATTCCACCTCCGGAAGATCTTTGAGGAGTGATCTAAAACGCATCCACCATTCCCTGTCGTCCAGCACTGTCGGGTCTGAAAGGGCCGGATTCTATGTCTCCCTAGGCTGTTGCCCAAACCAGTTGCGATTCGAATTCCCCTCCCTTTGACGGGAGGGGCTAGGGGAGGGTGACAAAAAGATCTAAGAATTTCAACCCCTCCCCCAACCCCTCCCACCAGGGGAGGGGAGCTTGCCTTCACGCTGCGCCGCGTTTATTCGGTTCCGCTTTTGGGCAACAGTCCGTCCCGACTGCGTCATGCCCTCGACCGAAGGTCTCCAATGACTAAATTTCTAACCAACACACTAGCCTTTTAAAGTATTCAGCAGCGATTCTCCCACCTGCCAGATATTGCCCGCTCCAAGCGTTATCACGACGTCGCCCGGAAGGACCGTTGCGCGAAGCTTTTCGAGCATGTCCTCAAGCGTCGCGCAAAAGTGAAGATCGTTGTGACCGTGGGCGGCGATTTCCTCGACCAGTCCGGCGCCGGTCACTCCCGGGATGGGCTTTTCGCTGGCAGCGTATATTTCCGTTATGAGCAGCACGTCCGAGTGGTAAAAACAGCGGGCGAACTGCTCCCTGAGTGCATTTGTCCTGGTGTACCTGTGCGGCTGGAAGGCGATAATTTTCCTGCGATCGGGATAACAGCCAGCCAGGGTATCGAGAACAGCCCGGATTTCCGTGGGATGATGCCCGTAATCGTCGAGTACCAGCACTCCCCCGCTCTCGCCCTTTACCTGGAACCGGCGCTGCACCCCGGTCATGTCATGGAGTCCGGCCCGCACTGCCGGCCAGGCGATTTCAAGTTCATGGGCAACTGCAACTGCCGCAAGCGAATTGAGCACGTTATGGCGGCCTGGAATGGGTATTTCCACCTCACCCAGTTCATCGCCCTGGTGGAAGGCGCGGTATGTGCTCGAAAAACCGCTCGTCCTGACATCTCGCGCCTGGAAATCGGCCTGTGAAGAAAAACCGTATGTAACGAAACGCTTTTCAACACGCGGCAGGATGGCCTGGATATTCTCGTCTTCGAGGCAGAGGACGGCCTGTCCGTAGAAGGGCACCTTGTTGAGGAAGCGCAGGAAGGTTTCCAGTATGTGATCGAGGTCACGGTAGTAATCGAGGTGTTCCAGATCCATATTGGTTACCACGGCAATCGTCGGGGGCAGCAAGAGGAAGGTTCCGTCGCTCTCGTCGGCCTCGGCAACCAGGAACTCGCCCGTACCAAGCTTAGCGTTTACGCCCCATGAGTTCAGCCGTCCGCCGATTACAACGGTGGGGTCGAGCCCCCCTCGCGCCAGGACCGTCGATACCATCGAAGTGGTAGTGGTCTTGCCGTGCGACCCGGCAACAAGAACGGAATACTTGAGACGCATAAGCTCCGCGAGCATTTCGGCGCGGCGGATCACCGGGACTTTCGGATACTTCCGGGCCGCCATCAGCTCCGGGTTCTCCTCGGGAATTGCCGACGAGACTACCACGACGTCGGCCCCTCGCACGTTTTCCGCATTGTGCCCGGCGTAAATTACCGCTCCAAGCGCGGCCAGGCGGGCGGTAAGGTCCGTTACCTTCTGGTCCGAACCGCTCACCTTGTAGCCGAGGTTTAAAAGCAACTCGGCTATACCGCTCATCCCGATTCCGCCGATACCGATAAAATGAATCCGCTGATACCGCTTAAACATTATTGTCCATCCGTTTTTCACTTCCCCTTGCAATACTCATAAGCAGGCCCACCGCAAGGCAGTTTGCCGTAAAGGCGCTTCCCCCGTAAGAGATGAAAGGAAGCGGCATGCCCTTTGTGGGAACAAGCCCCAGGACCACCCCCATGTTCAGGAGGGCCTGGAGCAGGAGCAGCATGGTCAGTCCCAAGGCCATCAGACTGCCCAGAAGGTCCGGAGCCTGCTTCGAAATCTGAAGCCCCGTCCGGAACAGGAAGAAGAAGAGGATGCAAGTCGTAAAAATACCGACAAAACCGAGTTCTTCTCCTATTACGGCCATAATGAAGTCAGTGTATGATTCGGGCAGGTAGAAAAGCTTCTGGGTTCCCGCACCAAGACCCTTTCCCAAAAAGCCGCCCGATCCCACGGCGATCCATGCCTGAATCAGTTGATAGCCCGAATCCAGGGGATCGATCCAGGGATTTAGAAATGCGGTAATCCGCTCCCGACGATATGGGACAAGGTAGACGAACCGATAAACACCAAGTACTCCAACGGGCAGCAGGTAAAAGAAATTGCGGCATGGAACGCCGGCGACCGCCAGCATTATGGCAGTAAGCATCACGACCATAACGGTTGTCCCGAAATCGGGCTCTTTGAGAAGGAGGAGGCTGATTGCGCCGCACAGAACCATGTGGGGCCAGAAACTTATCCGCGACTGCTTTATGCGATCCTGCTTTCTAACCAGTGAATAGCTCAGAAAGACTACCCAGACAACCTTCGCATATTCACCGGGCTGAATCAGAAAACTGCCGATCCTAAACCAGCGTCGGGCGTTGTTGATTTCGGCTCCTACTCCCGGAATCAGCACGAATGCCAGCACCATCAGTGTTGCCACAAGTATTGTACCGGCGTATTCCTTGTATATGCGGTAGGGCGTGCGGCTTATTACCAGAATGATCGGCAGCCCCAGTGCAATGCACAGGAGCTGGCGTTTCATGTAATAGTTCGGGTCGGAGAATTTTTTAAGCGCCGCGATGGAACTGGCGCTATAGATCATTATCAGGCCGAACGCGATTAACAGTGAGACCTCGATCCAGAGTTGCAGCTCCAGGGAAAGAGGTTTCCATGCAATGCCCTGCTTTTCACCCTCGCGCGGGTTCATCAAGGCTGATGGTGCATCCGTTGCCGGCCTGTTCATCGATTCCAGCCTCAGTCTTCCAGTTCCGCCACCAACTTTTTGAAATGATCTCCCCGCTGCGAATAGCTTTCGTATTGGTCGAAGGAGGAGCATGCGGGTGAGAGCAGCACCACTTCGCCGGGAGAAGCCAGCAATACGGCCTCGGCAAAAGCCTGGCCCAGGTCCGGAAAAAGGCGGGCGGTCCGCACTTTTCTCCTTAATTGTTCGTATATCCTTGGTCCGGCCTCGCCGTAGGCAAATACCGCTCCACCACGGCCTTCCAGTGCGCGGGCTATCGGATCGTAGGAACCCAGCTTGTCCCTTCCTCCGAGAAGAAGGTTAACCGGCCGATCGAAACCTTCGAGCGCCTTCACGACCGCGCCGGTGTTAGTCCCCTTCGAATCGTCGTAGAAATCTATCCCCCTCCAGGTACGCACCCATTCGACCCGGTGAGCAAATCCCCCGAAGGTATTGACGGCTTCCTGGATTGAAGATCGGGGTACCCCCATGACGGATGCCGCAAGCGCCGCCGCCATGATGTTTTCAAGGTTGTGGGCACCCTTTAACTTAGCCCCGGAAAGGTCAAGTTCGAAAGTTTCTCGGCCGGGAATCGCCACCCTGACCGAATCACCCACCACTCGGGCATTTGCCGAGGGTTCGGAGGTGCTGAAAACGAGCACTTTTCCGGGAATTTGCGAAATCCTTTCCTGGCAAAGCGGATCGTCGCCATTTACGATTGCATAATCTTCGGGGCGCTGGCGACCGAAGATCGAAAATTTCGAATCGATATAAGCCTCATAATCCTTGTACCGGTCCAGGTGGTCTTCCGTGATATTGAGTACTATTGCGGCGTCAGGGCGGAACCGTGGGGCAGTATCGAGCTGGAAGCTGCTGATCTCCAGCACCAGCAAATCGGCTTTGCCGCCATCGGCAATCCACTGGCTGAGCGGCGTCCCGATATTTCCGCCAACGAAAGGTTTCCTTCCAGCAAGTTCAATCATTTTGCCGATCAGCGCCGTGGTGGTGGTCTTGCCGTTTGTCCCGGTAACGCCGATAACCGGCAGGTCCACACGGCGCCAGGCCCACTCCAGCTCTCCTATGATTTCACGGCCCCTCAGGCGCGCCGCCTCAAGCGGCCCTATATCGAGCGGAATCCCCGGGCTTACGATAATCCTGTCGGCACTCGTGAAATCCTCGACCAGATGCCCGCCGAGCCTGAATTCGCACCCGGCCTTCTCCAGGGAATCGAGGGCGCCGTTAAATGCCGCCCTGTCACGAATATCGGTTGCAACCACTTTCACACCCCGCGCCCTAAGCAGAGCGCAAACGGCCCGGCCCGAAATGCCCAGCCCGACCACCAGCACTTTTTCGGCGGATTTGCCGAGATTATCCGCAGACACAGGTGATCCCTTCCACTATCCGCTCCATGGTCATCGCCCTCGATCCCTTGACCAGGATCCAGGCGCACTCGGGCAGGTTTTCACGAAGATACGCTACCGCCTCACCATGATTTTCCGCATGAAAACAAAGGGAGCCGTCCATGCCCGCGGCCCTGGCCCCTTTTTCTATCTCCAGTCCCAGTTGTCCAAGCGTAACAAGCCTGCTCGGCTTTGCCGAACCGACTTTTTCGCCGACCTTAAAGTGCAGGGCCGGTCCGTCGGGCCCAAGTTCTCGCATCTCTCCCAGCACGGCGACGAAAGGCTTGCCGGGGCATGCCGCCCTGACCGCTTCGACGGCGGCCATTATCGATCCGGGATTGGCGTTGTAGGTATCATCAACCACCACGCACCCGCTTTCGAGCCTTATGCAGTGCATGCGCTGATCTATCGGTTGAAAGGCGGCAAGACCGGCCTCGACCTCTTCAGGCGAGACCCCCATTCCAAGTGAAGCGGCGGCCGCGGCAAGGGCGTTTTGCGCGTGATGAAGGCCCATTATGGGCAGAGCTACGGGGATTTTGGCCGATCGCGTGACAATCTCAAACGAGGTTTTGCCCTCGGAAATCACGGCGGGTCCGTCGGCGCGCACGTCAGCCGAAGGGTCCATAAGGGAAAAGGTGATCCTTCGGGCCGCTATTCCTTCGGCGAACCTGGAAAGTCTGAGGTCGTCGAGATTTACCACGGCAAGCCCCTGGGGGCTGAGTCTTTTCCAAAGAAGCCCTTTTTCCTCGACAATCTTTTCCAGCGACTCCAGACCCTCAAGGTGCGCGGGATGGACGTTGGTTATCACCGCGGCATCGGGCTCTCCGATTCTGGCCAGCCGCTCCATTTCTCCAGGAACGTTTATACCCATCTCGACTATCGCCGCCTGATGCTCCCCGTTCAGTTCAAGCAAAGTCAATGGGAGACCTATCAGGTTATTGAAATTACCCCTGTTCTTCAGCACCCTGCGGCTTTGTCCGAAAATAGCGGCTATCATTTCCTTGGTGCTGGTCTTTCCGTTGCTGCCCGTAACGGCAACGACCGGGATATCGAACCTGCGCCGATGAAAGCGGGCTATCTCGCCGAGTGCATCCAGAGTATCTCCGACCCTGATCACGGCGCAGCCCTGCGGAAAAGCATCCCGCCACTCGGAGACGATAACCGCCGCCGCTCCTTTCGCCACCGCATCGGCAACGAAAGCATGCCCGTCATGGTTTTCGCCCGCCAGAGCGATAAAGCAGCACCCTGGTGCTATTTTGCGGGTATCTGTGCAGACGGTATCAATCGGGGCATCGGGATTTCCGCAGAGGATTCGCCCTCCCGCCGCCTCGGCCAGTATCGCCGGAGTCCAGACTGCTGTTTGCGCCGTCATTGCTATACCTTTTGTCTGCGCAGATAATCCCTGACGACCAGCCTGTCGTCGAAGGGGTGCTTTGTCGAACCTATTATCTGGTAAGTCTCATGCCCTTTGCCGCCTATGAAGATGCAGTCGCCGGGGCGGGCAAGGGAGAGGGCAAGTTCAATTGCCGACCGCCTGTCGGTTTTACGGATGTATGCCTTTCCCATAATCGGGAATTGAGCCGGATCGATACGGACGGATCCCGCCCCAATCACACCAGCCTCGACCTGGTCGAGTATCTTTTCAGGATCCTCGCTGCGGGGATTGTCACTGGTAATGATGACCAAGTCCGCGCTTTCGGCTGCAATTTTGCCCATAATCGGCCGCTTGCCCCGGTCCCTGTCCCCGCCGCAACCGAAAACGGCAATCAGGCGCCCGTTCGGTACCATCTCGCGCAGGCAGCCGATCGCTTTCTCCATTGCATCCGGCGTGTGGGCGTAATCCACAATTACCTGGAACCCGAGTGCATCGGGCACTTCGACTCGCTGCAGGCGTCCATCCACTTCCGACACCGCGCGGATACCGGAAACCACGGCATCCGGCGAGATTCCCAGTGCCATTGCGGCCGACACCGCCCCAAGCACGTTATAGAGATTCAACCTCCCAACCAGCCTGGATTCTATTTCAATACTGCCGCGGGGTGTTATCAGCCGCGCCCTGATACCATCGGGACCAAGCCGCGCCTCTTCGACCCTGACCCTTACCTTTTCAGGACAGGGGCCGGCCGGAGCCTGTGCCGAAAAACCCACAAGGTCAGCCCGGCAGGCGCCGTTCTCGATCAGCTTTTTCCCGTGCGCATCATCGGCGTTTACTACGGCAGCCGATGAGCGTGGATCGAGGTGATTTAAGAAAAGCAGCTTCTTTGCCCCGAAATATTCTTCCATTGAACTGTGAAAATCGAGATGGTCCTGCGAGAGGTTCGTAAAAACACCCGCTCGGAAGATTAGTCCGGCGACCCTGCCCAACGCAAGAGCGTGGGAAGATACCTCCATCACGACGTGGGTAACTCCCTCGGAAGCCATCTCGTGAAATATCTGCTGGAGATCCAGAGACTCGGGCGTCGTCATGGGAGCGGCAATTTCCCTTTTGCGCCACTTGTACGAAAGGGTCCCCAGAACTCCCGGCTCAAACCCGGCATGCCGCAGAATGCTTTCTATCAGCAGCGAGGTAGTTGTCTTTCCATTTGTGCCGGTAATCCCGATTATTTCGAGTCTCGAAGCGGGATGGTCGTAGAATGCCGACGAAACCGACGCAAGAGCGGCCCGGGTGTTCGGAACCCGCACGAACGGGACCGGCAACCCTTCAGGGGCGATCGTCTCACCCATTATTGCCGCCGCCCCGGCCGCCAATGCATCCCCCATAAACGCGTGCCCATCGACATGGCTGCCTTGAAGGCATACAAAGAGGCTGCCGGCCCGGACCTTTCTGCTGTCGTAGCAAATGCCCGAAATGGCAGTCTCGGGTTTGCCGCCGGAAATAATTGCATCCAGACCGTGTATTAGCTGACCGAGGGTTTTCATAAAAACTTAATTCTCTTTTCGATGTGCTTACAGCTCGGGCACTGCATCATTGTGCCCGCCGATCCTGGATTAGCGATCAAACCAGCGGCTGTCCCAAATTCGTGGCCAGTACCCGAACATCGAGCCGGAGTGTAACTAGTAGATGCTCTTTATACTTCCTTCAGCTTTCGAGAACTTTTCGGGGTTTTCCTGTTTTCCCCGCACGGCAGTAGGAAGTTTTTCCCGGCTTTTGTTGGTGGTATTAGCCTGAACGGCCCCGGCGGCTGGTGCCTTTCCGGGCGCCGATTTGTTCGCGGCGGATTGTTTGGCGGAAGTTTGGCCAGATTTTCCCGGAGGGGCCGCATGGGCGGAGGTGCCCTTGTTCCCCGAGGGATTCGATTTAACCTGCATTACTGCCGGATTGGGTCCCGGGCTTGGCAGAGAAGGGGTAACCCCAAGGTAGGGCAGGGCTTTCGCGGCTATTCCCCTGAATACGGGAGCCGCTATCACTCCGCCGTAAATTGCACCATGGGGCTCATGAACGACCACTGAAATAACCAGTTTTGGTTGTTCGACCGGGGTAAACCCGGTAAAAACCGCGGTATATTTGTTCGAAGCGTAACGCTTCGTTACGGGGTCCATAACCTGAGCCGTTCCAGTCTTGCCAGCCGCCGAGTAACCCTCCGGTGCCGCCTGCGTGCCGGTACCACCTTCCTGAGTTACAAGAGCCATCATAGCACGTATCTGGTCGGCTGTCTTCTTGCTAATGACTCTTCGATCTTTCGAGGAATGGAATTCCTGGACCCGCTTGCCCTGGCCGTCTACGATCTCCCTGGCGATAATGGGAGGGCTGTGTTCACCCCCGTTTGCTATTGTCGATATCGCGGAGGTCAACTGGAGGGTCGTAACCCCGATAGCCTGCCCAAATCCGGTTACGGCAAGGTCGATAGGCCGCCACCTGCGGTAGGGCCGCACGAGTCCCTTCACTTCACCGGGAAGCTGTATACCGGAAAGCGAACCGAAACCGAAACCGTGGATGTACCGCGCGTATCGCTCGCTCCCAACATGCAACGCGATTTTTGCCGCCCCGATGTTGCTGGAAAATTTTATCACCTCGGGCATGGTGAGCCAGCCGTATGGATGGACGTCCTTTATCTGGTGGCCCGCAAGACTGCACTTGCCGGCCTCACAGTAGATGCGGTCCCGTTCGCGGACCATGTTTTCATCCAGCGCCGCGCTCATGAGGAAGACCTTGAAAGTCGAGCCTGGCTCGAAGGAATCCGTCACCGTGCGGTTTCGCCACAACTGGGCGTCATTTTTGTCGGGAAGGTTGGGATCGAAAAAAGGCCAGTTTGCCATCGCCAGGACCTCAGAGGTCTGGGCATCCATAACAACGACTTCTCCGGCTCGAGCTTTGTATTTCTGTACCGCCTTTTCCAACTCGCATTCGGCAAGGTACTGGATGAAAGCATCGATTGTAAGCTTCACACCCAGGCTCTCAGCCGGTTCGGGCGGAGCGGAGGAATTCATCCATAGGCACTTTCGGGTCCCATCGCGCATCTGGCCGACTGGAACGCTGCATCCCCGTAGAATTTCGTCGAAAGACTTCTCTACGCCTTCGAGCCCTACGCCGTCCATTCCGACAAATCCAACTATCTGTCCACCCACCTGCCGGTGGGGGTAAAATCTCTTATATTCGTTAATAAGATTGAGGCCCTGGCCATTGAGGTTCTCTACGGCCCAAGCCTGCTGATCGGTAAGATGACGCTTTATCCATGTAAAATGGCGGGCGCTTGCGAGTTTCTTCTCGATGGCCTGCTGAGGCTCGCCAAGAACCGGGCCAAGGCGCTGGGCTAATTTTCTGCTCTCACTGCTCAGGCTGGCGGAAGAAAAGCCGGCGGTATAGAGAGAGCGCTGCGGCACGGAGTACGAAAGGAGTCGTCCATTCCGGTCGTAGATGGAACCCCTGTATGCAGGCACCTGGAAAGTGGTGTTGAGTTGGGCATTGGCTCGGTCCACCCAGACCGAGTGCTCGATGACCTGAAGCTGGAAGGCTTTGTAGACGATGGTGCACAGGCCCAGGATCACCAGGACCTGAAAAAGGAAGCGGCACGATAAGTAGCGAGCGGTGAGGAATTTTCGCGGCTCGTGCTTCTCCATCGATTATGTCCCTTCCGCTTCAATTTCCTGGCGTAAAACTTCCCGCCTGCGCAGCCGCGTGGATTGCGTTTCCTGAATTCAGCCCTTCAAGGCTGCTAACACAACTTGAGACAAGCTTGATGGGCACGAATTTAATCGTGCCCACCGATTAGGGTACAAAGCTACCTCGGTGGACTGAAATTGAGCCCACCTGCCGAACTCCGCCCGGGATGGCAGCCGGAAAAAGCTGCCCCACAGTTCTTTACACCCCATATAAGGGGTCGAGCCGGCGCCTCAGCGAATTGTTACCTTCTGATCCGCCCTTGGCGGTGCCAGGCCGAACTGGTTTCGGCCGATTTCTTCCAGCCGTGTCGGGTCCCTGAACCGAGACCATTCAAGCTTCAGTTTTCGCTGAACAGTACTTTGAAGTTCATTTTCCTCGTAAATCTTTGAGAGCCGATAGCCGTTTTGAACCTGCTGAATATAGAGCCATACGTAAAATATCGCGCATGTGACAAATACTACTCCCAGCAGTACGGAAGCTGCCAGCCACAAACGGATGTGCGGCGATGCGGAAGATTTGTTCCGGATATCGAAATCGGTCCCCGGCTTGAAGACAAGGGTAGATGCGTCCCCCGCACGTGCCATTTTGCTATCGCCTCCCGCTACTCGCCTTAATGAAAGTGTCGCTTTCCGGGTCCGCTTCGCACAGTATGTCATATACAATCATGGAGCCGGCGAACCAGGCTGCAACCGAAAAGAACGCAAAAGCAATCAGATATCCCATTCCAAGCCCCTTTGCCCCATTCGGGAAAGGTCCCAGCAGGGGCGATACGGCAGGACCGCCGACCCGCACAGCCTGCCTGCCCTGCCGGGCCTGCTGCGCCAGAGCGCGGGCTCCAGACGATCCAAGGTGTGTCCGCCTACGAGAAAATGCCGTGAAGGGCACCTGCTTTTCTGAAATCCTCTATTGGATAGATCCTGCATACTGCGCCCCTTTTGACTAAAATCTATGCAAAACTTAATTTCGCTCTGGATCTTGTCCTAACACCGGTATCGTTTCTCCTCCTCCTCTAAAACAGTCCACATTTTCACATTGGAAGAAGTTTTCCGGCCGGTCCCCCGAGAACCGACCGGAATTAGCCCCTACCTTCTTCCTTTGCCCCCTACAACCCCGGTTATACCGCTCTGCTATAAAAATCCACATCGAGGGCCTTTAGGACCGGCCGGTATTCCCCTCCGAGCCCCCTCAAACCCGAAGGGGAATTGGCCGTGGCGCTCACTGCTTGGAGCCTGTCAAAGTTTTTCAACAATCCTGAGCCTGGCGCTGCGCGAGCGCGGGTTGCGGACGGCTTCATCCGGCGAAGGCCGGAGAGCCTTTCTCTCAAGCAATCTCACGAGTGGCACCCCTTCGCACTCGCACGCAGCGCGCTCCGGCGGGCAGCGGCATAGCCGCGCCCAATTCCTGAATGTCTCCTTAACTATCCGGTCCTCCAGCGAGTGGAAAGCAACTACACAAAGCCTGCCTCCTGGTTTCAGCACAGCCAGGGCCTCCGGCAAAAAACGCTCGATCGAATCGAGTTCGCCGTTCACCGCTATCCGCAGGGCCTGAAAAGTCCGCGTCGCAGGGTGTATCCTGAGCGAGTCGCGCGTCGGAGGCACGGCCCTTCGAACCAGTTCCGCCAGCTCAAGGGTGGTGGTAAAGCGCTGTTTTTTGCGCCGCGCAACAATCTCACGCGCGATTTTCCTCGACCGCCTCTCCTCGCCGAAGCGAAAGATCAGATCGGCCAAGTCCTTTTCCGGCATTGAATTGACCAGATCGGCCGCGGTATATGCAAGGTCGCGGTTCATGCGCATATCGAGCGGCCCCTCCCGCGTGAAGCTGAATCCCCGCTCGGGATCTTCGATCTGGAAACTCGAGACCCCGAGGTCCGCGACAACCCCGTCAGCGTGTTCGAAACGATGCTCGTGAAGTACCCGGCGAATATCTGCAAAGTCGGCCTTCTCCAGTATTAGCCTGTTGCCAAAATCTGCGAGTCTTTCCCGAACGCGCTCGATTGCCTCCGCGTCCCAGTCCATCCCGAGCACAACCCCCTCCGGCGCGCTCTTCTCAAGAATGGCCCGGGCATATCCCCCCCCTCCTACTGTCGCATCGACGTAAATGCCGTCCGGCCTGCAGCCAAGGTGCTCAATCACCGGTTCGAGCATCACCGGGACGTGTTCGGCTTCGGGCCGGCTGTTTTCCATTCCTATGACCTGGTGGCCGCTGCTACCGATTCCATAATCTTCGGGCGTTCGCGCCTGTCTTTCTCGTCTTGAACTTCCCAGGCTCCCTTGTCCCAGATTTCGAAATTTGTAAGTGCGCCGGCAAGCACTAATTCCTGGCCAAGCCCCGCCTCTTCCCGAAGATGGGGAGGAATGAGAACCCGCCCCTGGTTATCGAAATCACACTCATCCACGCTTCCCACAAATCGCAAAAATGAGCGGTGATCCGGCAGGAATTCGGAAAGTTTCGACGTATTTGAATCAATCAATTCGCGCCAGGCTTCCGGCGGGTAAGCGGCGATATATAACCCGAAGGGGACCAGTACGAGAGCATCTGTGTAATTCTTTTGCAGGACATCCCTGAATTTTGCGGGAATGCGGATCCGCCCCTTCGAATCGAGGCGGTGAATGGAGCGTCCGATAAAACCGGGCCGGTTCAATACAGCCACTTTGTACCCCTTTTAGCCACATTTTCCCACTTGCGCCTATTATTAGCACCTTTTTATAGTTGTCAAGCAAAATCGCTAATTATGAGAGCAAACTTCTTGAAAAAATTGCTCATTGCGGGCAAGTCGCCTCGCTAGGGGCGTCTATGTTGATGCGGATAACAGAAATAAAGGGCGAGAAGGCATAAAGGGGGGTAGCCCGGATTTATAATACGGGTGCGGAGCACAAGGGACCTCTCTTTATTTCTATTCCGCTTTTGGACAACAGCCCCAAACTCCTGCACCCCGCCTACATTCAAAAATACGAAGAAACCGGGTATTCAAGTTGCCGGGAGGGCTCTATAGTGGTAGATTGTGGATTGAGTGACGGGATGCCTTCACAGGGTATTCCTTACTACTCTGAAAGCCTCTGCTACCCTAAATGGCCTTCCCACCGTTAAGCAGAGGCTTTTTCACTCTAACCCGGCGGGTAACAAATGAATGCGGATGACGAAAAGTTTCTGAAAATGGCCAAGGAAATAATGGTCAAATTCATTGAACTTGGCAGGGTCTCCCCCACCAACTTCGATGAACATTTTAAAAGCGTCTTCTGGACAATAAAGAATACCGCGGTAAGCGCTCAACTCCCCGAAATGCCCGAAATGTCTGCTCCTTCATCTCCGGAAGAAACCACCGAGGCATAGGGCCCCCGCTCACCGGCTCACGTGATATGGTCATCCCTCCGATATTAACTGAAAATCTCTAACTCAAGCGGCCATTTCTGATTTTCTCCTTTACCCGTCTACAGGTTCACGGTTTATAAGCTGTATCGTCATGGCCGTGGCATATCGGAAAGTTTCTATTTCAGAAAGGGGTCGGACGGTGCAAAAACAGGTAAGTGTTAATGAGTGGGTAAACATGTTCAAAGAGATCGGGCTGGATGAGAAGACGATGATGAAATGGCATCATCTCTTCGAGTCACGCCACCCGGAAGCTCATCAAAGTTTTCTGGAGTGGCTGGGGCTTTCTCCCGAGACAATTGAGGAAATTCGTCAAAAAAGCAGGTAGCTAACCAGAGACAGCAGTGGCTGGCCACCACTGCTCCATTCATAAAAATTGAGATCTGAAAATCATGAGCACCTATACAATATCAAAAATTGCGCGTCTTTTCGGTCTTTCCCGGAGCACGCTCCTCTACTACGACCGAGTCGGGCTCCTCTCGCCTTCTTACCGGACGCCGGCGGGGTATCGCGTATACACGGAGGCGGATTTGGAGCGCCTCGAGCGAATCTGCATTCTTCGCCAGACGAGCCTTTCGATCGAGAACATCAGGACCATCCTGGAATCAGAGGATAAAGCCTGCACCGAAGTTTTCGAGAGGCGGCTAAAGGAGACAGGGGAGGAGATCCTTGCCCTGAAGGTCAGACAGGAACTTCTTTCTGCAATGCTGAAGGGCGTTGCCGTGGAAGAAATTCAGCCTGAAGTGAATAAACAGATGTGGATCGAGATGCTTCGGGCAGCGGGGATGGATGAGCGCGGCATGAATCTGTGGCATTCCGAGTTCGAGCACCGGGCACCCGAAGCCCACCATCAATTTTTGCTTTCCCTTGGGATATCGGAAAAAGAAGCTCTGATGATTCGCCAATGGTCAAGAAAAATGAAAACCGAGCCGGGTCGTGATTAGCTGATGCGCCCGAGTGTTGGATTTCGTTTCCGCTTTTTTCGCCCTCTCGCGTCTTATTTTCACGATAACCCCCTGCCTCACACCACTCCATCCTGGTGAAACCACGTTTTGTCGCGTCCGGCCTTAACCGGAATTATCGTTAAAGTGTCAGATAAACTCTAATCGCCCACGGGACAGCCAAAACAGGGAGCAAAGACGGTCATGCCGGAAATGCCGGATGTGGCAGCGTTTAAGAAGTATTTCGAAACTCATGCGCAAGGCAGGAAAATCGCTTTGGCCGGCGTCAGAAACCCCAGGATAGTACGGGGGCTTGCGGCCGGGGAATTAGAGAAAGAGCTGGCGGGAAGCAGGTTCTTATCGAGCAGCCAACATGGAAAGTACCTTTTCGCGGAACTGGATACCGGAAGATGGCTCATCATGCATTTCGGGATGACCGGATTTCTCGAGATCTTCGATTCACCCGAAAGGGAACCTGAATACACCCGGCTCTCGATTTCCTTTGAAGACGGGGGATATCTCGCATACGTAAACGCCAGAATGCTTGGATGGGTGGGGATTACCGGAAGTCCCGAGGAATTTATCGAGAGCAGGGGGCTCGGGCTTTCAGCACTCGATCAATCCCTTGATTTCGAATCGTTTGTAAAGCGGCTGCCGTTAAGGGGTGAAATCAAGTCGGCGTTGATGAATCAGCGGATAGTCGCCGGTATTGGCAATATTTACTCTGATGAGATCCTTTTCCAGTCTGGGGTCCATCCGAAGACGAAAATCGGATCGATCAGCAGGGAAAAACTCGAGACTATTTTTGAAAAGATGAAGGAAGTGCTCCAAACGGCAATCGACCTCGGTGCGGACCCGGCCAAGTTTCCCGGAAGCTATCTTTTGCGCGGGAGGCGAAAGGGGGCCACCTGTCCGGTTTGCGGGACAAGGCTAGAGACCGCAAAATTTTCCGGCAGGACAGCCTATTTTTGCCCGCAATGTCAACCGCTATGACACGGCGGGTTGGAAAGCCTGTCCACCAACCCTAAAAATCGGCTGGAATAGCGCGTTCGGACTTTCCCGTGAGCTGTTTCCGCTTTGGTTTTTCCTTGTGCACAATCGCCGGCCTTTTTACTCCGGGTAAGGAACGGGTGCTTTCCTTTATCGCCTGGCGGACCTGGGTTAATCCCAACTCACCGGCCTCAGAACCTTCATTTTCGGCAGAGCCGCCCTCTATGAGTTTCACGAGGCGGTCCACAAATCCTATCATTGCTCCTGCCTGGCCGTTCATTCGTGATGAAGCGGTTGCAGCCTGCTCCGCATTTATCGCACTTTCCTGGATTACTTTGTCTACTTCTCCGACCGCGGTGTTGATCTGCTCGATTCCCTGGGCCTGGTCGCGCGAAGCCGCCGATATATCACTTACAAGGTTGCACATTTTTGTAATGCTGGATAACACTTCCGCGAATTCGGCACTCATTCCCCTGGTGAGAAGGGCTCCATTCTGAATGGTTTTGACATTGCTGCCGATGAGGACGGTTGTATTCTTGGCGGCTTCGGCGGCACGCAATGCGAGGTTGCGCACCTCGTCGGCGACCACGGCAAACCCGGCGCCGGCTTCACCTGCCCTTGCCGCCTCGACAGCCGCGTTAAGAGCAAGAAGGTTCGTCTGGAAAGCTATCTCATCGATAGACTTGATGATCTTCTGGGTTTCTTCGCTGGCGCTCGATATCTCGTCCATCGACTCCGAGATGCGCCCCATTGATTCCCTCGCCCTGTGGGTGGTCTCCTCAACCTGCCTCATCAGCCGGTCGGCTTCGACGGCATTATCGGCATTTTGCTTTGTCATGGCCGACATTTCCTCGAGCGACGATGAAGTCTCCTCGATTGCCGCGGCCTGATTGGCGGTCCCGTTTGCGATTTGCTTGCTGATCGATGCCACCTCTCCCGATGTGTCGGATACTGACAGGGCCATTTCATTAAGGCCGGTTATTACGTGGCGTATGGGCCGACTTACGAGCTGGGATATCATGAATACAAGGGCCAGCAGGATTACGAAGCTTCCGGCAAAACCCACAAGAGCGCTCTTGTTGCGCATTGATTCAAGGCCCGTGAACATACTCTCGCTGTTCTGCTCCACAAGGACCCCTCCAAGTACCGCTCGGCTTTCCCCGTGGCAATGATGGCAACGCTTGTCGTTATTGAGAGGCCAAAGGACGCTCATGTAATGCACGCCGTCTTTTTGCAGCTCGATTGTAGATTCATTCCCGCCCGAGGCGAGCATCCGATTGACGGCCGTGGTTAGTTCCGGTGAATTAGCCTGTTTCAACAGGTCCAATTCGGCCTTGTTTGGTTCCGAGGAATAGGTGATCTGCTTGTCATGACCGAATATATAGACGTGCACGTTGCGGTTGCTTGAAAATTCCGCGAGTTGCTCTCTGATTAATTTGCTGTTCCCTATGGCCATGGGGTAGAGCATACTATTGTAGACGGTTTCGGCCAGTATTTTGGTCGAGGTCTGGAACTGCTCCTTCATCTGCGTTTGCTGACTTACAGTATTGAGATAAATTATCGAAGCGAGCACAACCAGAACGAGAACCGCCACACCGAAGACCACTTTGAATTGAAGACTCGCATTGAATCTTTTCATCAGTGAGCTCCTCCGTACACAAGCGGTTTATAGCTGAATGCATTCACCCGTTCGGAGTTGTGGCAGGCCTCGCAGTCTTTGGCCGTCAGCTTTCCCTTGATGTCCTTCGGGTCGCCGGAGTTGATGTGGATACTGCCGGGTCCATGGCAAACCTCGCAGCCCGCGTCCTTGAGGTTGGGCGTTTCATTCTCTGATCGGAACCCTCCCGGCTTGCCGTATCCAGTCGTATGGCATTCGTAGCATTTTTTCAGTTCGTTCTCGGTTAGCCCTTTCTTAAGGGCTGTTATGCTCTTGAATGAGTGTGCCTTCTTGTTATGTTTGGTGAACATACCATATTCGGTTGCATGGCACCCTTTACAGCTCTCTGTGCCGACAAATAGGGCTGCCTGTCCATTTGCAGCCGAAATCCGATGGGGCAAAACCAGAGATAAGAATACGAGAAGGAGAAATAATAAGCTGGGGATCAAGAAGTCAGATCTTTTTTTGAGCATACCTGGTGCCCCTTTTGATTTGGAGGAGGAGCCGAAGCGAGCACGCCATCCAAACACGACAGGATCAGCCTTGAGTGGACACTCCACCCTGGTTGACCTTCACTAATAAATCTCGACATGTACTATGATTCGGGAGGTCTATAGATTTTCTTTAGGTTTAGTTACTACTGGGTGGGTGAAAAATTTTTCAAGCAGGCTTGGTAGAAAAGAAGCGAGCATGCGAGAAAATGTCAGGTCCGGTTCAAAGGGCGGGCACATTGAAACCGTGCCCGCCCCCGCGGTTGCCCTTTAAATTAATCTTTTCTAGAAATTGGCGGTTACATTAAATCCGCCGAATACGTGCACGTCTTCCTTATCCCACGAATTGCCGATCAGGTACTTGGATGCAGCATCTGTCAGTGGAAATGCAAGGCCGATCTTGGGACCTAATGTGACCCACTGATTGATGGGGATCTTCAGCGCGGCGTTGACGGTTCCCGCATGGGGTTCCGAGTAGTCACCGGTGGTTCCAGCAAGATCGAGTACGGTTTTCACCTTGTCTTCCAGTATAAGGTAGCCGAAGCTTGCCCCAAGGTCCAGGCTCATGCCCTCAATGTAGCCAAGCGGAATGCTTTTGGTGATGTCGAGTTGAAACCACCAGCCCGGATAGTGGGCCACTTCCCTGTACATGGTGAAGGCCGTTGTGAACCAGGGGAGGGTATACGATGCTCCGCCGAATACCTCGAAGGCATCCCACTGGGCGTAATCAAGCCGGTAGTAGACTGTTCCCGCAGTTGCCGAAAAATTCGGGAAAAGCTCGCGGGTGTACGAAAACGTGAAGTCGTTTTCGTTGCACCGGAAATCGCCCTGGTGTGTAAGCGGGATATTAGGATTATGGGTTCTCTGGGCAGTATCCATATTGCTCCAGATATTCGCTGTAAATCCGTACAAGGTTAATGAGACCGATGGTTGAAATACTGCGCTGTCCCCCTTGCTTACCGCCAGCCCGCGAAAGACGTACTGGTTCAGAACGTCGAGGCTTGCGGTAAACGGTTTAGGTGCTTCAGCCGGCTTTGGCGACTGCGGTGCCGACTCCTCTGCTCCCGCGGGAATGAATCCTGAAAATACCAGGAACAAGAAAATAACAGTGCAGATAAGCAGCTTCCTGTTTGAAATGGAAAATTTCATGAAAAACCCCTTTTGGATGTTAGAAATTCGAAACCAGTACTCTCTCAAATCCTCCCTATCTCAAATCCCATTGATAATCACAACAAGTCCCTTATCCCCCAGGCATTAATGGTAAAGACCAGCAATTCTGCCTCAGGTTTGGCTGATGACATTGGCAAAGTTTCAGATGGGAAGCAAGTTTATTCTTGAGCAGATTTTGGGCCATACCCGCGATCAAAGTGATTAAAACAGGAGGGATTGGGCGCTACGGTGATCATTTCAGTTCTAAATGCCCGAATTTCCTGGTGCTAAAAAATACCTATATTAAGATCTAATCAGAGGATTAGCGTCATTGACGCAATTATCGTTGCCGGATTTTCAACGTTTTTGTTCAATATACAATAAATAATGCGATCTATAGGAACATTTATGGTACACGAAAAACCCGCGAGCGTAGGGCCGATAAGAGCATAAAGCAGGAAAGTCCTTCTCGCGGGGTGCTGCGCAATTTACCTTAACCGGAATTTTAGATTTAAATCCGCTCCGCATTCGGAGCACAGACCGGGAGTGGCGAAAATGGACGAGAAGGAGATTCTGGACGAACTGACCGAGCATTTCTATCAGGGATGGGACGTTATGCCCACGGGCGGCGGATTTCTCGTGATTACGGACTGGGTCTTGCCCGGCGGAGAGCGCATTGAAATTCACATCAGAAGGGTCGGCGATAGAGAGGACCTTTTTGTGGTAAGTGATGGGGGGGAACTGATAAATTTTCTTTTTTCCCAAAGTATCGATCTCGGGAAAGACCCCGAGAGCAAAAAGCTTCTCGAAGGGATTGCTGAAAAGCATTCGATTAAGATTGTCGATTACCAGTTTGCAAGAGGCGCCGGCGAGTCCGACATCGCCCAGGCAATAAGGGGCATGCTCGAAGCCATAAAAGAGGCATCCTTCATGCTGTGGCACAAGGTGGCGCAAAAGCCTTCCGATGCGGTGCATTGATTGAACAGATGTCGGGTGTCGGATGGCGGAATATGGATGCAATAAGACCAGAACACTAACAAGCGAAGGGTGGGCACAGGTTTGAGGGTGTTGCCCAAACAAGCTGCGATGCGAATTCCCCTCCCTTGATGGGAGGGGCTAGGGGAGGGTGACGAAAAAGGTCTAAGAATTTCAACCCCCTCCCCCAACCCC
>DBMI01000111.1 GCA_002298165.1 Desulfarculales bacterium UBA702
ATGCGGGGCAGGCTTTTCAGCCTGCCCCGCAAACTTTTCAGCATCTCCGGGTCGAAGCCCTTAGAGTGGGATGGGGAATCAATTCCTGATCTTTATCCACAACAGCTTAGCCGCTTCAGGACCGGTGCTTTTCCACTGGCTGGGGTTACTCGATTCGAGCAGGACTACATCGCCGGCCCGTACCGTGAGGGTCTCGCTCCCAACCCTCATCTGGAGTTCTCCCGAGATGAGGTAGCCGAGTTCTTCTCCCTTATGGGTGAAAAAATGTGATGGAAGGGTCTGATCGGCCGGGATTTCTATCAGGTACGGTTCCCCTTTCGGGTTCAGGTCGGCCGGTACAAGCAGCTTTGCGTAAATGGAACCCTCGGAAAAGGCGCTTATTTTGGTATCCATTGCTTCGGAAGCGGAAAAAACCATCCGCTTTCGACCCTGAGCCGTTTCCTGGAAAAAGGAGCTGATGTCAACCGAAAGTATCTCCGCAATCTTCAGCAAGGCCGGAATGGATGGATATATGAGGTTGCTCTCTATTTGAGAAATATTGCTCGGTGTTACGCCTATCATCCTGGCAAGCTCGGTCTGCGAAAGGCCGCACTTGGTGCGAAGCTCCTTTAGCCTCATTCCCAGGTCGATTCCCGCGCCCGCCCTCTTTTCTTCATCAAAAACAATCCCGGATTCCTTGACCCAGTATGTGTAAGGCCGATTCAGGCCTTCCATGCTTCGCTTTTCGGCCTTGAGGACTGAAAGAGAAGTGGTGCCGCGCCTTACAACCAGCTCTATTACCACCTGGGCTATCTGGTTTATCTGAGCCCTTGCGCGCTGGGAATGCGCCGTTTTTTCCATGATCCAGTAGGCAATTGTGTTTAGTTCGTAGAGGCGGGGGCACGCATGCGTGTAAAACCGCACGATGCTGTCCTCTCCACCCCACAGCTCCTGCATTCCCGTAAGACTTTCGAATACGAACCTCACGTCCTCGGTCTTGCCCGTATGGCAGCTGTAGAGGACGTCCATCAGAGCGTCCATCCTCTGCGGCTCCGAAACTTTTCTGACCTGGCATTTGAGCTGAGGGGCAACTTCTTCGTAGAACTTGACGAATATTGGAGAATTACCGCCCTTACCCGACGAGAAGCAGTCCAGGATGATAAGCGATGGATTATCGGCAAGCGGCCCGAGTTTATCGACCAGATTACGTGGAGACCTATCGAAGCTGACATAGACGAGCGGCTTATTCTCGGCCATGGAGATTTCCATGAACTTGAGGCAGAAAGCCGCCGCCAGGCTGCCGGACTCATCCTGCCAGACAACATTGTCTCCGATGTAGAGGCCTTCAAGGATACGATCCAGCCGGGGAACTCCAGAAGTTATTCGACGATTTGGTGACATATGGTTTGCCTCGATTGGGGGACCGGATCTAGCTAACCCGAGAGGTACCAGGGCTGCTCTTAATGTAAGGAGTCAAAAACAACTGCCGCAGGCTGTAAAGGTTTCTATTTGCCCGCCTTCGAAGGAGGGATTTCCGGGGTTCAGCTAAGTCAGGCAGTTACTAAATTCGCAAACAATTAATACGGCACAATCCGATGATGATAAAGCGAAAAAACGGCTCTTAAATTAAAGATCGGTTGATGTTTCATTCCGCAATTGACGTTATCGAAACGGCAGTTTTGGAGTTGTCAAATTAACGCATTTAGTCCAAGAGTTCAAGGGCTTGGAGGATGCTGGAGCTTCGGGGAAAATCGCATTTGCAGGCGATTTGGAGGAGAGATTGTCAACCGGCAGCATTGGATGCGGCAGGCGATGGAATGTAAATATTTGTTAAGCTCAGGCGCCGTTGCCCTTTTGCCGAAGCTCGGTCGCCCACTGGATGAGGTCCGAGGCCTCACGGGGATAGCCGGACTCATGCAGAAGGCGGGCCTCATCTTCCAGATGCCCGGCAATCTCCTTCGGTTCGGGATTGATGCTCGATAAGACCTTCCTTGACCTGTTATAGATCTGTTCAGCCATTTGCCGACCCCGCGCAGGAATTTAATGGTTTATCCAGCACCTACCGGAAATGCCAGAGGCCGCGGAAAGCATATTACGGCGGCCCGAGTAATTATTGCTTAATATAACTCTGCCTGGATTAGTCTGTCAAATAATTATTAATACTAACACAAGAAATGGAAACGTCGCACGGCGGCAGCACTCGGATTCGATCATTACCTTATCTGTAAGGGAATTCTCATCGCGGAGGTAAAGCAATGCATTTTGGAAGAATTCTTAAAACAGGGTTGTTGCTCGCAGCAGTGTTGCTCATCGCCGGCTGTGCCGGGCTTTACGATTATGACTACGACTACGGATATGGCCCAGCCTATCCCTATCCGGATAATGATTACTATTACGGCTCCTACGGAACACCTTTCACCTTCGGCTTCGTTGCTCCTTACTCCGATTTTGACTACGACCGATTTCATCGCGGCGACTGGGACCGGGACAGGTGGTCAGGCGAGGAGCACGAGTGGAGGGAAAGACATTTCCGCTAGGCATTAGAAGGCAGGCAGGTTAATTCGATACCGCAAAGGGTTTAACGCGGGGAAGCCGGACGCTCCCACATTACTGAAACCTGAGACAATTCTGGTGTTCCCGAAGCCATTTTCTGCGTTCAGCGTAATCGGGCAGGAATGAAGCCACCAGCTTCCAGTACTGCGAGGAGTGGTTTTGATGAACGAGGTGGCAGAATTCGTGAACCAAAAGGTAATCGAGAACAGGTTCCGGCGCCATGATAATGTTCCAGGCCAGGCTGATCCTGCCAAGGTTCGAGCAGCTTCCCCACCTGCTGCACAGGGATTTTATCGTAACGGAACGGGGGGAGACTCCCATTACGCCCGCATAATGCCGACCCCGCTCTTTTATTTTGGTAAGGGCCTGACCAGTGTACCACCTTATAAGAAAGCTTCTAACCTGTTCGGCGGGCAGACCCGCGGGACCATCCGCCGGAAGGCGAACCACTATGTTGGCGTCTTCCAGGAAAACACCTGACCTGTGAGAAGCCGGCTCCACTTTGAGCGTGTATTCGGCTCCGAGCAGGAGCAACTTCTCTCCGGTAGCGAAACGCCTTTTGGGAGAGTTTCTGGCCTTTTCCAGGTTAATTTCGATTCTCTTGTGAATCCAGCCCCTTTTTTCCTCGACAAAGCGCAGTATTTCCTTTTTCGAAACCCGCTCCGGTGCCGCCACAATAATTCTGTTATCGGGGTATATGCAGATTGAGAGGGTCTTTCTGCGGGGGCTTTTCCTTATCTGAAAATCAAAATCGATCATGTCCATTCCTTGGATTGAAACATCAGATTATAATCCGTTGGAGATAGTAGCCGGTTTGGACTTGAGTTTAAACCCCCATGGAATCCATATTACCGCAATTCCCCTGCAATCCCGTCTCCACCCTCAAGTATAACGAGCACTTAAAAGGTTCTGGCTAATTTGTTTCGCTTAGAGTATTATTTTCCACGCAATGGTTTCCATCCTGGTTCAACCTGTTATCTTCCGTTCATTTGAACGGCAGACAGAGCCGGAAAAAACAATCCCTGTATACAGGAGATTTCTGAGGCCTTTTTTGCCCCGGAAAGGGAAGGCATGTCCTCTTATTTGCATCAAACAGATCCGGAAATAGCCGAAGTCATTCAGGAAGAAGAAAAACGCCAGAGAGGCAGGCTGGAGCTTATAGCTTCGGAAAATTTCGTCAGCCCGGCGGTGCGGGAAGCACAGGGCTCGGTTTTGACTAACAAGTACGCCGAGGGGTACCCTGGTAAAAGATACTACGGTGGGTGCGAATTTGTGGACGTGGCGGAAAAGCTTGCGCAGGAACGGGCAAGAAAACTCTTTCATGCCGACTATGTAAACGTTCAGCCCCATTCTGGATCTCAGGCCAATATGGCCGTACTCTTCAGCGTGCTCCAGCCCGGAGACCTCATCCTGGGCATGGATCTCCGGCAGGGCGGGCATCTTACCCATGGGAGCCCGGTAAGCTTTTCCGGGCGGCTTTTCCGGGTAGTATCATACGGCGTAAGGCGTGATACTGAGGAAATTGACTATGACGAATTGGAATCGATAGCTCTCGAATACCGGCCAAAGCTCATCATAGCCGGAGCAAGCGCCTATCCCCGCATAATCCAATTCGATCGTTTCCGGCAGATTGCAAAAAAGATAAGCGCATACCTGCTTGTGGACATGGCCCACATTGCAGGTCTGGTCAGCGCTGGATTGCACCCCAATCCCGTTCCGGTCGCGGATTTTGTAACATCGACAACCCACAAGACGCTGCGTGGGCCCCGCGGCGGCCTGATCCTTTCCCATTCATCTTACAGCAAAACCCTGGACAGCCAGATATTTCCGGGAATACAGGGTGGTCCTTTGATGCATGTCGTAGCGGCCAAGGCGGTGGCTTTTCAGGAGGCGCTTCAGCCGAGTTTCAAGGAATATCAGCAACGTGTCGTGGCCAACAGCAAACGTCTTGCAGAGGAACTCTCATCTCTGGGATACAGGCTTGTCTCCGGCGGCACCGATAACCACCTGCTCCTGGTGGACCTGAGGTCTAGAGGAATCACCGGCAAGATTGCCGAAGAAACGCTGGACCTTGCCGGAATAACAGTAAACAAAAACGCAATTCCCTACGATCCCGAAAAGCCCAGCATTACCAGCGGCATCAGGGTGGGAACGCCTGCGATTACCACACGCGGCATGAGGCCGGAGCACATGGTGACCATAGCAATGTTCATGAACCGGGCGCTTGAATCCGCGCAAAATGAAACTGCACTGGCCGGGTTGAGGGCGGAAGTTGCCGAATTCTGCTCCGGTTTTTCGCTCTATGAATGATCCGAGGGGCTAATCCGAGCCCACCGTGGTTTCCGGCCGGGTAAACCGGTATAATAAGGGGTGGCACAGTGCCGCCCCTGTTTTTTAGGAACAAGGATGAGCGCCCAAACTAATTCCATAACCGACCAGGACCTCCTGTTCATGAGAAAGGCCCTTCGACTTGCGGCCAGGGGGGCGGGGAGGACCAGTCCCAACCCGCTCGTGGGCGCCGTTCTGGTAAGAGATGGCGCCGTCGTTGGACAGGGCTTTCACGAGGTGCTCGGTGGCGCTCACGCCGAGGTGAATGCAATTGCCGATGCGGGGGGCAGGGCAAACGGCGCGACCTTGTACGTTACCCTCGAACCGTGCAACCATCACGGCATAACACCCCCTTGCACCAAAGCCGTGGTTGAGGCTGGAATTTCCCGCGTCGTCTGCGGGATGACCGATCCGAACCCGGATGTCGCGGGGGGCGGAGCGGCATATCTAGACAAGCTCGGGATAAAAACGATTACCGGCGTTCTCGAGAAGGAATGCCGGGCGATGAACCAGCCATTCATCAAGTACGTTACGACCCGCCTGCCATATGTCCGGGTAAAGGCGGCGGCAACACTTGACGGCTATATAGCCGGCACGACCGGCGATTCAAAGTGGATTACAAACGAGCGGTCCAGAAGATTCGGTCATCAACTGAGATACACCTCGGATGGTGTGCTGGTTGGATCGGGAACGGTTTTGAGCGACGATCCGCTCCTTACCGCCCGCCTTCGCGGTGCATGCCGGCAGCCGGTAAGGATCGTGCTGGATTCGGGGCTCAGGATCCCGCTGCAAAGCCGTCTCGTGGCATCCGCCGGAGAAAGCCCTGTTTGGGTAATCTGCGCCGCCTCCGCACCCTCCAGGCGGGAAACCGCGCTGATCGACCGCGGCGTAACAGTTTTAAGGGCAGCGGATGGTGAGAACGGGCTCAATCTCCACCAGATCCTGGAAGAACTCGGGAAAAGGCGCATTTCGAGTCTTCTTGTCGAAGGCGGCGGGAAGGTGCTCGGCTCCTTTATCGACGGGGGCATGGCGGATGAGTTCTATTTTTTCTATGCTCCAAAGCTCCTCGCCGGCGGTATTGGAATGGTACGCGGCGGGTCTAGGCAAAAAATCGCCGATTCCGTGCCGGTTTTCGGTATAAAGACCAGAAGTATTGACGGCGACCTGCTGGTGTCGGGAAGATTTCGAGAAGAGCTTTACTGATCGGAGGAATGCGTGTTTACCGGGCTGATTGAGGGAACGGGGACCCTGCTGCGGATCGAGCGCCGCGGGCCCGATGCCGCGATGGTGATAGAGGCCGGCCCCGAGGCGGGAGCATTCGTTTTGGGTGAGAGCATATCCGTCGATGGAGCGTGCCTGACCGTAACATCCTCATCCGGCCGGGTGTTTACCGCGGACGTTTCGGTAGAGACTCTTACCAGGACCACTCTCGGGCGCAAAGTATCAGGGAGCCGCCTTAATCTCGAAAAGGCCCTCCGGTTGGGCGACCGCCTTGGAGGCCATCTCGTAACGGGACATGTGGACGCTGTCGCCTTGTTCAGGGACCGCAAACCCGAGGGGCGGTCTGTACGGCTTTTTTTCGATTCCCCGCCGGAGATAATGCGACTTGTTGTCGAGAAAGGCTCTATTGCCATAAACGGCGTCAGTCTCACTGTCAACGGAGTTTCAGAAAGCGGATTCGACGTAAATATCGTGCCCCATACCATGTCCCACACGACAATCGGCGAATTGAGGCCGGGCGAGGAAGTGAATATCGAAACCGACCTCATTGGCAAGTACGTCGAGAAAATGGTTCGCGCCTGGAGTTCCGGGGCTGAAAAAGGAAGCGATGGGAGCCGGATAGATATTGATTTTCTAAAAAAACACGGGTTTACTTAGAATCGCTAACTTGGCCAGGTTAGACATAATACTTTAAAGCGTGGGGAGCACGCGCTCCACACCATGCGCGGAGCAGTTGCCGCGAGTGCCCGGCTATCGGCCTGACGCGTTCGCGTGAGGCCGAGATGAGGGGGGGCGCGGGCGGACTCGTTTCCCCGCTTTTTTGTTTTTGGCGCTGCTTTACATCAGGGCCGTTCTTCAGAAGGAGAAACCGGAAATGCCTGTATCAACCATCCCCGAGGCCATAGATGATATCCGCCGGGGTAAAATGGTCATATTAGTGGACGATGAAGACCGCGAAAATGAGGGCGACCTCTGCATGGCAGCCGAGAAGGTTACACCGGAGGCCATAAACTTCATGGCCCGGTTCGGAAGGGGCCTGATATGTCTCTCCCTTTCGCCGGAGATGGTTGACCGGTTGGATCTTCCGATGATGGTCTCGAAGAACAAGTCTCCGTTTCAGACCGCCTTCACCGTATCTATCGAAGCCCGAAGGGGTGTTACCACGGGGATAAGCGCGGCCGACAGGGCGCAGACCATTCTTACGGCGATAGCCGACGGCGTAAAGCCTGATGATATCGTAAGCCCCGGCCATGTCTTCCCTCTCAAGGCCAAGAAAGGCGGAGTCCTGGTAAGAACCGGCCAGACCGAAGGTTCGGTGGACCTGTCGAGGCTTGCGGGAATGAAACCGGCCGGAGTCATCTGTGAAGTCATGAATGAAGACGGCACGATGTCCCGCATGCCGGACCTCGAGAAATTTTCCGAGGAACACGGCATAAAGATCGTTACAGTTGCCGACCTGATCAACTACAGGATGCAAAATGAGTTGTTCGTGCACCGGGCGGCCGTTGCCAGCCTTCCGACCTCGGCGGGGGGGGAATTCCGGGTAATAGCCTACACGAATGATATCGACGAGCACTGCCACCTTGCCCTGGTAAAAGGCGACATTAAGCCCAGCGAGGATGTCCTTGTCCGTGTCCACTCGGAATGCCTCACCGGAGACATCTTCGGATCGCTGAGGTGCGACTGCGGTACCCAGCTCCGAGCGGCAATGGCCCAGATAGACCGCGAGGGCAAGGGCGTCATTCTCTACATGCGCAACCACGAGGGGCGCGGAATAGGAATTGTTAATAAAATCAAAGCCTATGCGTTACAGGAGCAGGGCTATGATACCGTCGAGGCAAACGAAGCCCTTGGATTCGAGGCCGATTTGCGCGATTATGGAATCGGGGCCCAGATGCTGGTGGACCTTGGCGTCCACAAAATGAGGCTTATGACAAATAATCCGACAAAGATCGTCGGGTTGCAGGGCTACGGGATAACTGTCACCGCCAGGGTGCCCCTGGAAGTGCCGCCAAATGAGTGCAATATAAATTATCTGAGCACCAAGTGTGCGAAAATGGGACACATTCTGAACTGCATAACCGCGGAGGGGAAACGGGAATGAAAGTTTTCGAAGGAAAACTGCTGGCCAAGGACCTAAAGTTCGGGATTATAGTGAGCCGCTTTAACGATTTTATCGGTGAAAGACTCCTGGGCGGGGCGCTCGATGCCCTGAAAAGAAGCGGCGCTGACGAGGATAACGTCGATATTTACAAGGTCCCGGGTGCTTTCGAGATCCCCCTGCTGGCAAAAAAGGCCGCGCAGAGCGGCAAATATCACGCTGTTATCTGCCTTGGGGCAGTAATAAGAGGGGCAACTCCTCATTTCGACTATGTGGCGGCCGAAGTGTCGAAGGGAGTCGCCAACGCAGCCCTTGAGGCCGGTGTGCCCATCAGTTTCGGGGTCCTTACCACCGACACAATCGAGCAGGCAATCGAGAGGGCCGGAACCAAGTCCGGCAACAAGGGCTGGGATGCGGCAGTTGCGGCAATCGAAATGGCCAACCTGATAGGGCAAATGTAGTCGTAATTGCCTTAGGGCCGGCAATTGTGAGGATGAATGCCCCACATTCGAGCCACGCCGTTTTCGGCAGCGACCGGTGCGGTTTGGCCTTTCTTGCCGGAATTTCTCGAAGAGCATGGGAAACATACCAGTGCGGCACATAAAAAGGTGAGCAGGACGCCTTCCCTTTGCCTGATATCAACCACCAGCGGGTATTACTTGCCTGAATTGACAATTTAAAACGATGGGGACCTCACTTGCGCGTGTCCTTATTCTCAATATCGAGGTGAATTTTCCCACATGGGCCAGCGGCGACAGTCAAGAGAAATAGCACTCCAGATGCTATACCAAATGGAGATGACGGGTCTGCCTCCCAGCGAGGTATTCGAGCTTTACTACCAACTCGCATCGGATACCGACAGCGACCCGGAACGGGAGATCCCCCTTTCCGTTCGCCCTTTTGCCGAAAGGCTTCTGGCTGGTGTCTACGCGCACCGCGATCAGGTGGACCAGATGATTGTCGAGGCATCAGAGAACTGGCGCCTCGAAAGAATGTCGATAATTGACAGGAATATACTGCGCATAGCAGTTTTCGAAATGCTCTACTGCCTTGAAATCCCCCCCAAGGTATCCATAAACGAGGCTATCGATCTCGGCAAAACCTTCGGAAACCCCGATTCCGGCGCATTCATAAACGGAATACTCGATCACCTCCTCCCCGAAGCAAACCGGTTCCGCGAGGAGCGGGGATAGCTGGTGAATTGCAGCGGGTTTGGGCAACATCCCCCTAAGGGCAATGGGGCCCCTGCTCTTTCGTAATTTGGCCCGATATGCCTTTATCTGGCCTTCCCATTATGTTATTAATATACTTCTAAAATTCTGGAAATTAACCTGTGGCCGGCTTGCGCCGGGAGGGCAGACGAGATTTAAGGAAAATCAGGAGGTCTTACTTGGGCTACGCCGTAGCACTTGGAGGAAAAGGAGGGACCGGCAAGACGACTGTATCGGGGCTTATCATCCGGTACATGCTGAGGCATGGGATGAAACCCGTGCTCGCAATCGATGCCGATTCCAATTCGAACCTGAACGATGTTCTCGGGGTATCTCTGGACGGGACCCTGTCGGATGCGCGCGAAGAAATGAAAACGAGCGTCCCGGTAGGCATGACCAAGGACATCTTCATGGAAATGAAGATGGAAGAGGCACTGGTCGAAGGAGATGGCTTCGACCTGGTGGCCATGGGCCGTCCCGAGGGTGCCGGCTGTTACTGCGCCGCGAATAACCTCCTTAGCAGCCTGATAGACCGGCTCCTGAAAAACTATGACTACATCGTAATCGACAACGAGGCCGGGATGGAGCATTTCAGCCGCCTTACCCAGAAGGACATAGACCTGCTGGTGCTGGTATCCGATCCCAGCAGGCGGGGCCTTGACGCGGCATGCCGCATATCTGAGCTGGTGGGCGCACTGCCCATCCGGGTAGCTCAGACGGTTCTCATTATCAACCAGGTCCGCGAAATACCCGATGCATGGCCGGAACAGGTTACCCGAATTTTCGGCGACAGGATCGCGCTTCTTCCCGCCGACCCCCTGCTGGCAAAATTCGACCTCGAAGGGAAACCGACAGTTACGCTTCCCGATAATTCCGATGTGGTCATCGCCGCCGATAAATTGTTTGACCGCTTGTTCGAAAAAAAATAATCTAGCCCCGATTTCCTCGGCGGAACCGTTTTTTTCCCTTTGAGACATAGCCGGGATTTGAGTTCCCGTTGGATCCGAGCCGCCGTCGCGGTATCGGAGAGCCATTTTTTAATAAGGAGGTTAATTTATGTTCCCTGTAAGACGAGCACTTCTCAGCGTGACCGACAAAACCGGCCTGGTGGAATTCGGCAAGGGACTGCAGCAGATGGGAGTTCGAATGCTATCCACCGGAGGAACGGCAAAAGCTCTTCGCGACGGTGGAATAGAGATCATGGAAGTCTCCGATTTTACCGGTTTTCCCGAAATGCTCGACGGCAGGGTAAAGACCCTCCACCCAAAGATTCACGGCGGGATTCTCGGAATACGCGACAACCCCGAGCACGCCTCGACGATGCAAAAGCATGGAATCGAGCCCATCGACATGGTTGTGGTAAACCTCTATGCCTTTGCCAAAACCGTTGCCCGTCCGGGATGCACGCTCGATGAAGCAATCGAGAACATCGACATCGGAGGTCCGACCCTTATCAGGGCCTCCGCTAAAAACAACAAATTTGTCGCCGTGGTGACCGACCCGGGCGACTACATGGATATTTTAAAGGAGCTGCGGGAACTCAAAGGAAATATATCGCGCAAAACCAGCCTTCGGCTTGCCTGCAAGGCATTCTGCTCGACCAGCGATTATGACTCCAATATTTGCGAATACCTGACCAAAGTTACGGCGAATTAATGCGGCATTTAGCGCGGCAACATTCTTTTTAACGTAAGCAATAGGAGCGAGAGCACATTAGATGAAAATACTTGTCGTAGGGACCGGCGGCAGAGATCATGCCATTGCCTGGAAATTTACCCAAAGCCCTCGGGTAAAGCAGGTCTTCGTTGCCCATGGTAATGCCGGGATAGGCGAAACAGCGGTCTGCGTAAATCTCAGGACCATCGAGGAGATGGCCGATTTCGCGGAAAAAGAAGGGATTGACATCACTTTCGTCGGCCCCGAGAAGCCTCTTTCGGCTGGAATCGTTGACCTGTTTGAGTCACGCGGCCTGCCCATAATTGGCCCGAACCGGAAGGCCAGCAGGCTGGAATCGAGCAAGTGCGACGCCAAGGTGATGCTTCGCGAGCTGGGTATTCCGGTCCCGGAGTTCGAGAATTTCTCCGATCCCGCCAGGGCGCTGGACTATGTTAGAAACATCGGCCACCAGGTTGTGGTCAAAGCCGACGGGCTTGCGGCCGGAAAGGGCTCGCTTGTTTGCGATTCGGTAAAAGATGCGGAAGATGCCGTTCGCTCCATTATGGAAGAACGCGTTTTCGGAGATGCCGGCGAGCGCGTGGAGATCGAAAAACGGCTATACGGACGCGAGCTTTCCTTTTTCTGCTTTACTGACGGCTACACGGTCGTGCCGATGGTTGCGGCCCAGGACTACAAAAGGGCTCGCGAAAACGACGAAGGCAAAAACACCGGCGGCATGGGGTCCTATTCGCCCCACCCGTGGCTCACCGATTCACTTGTCGAAACCATCATGGCCCGTGTGGCGGAACCGCTGATAGCCGGGGTTCGAGAAAAATACGGCATTCTCTACAAGGGCATATTGTATCTTGGATTGATGCTGGTGGGTGAGGGCGACGACATTACACCCTACGTTCTGGAGATAAATATCAGGCTGGGAGACCCTGAAGCCCAGGTGATCCTGCCCCGGCTGAAAACCGACCTGGTTGATGTATGCGAGGCCATCCTCCAGGGAAAATTGGCCGATATAAAGCCGGAGTGGGACCCCGCCTACCGGCTTTGCCTGATCGCGGTAAGCGGCCCCACCAAGGGAAAGAAGGGCTGGTATAAGGGATACCCGGACCGCTACAAAATCGGGGTGCCCATCGAGGGCATCAACGAAATCGACCGGGATTGCCTGGTTTTTCATTCGGGCACGGAACGCAATGACGCCGGCAACCTGATTACAACGGGCGGGCGGGTGCTTTGCATCGTGAGTTCTGGGAATTCTCTTGGCGAGGTGCGTGAAACTGCCCTTTCCCAGATTGAAAAAGTCCAATTCGAGGGTATTTATTACCGCAGGGATATCGGCCTGGAGTAGCCGGAAGAAACTCCAGCCATGTGGAGCAGGCTTTCCAGCCTGCGGCACTTCCATTTATGGAGACTGAATTGTCGGTAAAAGCACTGGTGATGACTGGTTTTGGCCTTAACTGCGACATCGAGACGGCCTACGCCCTGGAGGTTGCGGGGGCAAATGCCGAGAGGGTGCATCTCAACACCCTCATCTCGGGCGAAAGGAAGATTGCCGAGTACCGCATATTCGTGATCGGTGGGGGTTTTTCCTGGGGCGATGACCACGGGGCAGGCGTAATAATGGCCATGCGCCTGAAACATCGGTTGCGGGACGAAATCTCGAGCTTTGTGGAAGGCGGCGGAATCGTAATCGGAATCTGCAATGGTTTCCAGGTATTGGTAAATCTGGGCCTTCTGCCGGGCTTCAAGGTTGGGGAAATGAAGCGCGAGGTGGCGCTCATCGCAAATGACTGCGGAAATTTCCGCGATCAGTGGGTCTACCTTTCGGCCAATACCCGCTCGCATTGCGTCCTGACCCGAGGGATCACGGATATCGAACTGCCGGTCCGTCACGGCGAGGGCAAGTTTTTTGCCGAATCCGACGTACTTGAACGAATCGAGAGCGGAGCACAGGTGATTCTCAGGTATGCCAGGCCCGATGGAAGTCCGGCAAATGGAGAATTCCCGCTAAACCCCAATGGATCCGTTATGGACATTGCCGGCATTTGCGACGTTACCGGCCGGGTAGCCGGGCTAATGCCACACCCCGAGGCCTTCAACCATTTTACCAACCATCCGGAATGGACGTGGCTTAGAGAAAAATACAAGCGCGAGGGAAAAGAAATTCCCGAAGAAGGCCAGGGAATCCGAATTTTTCGAAATGCGGTTGAGTATTTTAATTGAACGCCGAATTAGTGCAAAATAGCTGAACCGCCCGCTTAAATGATTGATCGATCATGACCGATATGCCCAAAAAGTTGCGCCTTGCCGTGCTTGCCTCAGGTGGCGGCACCAATTTACAGTCGATGATCGACCGGTGCGCCGAAGGATCGATGGCGGCTGAAGTCGCGGTAGTCCTCAGCGACCGGCCGGACGCGAATGCTCTGAATCGGGCCGAAAAAGCCGGAATCCCGGCTTTTTGTGTGGATTATAAATCCTACATGGGTCTGGAGGTGACTGAAGAGGTCCTGGGCAACCTGCCGATCAGCCTCGAAGAACTGGACCGCAGCCAGCAGATACTCAAAGCGCCGGACTCCTTGCAGCGCCTGAGGCGGCTTGCCAGGCTGATACTCGCCGAACGCGGGCTGACGGACATAATCGACAGGTTCCGCCCGGATTACATCTGCCTTGCCGGCTTCATGCGACTGGTCACGCCTTATTTTATCGGTCACTTCAATTCTTCGGGCGCTCATAGGATTATAAATATCCATCCCGCCCTGCTGCCCAGCTTTCCCGGAACCAGGGGATACGAGGATACCTTCATTTACGGCTGCAAGTGGGGCGGCATCACCATCCACTTTGTAGATGAGGGTGAAGATACCGGCCCAATTATAGCTCAGGCAGTTTACCCGGTATTCCCGGGCGACCGTATCGAACAGGTGCGGGCGCGTGGGTTGCGCCTCGAATATGAGATGTATGCCCAGGTTATTAACTGGCTTGCCTGCAATCATATTGAACTGGAGGCCCTGCCCTCCGGCCGATTGCATGTCCAGGTATCAGACCCGCAATACGCGGATATTCTGAAAAAGTGGGTTCGACTGAGTTTTGCCCAGCCCAATTCCTGATCGCCAATCCAAGTTGCAATGCGATTACAAAAGACCTAATAACCTTTGCGTTCAAAATGATAATTTAAACGTGGGGAGCGCACTCCCCACACCCCTCGCCGCTACGCGGCTCTTATGGCACTGCGGCTGTGCCCCGCAGATGCGCGGAGCACTTGCCGTGCGCCCCGATCCCGCTCTTGCGCATTGCCGCCAGCTTAAGGGCAAAATCTGGTTGACGCGGCCAGGACAGGCTGTTGCCCAAACAAGTTGCGATGCAAATTCCCCTCCCTTAAATTGACTGCCATGCGCTCCAGCAGAACTAATACCAATTTACCTTGAAAATAACCTTTAAGCGGCCTGTTCCAGGGGAGTGATCCTCACCATTTTCATGCTTCGCGGGTGGCGCGAGCGGCATGATTAATTGCGTTCAAGACTGTATCGAGAACAGGTCTAGAATGTAGCATAGCCCCTTGTGGGCGTTTGGAAGTTGGACGGGCACATTTGTATAACGCGCTTGCGCCTCAGGCCGAGGCTCAATAGAAGGCTCTGAAGAATTAATATGCCTCTCTCCCGGTTGTGGTGCGCTCCGTAAGTCTTTAATTTAATAGAAAAAGCCAACCACAAGGAGATCCGAAATGCCTGGGCGTGTTCAAGAAAGAGCTGCAAAGGGGCCTTGGCCTCGAGATCCCGAACCCTGCCTGAATCTGGATTGCCTCGTAAAACGGGGCATAATCGCGGGTATCGTGGCAGGAGTAATTGAGGACATATTTTTTATAGTGGTTTCCTGGGCAGCTACCGGAAGCCCGTTTGGAGGAGCGCGGGCGGCAAGCGCCATAATTCTTGGAACCAAGGCCCTGAATTCAGCATATCCGCTCTATTACGTCCTCCCGGTTGGGCTAGCGGTGCATTTCTCCATCGCGATTTTATGCGGCGCGGTTTTTGGAGCTCTTGTGGCAAAGATACCCACCCTCGGGGCATCATTATGGGCATTTCTGTTCTCAGGCATGGTCTACGGTCTGGTAGTCTGGTTCATCAATTATCATATTATCGCTCCTCTGTTCCAATGGACGTGGTTTACCGCGAACGCAAACTCTCCGATAGCCATAGTCGGACATGTGTTCTTTTTCGGAGCTATTATAGCGCTCTATCTTCACCATTATGCGAGAGCCGGAGAGGCGTCCTGAATTTACAGAATTTCCTGCCCTCTAATAAGACACTCATATCGAGGCCTCGGACAGAATTCCGTTCGGCAACTCCCATACTCGGGTTAATCGCCCGGAAGACTCCTAAAATCTTTAGGCCGGTTTTGTTCTGATTTAAATGTATGATATGTATGATCTCGCATGATTAATAGAAGGCGACCTATCTCTCTATCTTTCTAACGGCAGAGGTCCGATAAGTGCGTGCGATGATTCTGGCGGCCGGTCTTGGTACAAGGCTCCATCCGCTTACAGATATCCGTCCCAAGGTGATGATCCCGGTCATGGGCACATCCATTCTCGATTTTTGGGTCGAGCGGCTCCACCGCTCCAAGTTCGATGCGGCAATCGTCAATGCCTATCATCTGAAAGAAAAACTGGTCGGCGAAATCTATGAAAAGCCCCGGCCGATCCCGGTTGAAGTTCATTTGGAGCCGGTACTTCTGGGAACCGGAGGAGGAATACGAAGCGCGCTCGAACCGCTAGGCAATGAGCCGGTCGCGGTTGTAAACGGCGACATCGTGTGCGATGCCCCGATTGGAGAACTCTATTGCGAACACCTGGAATCCGGGGCCGAGGTGAGCTTGCTTCTCCATGATTGTCCGGAGTTCAATAATGTGGCGGTTAACAGCGAAGGAGCGGTGCTGGGATTCGGCAAAGAGGCCCATCGAATCAGAGCGGACGGGAATGGAGTCCGGATGCTGGCCTTCACTGGAATTCACTTTATCAACCCCCCGGCGCTTCGCGAATACACGCCCGGGGTTCCTTATAATATCCTGGATATTTACCGCCGGCTCATCTCCCGAGGTTCCCCACCCAGGGCGCTCTTCTCACCCGGCATTTTCTGGCGCGAAATGGGTTCCATTGAAAGCTACACCAGGCTTACGGCTGAACTCGGAGCACTGGAACGAGAGACTCTTCCGCCGATAGAGACGGGGCGGCGTGCCTGGATCCATCCCGAAGCTGTCGTTTCCCCCAATGCCGTACTGGGTGGGTCCGTGGTCGTGGGCAAAGGAAGCCGGATTATGGAAGGCGCACACCTTGAGGACGTCATCATCTGGGAAAACGCGACCGTCGGTCCGGGCAGCGATCTCACACGCTGCATCGTGGCCGATTCGACTTCCGTTTCCGGCCGCCACTGTGATGAAGTACTGATACCGGAGCACGAATGATTATCGAGCAGGTATACGAGAACGGAATCAATTGCCTCGCCGAGGTTGCCGTTGAATTTGCCGCTATGTCGCCCCGCTCCCATGCGCCGGTCGAGGCAGACCCCTTTGTGACACGGATCGTGCCGCTTTTCGGAGACGGATCTGACAGGAAGTTTTTTCGGATATTTTGCGGAAATACTAGCTTTATCGCACTGATTTCGCCAAGAAAAGCGGCTGACATTGACGAGAACGACTCGTACATGAAGATCGGCCGCCATCTGCACGCAAGGGGAATACCCGTTCCCAGGATACTTTTTGCCGACACGGCGAAGGGGCGCTTTTTGCTCGAAGACGCGGGCGACCTCCATCTCCAGCGATTTGCCCTGAGAAGACCTCAAAACCTGGAAAAAATCTACAGGCGAGTTCTCCTGATGCTTGCATCTCTTCATAAAAAAGCACCGGATGGATTTTCGCCCAATTTCTGCTTCGATACACTTATTTACGATGCAAGATTCATTTTCGAGCGTGAACTCGAATACTTCAGAAAGTATTTTCTAAACGGCTATCTGCAGCTTGAAACATCCACCGAAAAGCTTCGCCCGGATTTTGAAAGAATTGCGGAGGCTGCGGGGTGCCGGCGGATGCGCTTTGTTTTTCATCGTGATTTTCAGAGCCGAAACATCATGGTTTCAAAAAGCCGACTGTGGTTGATAGATTTCCAGGGGATGCGGTTCGGCCCTCCCGCCTACGACCTCGCCTCTCTCATGGTCGATCCTTATGTGAATATTCCCGGTGGACTTCAGGACAGGCTCGCGGGAATTTACTGGTCCGCAGCGGAGAAATTCCTTGATTGCTCGCGAGGCGAATTTTTAAAAAGCTATAGGGCTGTACGGCTTTGCAGAAATTTTCAAATTCTGGGAGCATTCGGTTTTCTCGGACTAGTAAAAGAAAAAAGACAATTTCTCGGCTATATACCAGGTGCCTTCGGACAACTGCGCCAGTGGCTCTTTAGAAATTGCCGCGGGAATTATCCGGAACTCGAGCGGGTGATTGCAGCAGCGGGCGATATTCTTAAAATCTGATGACATCCGCGTTCCAATCTGCTAGTATTGCGGTTTGCCTTGGCCTGTTCATTTTGAATTCGAACCCGGCCCTTCCGCCCGGGTTTTCTAATTTTGTTCAACAGGAGACGTATATGGCTTCCAAAACTCAGAAAACAGAAAAGATCCGGGACAGAAAATCAGCGCCCAACAAGGCCAACCGAAAAAGCGAGCAGAAGCGGTTGCGCACTACAATCGATACCATCGTAAAGCTGGAAAAAGAAAACCGCAAATAACCCTCGCAGCTTTCCCCAATTGTTAAGAACACCGGCCCCGCCGCCCGGAAATTTTTCTTTCCGCGGCTCAGTGGGTGACCCGGTGTTTTTTTTCCTGTCCTTAGTCGAATAGCGAATGGAAGAGATCGAGCGTGTAGAGCACTGCTCCCCTCCTTGATTATATTGGTAATTGTATCAGGCGGTTTTCGTATGCCTGATGATTATCATGAATTAATGGCTTCACTATCTAAAAAGGAGCTGAGACTACATGTCTGCGAATATAGTTTCGGGCGCGGGAGGCAGGTCAAAAGATGTGGTTAGAGTTGCGGCGACGAGCGATGTACATTGCAAGCGAGGTTCTACCGGCGCACTCAGGCCAATGTTTGCAGAAATCGCGGAAGAAGCTGATATATTGCTGCTTTGCGGTGATCTCACCCACTTCGGACTGGTAGACGAAATCGGCGTATTTCTTGATGATGCAATTCCCGTTATGAAAAAGATTCCAGTACTGTCGGTTCTGGGAAATCATGATTACGAGGCAGGCAAGCAGAATGAAATACGTAAACTGCTCACGGAGGCAGGCATACTGATGCTGGATGGAAACGAACAGGAAGTCCTCGGCATCGGATTTACCGGAGTCAAAGGATTCGGGGGCGGTTTCGGCGACAGGTCTCTTCAGCCCTGGGGGGAAAAGACGATTAAGAACTTTGTGAAGGAGGCGGTGGACGAAGCCAATAAACTGGAAACCGGGCTCAACAAGCTCGATCCTGGACCCCGGATTGTGTTGCTGCATTACGCGCCGATCTCGGGGACAGTTGTTGGTGAGCCTCCGGAAATATATCCTTTTCTTGGATCAAGCCGGCTCGAAGAGCCTTTGAACCGACACTCGGTAACGGCAGCTTTCCACGGTCACGCTCACAAGGGACAGTGGCTGGGCAGAACGAGTGCTGACATACCCGTGTACAATGTTTCAGTCTCGGTACTGAGGGCGCACTTTCCGGCCCGGCGGCCTTACATTATCATCGAAGTGCCGGTTAATTGATTAAGCGCCCTGCCTTTTCTGGTTGAATTCGGGCTGCAAGAAGTTTGTATTTCGAAACAGAGGTTTTGTGCAATGGAAAATCCAATTGTTTTGCAGAAATCCCGTTGTGACTTGAAGAAGGATTTTTATGTACGCGCGCTCGAAATCATGAACGCTTCCGATATACCTTACCTGGTTGGAGGAGCATACGCTCTGCGACAGTTGACCGGAATATACCGGGACACCAAGGATTTGGATATTTTCATTCGAAACGAGGATAGCAGCCGCACAATAGAGCTTCTTGGGTCCAATGGCTTCGAGACCTCGATAGCATTTCCTCATTGGCTGGCCAAGGCTGAGTGTGAAGGCCACCTTGTTGATATTATCTTCAATTCCGGCAACGCCATAAGCGAGGTGGACGAGAAGTGGTTCGAGCACGCTGATGATGGAGAAATTTTCGGGGTCAAAGTGAAATTTACTCCCCCCGAAGAAATGATCTGGTCGAAGGGGTTCATCATGGAGCGGGAACGCTTCGATGGCGCCGACGTGAACCATATACTGCTCGCCTGTGCCGACAAGCTCGACTGGGACCGCCTCCTGGGGCGGTTCGGTCCCCACTGGCGCATTCTACTCACCCACCTTGTACTTTTCGGTTTCGTATATCCTTCCGAACGCGATCGGATTCCCGAAAGGGTAATGCGCGAACTGATGTCGCGCTTGGAAAAAGAGATGGATACCCATGACGAGGAGCGTATCTGCCGGGGAACCCTGATTTCAAGGGCACAGTACAAGATCGATGTGGAAGAAAGAGGATTCAAGGACCCCAGGCTCCTTCCTGCCGGCAAAATGACAAAGAAACAAATTAGAAAATGGGATAAAGGGGCATCTGTTGACGGCACCTACAGGAGGATACAATAGGTCCCCTGTCCAGACCCGTAAAATTAAAACCGAAAAGAATTAGCGTAGCGCTGGAAAGCCTGCCCACGCGCACCTCTAAAATCCCTGGATTTGCGTTGAAGATGATAATTTAGCGCACTCCTCGCCGCTGTGCGCGCTTCTGGATGGCAATCCAATGTCTTTGCTTCGTGAGACCAATGATTTCGGGATTTGAAGCCGCTGGATTCCCGCCCAAAAGCGCTGCGGGAATGACGATGTTTGAAGCTGAGATCCCGATAGATCATGCAGCGGGTTGCATTACTCTCCTCGACCCAATTTTTCATTGAATGCCAACGCCAGCTGCCGCGCAATCAGGGGGGCATTGCCCCCTGCCCTGTTGTTGATGAGGACGTTTATTTCCTTGCCTTGATTAATTGCCTGATGCATCAGTTCGGCTGCTTGGTGAACCATTCCGGGCTGGAACATCTCCTCAATAATTCTGTCGAAAGGAAAGGCCTTTGCATAGGCGTCTTCGTAGCGGGTGCCAAGTGGTGTCATAAGGCGGATGAGGGCCTGCTTACCCGCGCCTATGAACCGTCCGCGTGATTTGGCAAGCTGTTTCTTCAGGCCGGGCAGCCAGGTCCAGTGCGAGAGCACCTGACCCACTCCATGTCTTTCCAACACATCAAGCACGGGCCTGCAGAGGAAAGCCTCGGTTCTAAGTTCCACGTGGTACCGATTGTCTTTTGGAAGGCCCGCAAAGAAGGCATCGAGCCTGCCGGCAAATTCCGCGGGCGGGACCCGCTCGGCTTGGCGCTGGTACTCCTGCTCGAAAATTAATCCCTTGAGATTGTTCCCAAGCAGCTCGAATGCCGGCCGATAGAACTGTCGGGTAAACGCATCCGAATCGAGGAAGTTCTCATTTTCGATGTATTCTTTGCCGCGCCACACCCGCCTCGCGAAAAACATCTGGGGGGCTTTAAGAAATACCCTGTCGGCCGGTCCCATGTGCCGGGAATACTCAGCGAGGGTCTTTGCGCAGGGGGTTGGCAGTCCCTTGTCCAGAAGAGGCGCATAAAAGGTGTAATCTATTTCGAGAACACTGAAATGCTGGAAATATTCCCGGAGGCTCTCTATGGGCAGGACCTCTTCACGAAAGCTGTTCTTGCCCACCCTGTTGGTGCGCGCGATAATTCTTCCGCCGTACAACTCCTCGGTATATATCTGTCCCAGCCATCCCTTGTATCGATCGCTTGCGGTCCCCAGGCAAACGGAAGGGTGCAATCCCCTGAAAAGAAATTTCTCGGGATCGAATATTTCTGTGTTGTCCATACTGGTAGTTGACCTATCGTCAATAATTGGGCAGGACCAGCCTGAAGGTGACGCCCCCTTCGGCATTATCGAGGATCTCAACCCGACCATGGTGAGCCTCAGCGATTTTCTTAACTATTGGAAGACCGAGCCCGGTCCCTTCCTTCTTAGTGGTGAAAAACGGAACGAAGATTTCCTTGCGCTGTTCGACTGGAATACCGCAGCCGCAGTCTTTTACTTCTACGATCAGGGACCTTCCTTTTTTGCGTGATTCAAGCCTTACCGGACGTCCTTTCGGGGTTGCTTCGATTGCATTGGTAACAAGGTTAAGGATTGCCTGTTTTACTCTCGCACCGTCCATCAGCACAGGTTCCACAAGTTCGCCGGAGTCAAGGAGCAGCGGGATTTCTTTTTTTTCAGCAAGCGGCCTTGCGATATCAATGGCTTCCAGCATTATGCCGTAAATGTCCTCGGGGGTCTTCTGCAAATCGAGCGGTTTGGAAAAATCGAGCATATTGCGCACCATTTGTTCAAGACGCCCGGTCTCCTTCATAATTATCTGCATTTTTTCCCAATCAGGGGACCCAATCGCCATATGCCCCTGGACGATTTTTGCAAATCCTCCGATTGCAACGAGCGGCGTCTTCATATCGTGGGCTACGCTTGAAAGCGCCCTGCCCACCCCGGCCAGGCTCTCGGATTCCCTTAGCATCTTTGCCGATTGTGCTCGAACAATCAGTTTCCACATTCCATCCATCAGAAGGGTAAGCTGCCTTTCATCCGATTGATCGTAATCCTCGGATTTGTTGGCAACGATCGCAAGCGCAACTATCCGATCGCCATCGAAAACGGGAATGCTAAGGAGACGGCGTAGAGGTGTACCGCCGCACGGGAGTGCGTTTCCAACCGATTCGAGCAGGCGAGGGTCATTTATTGCTATGGGCTTGCGCTGCCTTACCGCGTCAGCCCAAATTCCGGATTTGGCTATATTATAGCGAGCAGGGGCTTCAGGGAGCCCGCATTCGGGTATGTGTTCGGTCCAGGTATGCAGGTTGAGTATTCTTTCGTCTTCGTCGAGGAAACCTATGAGGCCGATGGTACTGCTCGTTAATCTGACCTGCTGCTCAAGTACATAATCCGCTACCTCTTCCTGAGAGAACCAGCTCATCTGGCTTAACTCAAGAAGCGCTTCGAGCCGAATTTCATTTAGGCGCAGAGCGGTTTCAGCCCTCCGGCGCTCCTGGATCTCGGACATTAAAGCGGCATTCATCCGGGCAAGCTCCTCTGTCCTTTGCCGCACCCGGATCTCAAGCTCCTCATGAGCCCTCAGGAGGTCATCCTCCATCCTCTTTCTGTCGGTTATGTCCAGTATGTATTCAATTATCCTGGTAACTTCTCCCTCGCCATTGATGATCGGATGGCCATGGATCTCGACGTGGCGGGGAGCGCCGTTTTTGTCGAAATGGACATGCTCGGTAATCAGCGGCTTCTTCGTCCTTTTTATTTCCTCAAGGGGGCAGAAATGCTCATCGCCGCTGCAGGGCAGGTCTTCCCTGGGAAAAAGGGCGTAACATTTCGTGTTGAGAGGAAGCGCATCCGGAGATGCGGCTGAATTGGCTATGATGATGCTGTAGTCTTTGGCGTCGAGTACGTAAAACGGATGAGAAAGCGACTCGATAATAGTCCTGAGAAAACTGTTCTGCTTTATCAGCTGTTCCTCTGCGTTTTTCCTATGTGTTATATCCCGGGCCGTTCCGATCAGGCCAACCATGTTACCGTTACTGCGAAGAGGCGCGGTGCTGAACTCCAGGACTTTCAGCTCACCCGACCTGGTAAACACCCGGACTTCCGCCCGCGGCAATGCCTCGCCATTCAGAGCTCTCCCCCTTCGCTCCTCTAGAAGCGGAAGATCGTCGGGATGGATCATCGGGGAATAATCTTTTCCGATCCATTCCTCCGCGCTCCATCCGGTTATTTCCTCAAAGGAAGGATTGAGCGAAATGACCTTTCCTTCAAGATCCACCATGTAAACTATATCGAGCGAACTCTCGACCAGTGTGCGGTACTTCTCTTCGTTATTCCCGAGCCCAGCCCGTTCGTACCCGAGGATTTCCTCTTTAAGCCTGCTATTCTGTTCTATGAGGCCGATAACATCCCCTGGCGTGGATCCTTGCGGTTCCCGCGCGCGCGGTTCGGATTCCTGAGCGATATCTTTCCCCATTGTCCCATCCGTCAGCCTTTCGAGACCCTTCCCAGCATGAGCTTCAGTGAGGAAGAGTAGAGTTGAGTTCAACCCCAACTTAATTGAATACTTCTGATGCCCGCTTGCATTACTTCCGACCAGCCGCGGGTATATTTTTCGGCAGATAATTAAAAAACGCGAATTAAACACTATGAAGATAGACATGTAGATTAAGGCTAGCAACCGGATTATGTGGAATATTACAGTCTCACTCATTTAATACTCTCTCTCCACTCCTCAAATCTCCGAGTTGATCTACTCCTGGGACACCTGAACTTCACCTGAGATGTTGTAATCCCGGCTCTATGGTGCAATATTGCACTTGTAAGCACGAGGCCTGCATGAGTCTTTAACCTGCACAGGACGCGCCCTTGGCCGCATGATTGGGGGATACAGGATGGATCAGACTGAAGAGTTGTTGAAGAACCTGTCCGAAGCGCATGGCGTGCCCGGATATGAGAGTGATGTGCGAGCACTCGTTCGGGGGCTGATGCAGCCGTTTGGGCAAATCGATCACGACCGCGTGGGAAGCATTATTTGCCGCAGCGGACAAAGCGGCCCAAGGGTTATGCTTGCGGCGCACCTGGACGAAATTGGTTTTATGGTAACCCACATAACCGAGGGAGGTTTTCTAAAGTTCCTGCCGCTCGGCGGATGGATAGACCAGGTAATCCTTGGCCAGCGGGTTCTCATTAAGACACATAAAGGAGATCTGCCGGGGGTGATCGGTGCAAAACCTCCCCACGTAATGCCGCAGGAGCAGCGCAAAAAAGTTGTGGAAATGAAGGACATGTACATAGACATTGGGGCGGTCTCGAAGGCCCAGGTCGATGAGGCCGGGGTGCGCCTCGGCGATCCCGCGGTTCCGGACGCACCGTTTCGATCTCTCATGGGCGGTAAAATTTATATGGGAAAGGCATTCGACGACAGGGTTGGTCTTGCGCTCATGATAGATGCCTTACGCCATTTTTCGCAGGCTCCGCACCCCAATGTTCTCTACGGCGTCGGAACTGTAATGGAGGAGGTCGGGCTTCGCGGAGCAAAAACTTCTTCTGAACTGGTGAACCCTGATGTTGCCATCATCTTGGAATCCGAGATCTGCGGAGACGTTCCGGGTATCGAACCACACGAATCGAATATTAAACTCGGCGGTGGGCCTTCGCTGGTGCTGCTCGAAGCGAGAATGATTCCAAACCTCAAATTGAGAGATATTGTAGTTGAAACAGCGGCCCGGATGGGAATCCCTCTCCAATACTCCGCATGGCTGGGCGGCTCGACAGACGGCGGTCAGATACACCTGCACCGGATCGGTGTACCTTCGGCCGTTATAGGAATTCCGGCGAGGCATATACATAGCCATAGCGGGTTTATAAGCAGAGAAGATTACAACCGGGCGCTCGCGCTTGTTTTGGCTGTGATTGAAAAACTGGATGACACTACGGTTGCGGGGCTTGCCGATTAGCGGGCTTGAGGATGATCCTAGGGTTTAATGAATGCTTGTAGGTTGGGTTGAGCCACGGTTCGAGATTGAAGGGCTGATGAGGGATATCTGGACTGACGGACCCAACCTACGTGCATGAAATACTTCTTCTGAAGTCTATAATAAGTTTATGTTAAAGGATGCTTGCTAGTACCGATCGTTATAATAGCCTCGGTCCCAGTTCCTGTTTTGCATGTTCAAATCCCAATTGCCGATTCCGGCGCGGAAGCCTCTATCGGCTCGCCAGTCGCGATCATAGTCACGCGAACCGCGATCATAATCCCTGTAACCACGATCATAATCCCTGTAACCACGATCATAATTGCTGCTGTAGCCGCGATCATAGTCGCGCCAGTTGCGGGTATCGTCACGGTCGCTGCGCCAGCTGCGTGCATCATCACGGTCGCTGCGCCAGTCACGATCATAATCTCCGTATGATCGGAAGCCGCTGTCCCTGTCGCGCCATGTCGGGTACTCATAGGACCTGTACGAGTACGAATCATAGCTGTTAACGTTCTGGATCCGGCCGGTAACCTCCGGAGCCTGGTTGGCTGCCTGACTCGCATATATGCGGGCCGGACCAAACGCAACCGCGGCAACGAAAAGGGCAATCACCAGAAGCAGGGTTCTTGTCCGAACCATCATTCAACACCTCCTTCCATTGTTAAAGATTCTTAAAAGGAAGGTAATCATCCGATTTGTCGGGGAAAGGAATTATTGACAGGCCAAGGCATGTGGAGAGCAGCCCATCGGCAGTGCAGCATCCGGGGTGTTTCATTGTAAGGTTCCGAGGAGAGATCGAGGGCTGGTAGATTGCGGAAACCCTGCTGGTCGCACCATGCACCAAGTTCAGCTTTATATGAAATCGGGAATGGAAGCGGATAGCCCGGATCTAAATCCTGGCTACCCGCTTCATTATTTTTTCCCGCCTTTATTCTCACGGTAGCGTGCAAACCTGCGAACCCGTGTCGCCGCCCCGGGAGGCACAACCCGCGCCGAATTACAGCCCGCCGGGCACCCAAAGGTAATAAAGGCCGCTTTGGAGCGGAGGAATTGCCTCCGAAAGACCGGCGTCAATCAGGTTGATTTCCAGGCCATCCAGCTTCGGGGCGGAGGCGTTGTAAATATTGTCGTCGTGGTACTCGTAGCGGCGATAGATAACAACCTTGGCGTCTTCGGGCAGCCCCGACATCCTGGCGGCCTCACGCACTGCGTCGTCGACATAGCCTATTCGGTCGATCAGCCCCAATCGCAGTGCGTCATCGGCATCGAATATCTGGCCCGATGAAATCAGCGCCCTTGTCTCCTCGCTTAGTTTCCGCCGATCCGTGGTAAGCGTGACAAACTTTTCAGCCAAGTCATGAATGAGTTTTTGCATCAACAGGCGCTCTTCGGGAGTGGCTATGCGAAAGGGCGATCCCATGTCCTTTCTTTGCCCGGATTTGTCCACTTCTATATCGACGCCTATTTTGCCAAGGAGACCCGTTACATTGGGCCTCAGGAAAATCACTCCTATCGAGCCGGTTATAGTAGTCGGGTGGGCCATTATGAAATCCGAGGAAAGGGCAGTGTAATAGCCGCCTGATGCCGCGGTGCTCATCATAATAGTGACCACCTTGGCATTGCTGGACTTTTTGTAATTCATCACCTCGTGGTAGAGGATGTCGCTGGCGGTAACCGTGCCTCCGGGCGAGTCTATCTTGAGTATTACCGCCTTGATATTCTTGTCCTTTTCCGCCTTCTTGAGCTGAGACGCAACCTCCTGGACCACACCGGGCTTTTTGGCCAGGAAAAACCCTGTCGGACCGTCCGAAATAAATCCCTTGATTGGTAAGACCAGGATCTTTTCATCACCTTTGCCCTGGAGCGTGTATTCTTCAAGTGGCTCAGTTTTGCTGGGAAACAGGGTGATTTTGGGCTTGATGCAGCCGGCAACTGTCAGCAGACAGACTGCTATGAGCACTACACAGACTGAACGGGCCATGGGAAATCCTGTAGAGGGGGGTACGGTTTAATGCCGCGGAACTCAGCGCGCCGGACGTGATTGCCCGTACTGGCGCTCGATCCATTTGGAATATTCACCGCTTTTGATGGAATCGACCCAGGCGCTGTTTTGAAGGTACCAATCCACGGTTTTCCGCAATCCGGACTCGAAAGTCTGGTTGGGTCGCCATCCCAGTTCGTTTTCGATTTTCGAGCAGTCGATGGCATAGCGCCAGTCGTGGCCGGGGCGGTCCTTGACGAATGTGATAAGCCCGGCATGAGGCACGTTGGGCGAATTGGGAAAGATTGCATCGAGGCATTCGCAGAGTGTTTTTACGATATCAATATTAGCCTTCTCACAGCGCCCGCCGATATTGTAAGTTTCACCGACCTGCCCTTTGTCCAGCACCAGCGAGACGGCTTCGCAGTGGTCCTCGACATAGAGCCAGTCCCGGATATTCGAGCCATCGCCGTAAACCGGCAGGGCTTTTCCTTCGATTGCATTGAGAATCATCAAAGGGATGAGTTTTTCCGGAAATTGCCGGGGACCGTAGTTGTTCGAGCAGTTAGTCGTAAGCGTTGGCAGGCCGTATGTGTGATTATAGGCCCTTACAAGATGATCGCTCGATGCCTTTGATGCGGCATAGGGACTGTTTGGGGCAAACGGCGTGGTCTCGGTAAATGGATGATCCGTCGGGCCCAGGGTTCCATATACTTCATCGGTCGAAACGTGCAGGAATCGGAAGTCCCGGTGCCCGTCGGCCCCGAGTTGCGCCCAGTAGAGGCGGGCCTCTTCCAGCAAATGGAATGTGCCGACGACATTTGTTTGAATAAAGGTACCGGGTGAGTCTATGGACCTGTCAACGTGCGTTTCCGCGGCAAAATTGACCACGGCGTCCGGCTGGAATTGATTGAAAATCGATCTCAAGAGAAGCCGGTCCGTTATGCTGCCGGTTATCAGCCTGTAATGGGGATCATCATCCAGGCTCTCGAGGTTTTTGAGGTTGGCTGCGTAAGAAAGGCAGTCCAGGTTGGCAACTTCAGCCCCCCTGACCTTTCTTTGCATTAGCACGAAATTGCTGCCGATAAAACCCGCGCCGCCGGTAACCAGAATTTTTTTCATGAAATCCACTCTTCAAAGCCCGTGAAAGAGGTATTTGCCCGATTGCCAACATTTACACCGAGTCATCCCCTAAAGCAAGCTGGTGGATACAAGATTCGGGACTTTAGGGTAAAGAGATTAAGCGATAGGGGAATTTGGGCGAAATTGGCGGAAACCAAGCCCCCACTGAAATTTGATTCCAAAATAACCTATCTTACTGTATTTAGAGGGAATTCAAAGCACTTCACGAGCCGCGCTGGCCGTTCGGATAGAATCCGGAGTGCTTAATCAGATGGAGAAAAAGCAATGGCAGATCCACAAATCCTGGTTTCCCATACACTTGATCCAGAACTGCGCGCGATTTTACTGAAAGCCCTGCCCGCCGGATTCAGGATAGAGTTTCTTGCTGATGTGGGTTCGGGTGAGCGAGAAGATGCGATCAGCCGGGCAGAGGTAGTCATGTCGTGGAACCCGGTTAAGGAGTTCGATTCGAAGGAATTCGGTCTGTTCAAAAATATTCAGCTTTTTCAGCTCCTTACCGCAGGGGCAGACCATCTTCCATTCCGCTCTCTTCCTGAGCATGTGCTGATTGCGTCCAATGCCGGGGCTTTCGCCGTTCCGATGGCCGAGCACACACTCGGTATGGTGCTGGCCCTTGCAAAACGGCTTTGTGTCAACAACATCAAGCTTGCTCGCGGGGAATTCGACCAGGAAACGAAAAACCGGTTGATTCGCGGCCTTACACTTGGCGTGCTGGGATACGGGGGAATCGGCAGGGCGGCGGCACAACTTATGAGCAACTTTGAACTCAAAATACTTGCGGTTAACAGAAGCGGCCGCACAAAAGATCGGGTCGAATTTGCCGGAACGCTCGACGATCTCGAATACGTGGTCAAAAACTCAGATATTCTCTTGATCGCAATTCCCCTCACCAAAGCCACAAGGGGCATCCTCGGCACCCGAGAACTGTCGCTCATGAAACCCGATGCAATACTGATAAACGTCGCGCGAGGGGCCATAATCGACCAAGGCGCGCTTTACCGCCATCTTGTCGAAAATCCTGGTTTCATGGCGGGCATGGACACGTGGTGGATCGAACCGGCGATGGACGGAGAGTTCAAGGTGAACTACCCTTTTTTCGACCTGCCGAATTTTCTCGGATCTCCCCACAACTCGGCAATTGTGCCCGGAATTATGCGAGAGGTGGTGAGGATGGCGGCAGAAAACGTCGCCCGCTTCCTTAGTGGAGAAAAGATAGCCGGTGAGGTCCGGCGGGAGGACTACATCGATGCTGAATAAGGGTGGATGGGGCGTGTACTCCCCGGCCGGCGTTGCTTAGACTCAGCGGCCGGCGGGCTGGAAAGACCTGCCTGACATTTTCCCCAGGGTTCCGATCTATCCCGAATCACTGTGCCTTAGATTTTCGCTAAATCCCGCGCCAAATCCAGTTTAGGCGAACCGGGTAGCCCTCCATGTAGTCCCGCGTCTTTATGACGCAGGCTTCTCCTTTCCTTTAAGGTCCTTTATTTTCTGAAAAACATTACTCGAAAACTTTCCGGTCGCATCTACCATGGCTTTCTGAATTCCCGCCAGGCTGGTGCGGGTGAATTTTTTTCCGGGAGTGGAAGCCTCGAATTCAATAAGTTGCTTGAGTTCCTGATCGGAGAGCGACTGGTAGGTGTAGAGAATCCTGGAGATGAGTTCGGGGCGCAGAGTGCCTTCCAGCATAGTCCGATTCCTCTCGGCGGCTTCGCTCAGTTCGGATACCGGCATTTGCTGTTCGGGAGGCATGAGTGCGTTATATGCTACTGCTGTGGCAATCTGCATGCCCAACAGCAACGATACAGTCGCTTCAGTCAGGCTGGTCGTTCTTTCATACTCCACGACCAGATTCATCCTCGATTCAGGGGGAGGCTTCCTGTCAACCTCAGCGATGAATGCCTGGATCTGCGGCTCGAGTTCGGGCTTGGATGATTCGACATCGAGCTGGGTCGATTTCTTGCCCAGGGGAGAATCAAGCCATGCGAGCACCTTGTTAATCTCATCGGGTGTAAGATTTGCCTCGTATTCCCGCAGCACTACATCCTTGAGCGTATCCACGGAATACGACTTAGCCATCAGGTCCCGAATTGCCTCTGTTACTTGAATCAGGTCGGGAGTGCGCTGGGAAGCGTCGAGTTCCTTCATGCTCTTGTCGAAATCCTCGAGCATGGATGGTCCTATATAGAGCAGTTGCTCCCGGAGACCGGACTTCTGGTAAAGCTCGTCCATTGTGGTGCTGGCGGCAACCATGGTGCCGGTGAATAATAAAACTGAGAGCAGCACCGGGAAAAATAGTCTCACAAGAGCGCTGGGTCGGCGTAATCTCATATAGTCCCTCATCTTTTGATTTATACCGGTTGGTCGAGCAGGACAAACATCCGATTCGGGCAAAAACTATCCGCATTTATGGACAAAAAACGATGGGCACATGAACCCCGTGCCCATCCAATAATTTCCAACGCGACCCGCTGGTTACATTTTGTACTTGCTAAAATCGGAAGGATCGAGCTTGTCCAGCATATCCCCCCAGTTTTCCTTGTTTTTTTCGTCAAAGGCCGGCTTGGCGTCTTCGGATTTGAGATACTTCGTGATTACCTCGTCTTTGACGAAAATCGGCGCTTTCATTCGAAGAGCAATTGCAATGGCGTCGCTCGGGCGCGAATCGATGGTGCTAAGCCTTTCACCATCGCGAATATAGATTAGTGCGTAATAGGTATTATTTTTCAGGTCACATACTTCGATTTTCTCGACCTTTACTTCCAGGTGGTCGAAAAGGGCTCGGATAAGGTCGTGCGTCATCGGGCGGGGGAACTGGATGCTTTCGAGCTCGGTTGCGATAGCGGTGGCTTCGAGCAGCCCGATCCAGATCGGCAGGGTGGTTTCGTCCTTGAGGCCCTTGAGGACCAAAATGGGCGTATTTGAATGAGGATCCATTACCAGCCCGGTCACTTTCATCTGTTTGAACATGGCTTGCTCCTCCACCAGCCCCAATGGGAGGCTAACAGGGTTTGGTAAAAGTAAGTATTTGACGTTTCGAGAATATTACTTTCCGGGCATGTAAACATCAACCCGTCCTACAATATCACCTTTCAGCGAATGAGAATACGCTCCGGTGATTTTGACCTGCTGAATTTTTCCGCAAAGTACCGGGGATGCATCGAAATTTACAATCCTGTTGTGTGTTGTGCGGCCGCTCATCTGCCCGTTTGAAGCCCTGCTCGAACCCTCGATCAGCACCTCCCTGACCAGGCCGACTTCCGCAAGGTTTTTCCGAAGAGTTACTTCTGCCTGATATGCTTGCAGCTCGATCAGCCGCTGGAGCCCGATTTCCGGATCCACCTTCTCGGCGAAACCGGCAGCCTTCGTGCCGGGGCGGTCCGAATACCGGAACGAGAACAGATTATCGAAACGGACCTTTTCCAGCAGGTCCATGGTCATGCGAAAATCTTCTTCGGTTTCGCCCGGAAATCCGACGATGATATCAGAGGTAAGGGCGATATCGGGGCAAATCGAGCGAAGCCTCTCTACCTTGGCAATATAATCAGATGCCGTATAGCGCCGGTTCATTCGGGCAAGAACACTGTTGGACCCGGATTGCACCGGCAGATGAAGGTGCTTGCAGAGTTTATTCACCTCAGCGAAGCAGCCCATCAGGTCATCGGTCAGGTCCTTGGGATGCGAGGTAGTAAACCTGATGCGTGTTATGCCCGTTTCTCCGGCAATACGCCGGATCAGTCCCGCAAAAGTGGTGTCCTCCGAGAGTCCTCTCCCGTAAGAATTGACATTTTGGCCGAGCAGGAGCACTTCGCGGACCCCGGATGCTTCGAGGCACTCGATTTCGTGCAAAATATCGACTGCCGGCCTGCTCCGCTCAGGACCTCGCACGTACGGCACAATGCAATAGGTACAAAAATTGTTACAGCCCTGCATTACGGTTACCGGGGCCGTGAGATCTCCGCTGTCGAACATTTCGCGGCCGTCTTCATCCGGCACCGGAGGGTTCTCTTCCGGCAGACATACGGAGCGTCCGTTCGTCTTTTGGATTTTTTCAAGGACCTGGGCAATCAATCCCACACCGCGCGTTCCCACTACCGCGTCAAGATGATCGAAGCGGTTCAGGAGCTTTCCTCCAAGCTGCTGGGCGACACAGCCGGCGGCAACGATCTTCAGATGGGGTTTCCTCTCTTTCAGCCGGCGAAGGGCGCCAATGAACGAGAGGACCTTCTGCTCGGCCTTCTCACGAACCGAACAGGTGTTCAGAAATATAAGGTCTGCCTCTTCAATATCAGCAACCGTTTCGTATCCCAAAGGCGCGAGCAGCCGGCGAACCCGCAGCGAGTCGTACTCGTTCATCTGGCAGCCGAATGTGCGAATGTAGAGATGGAGCGACTTTGGCCTAACCCCAACTGGCATCGACATGCAATCTGTTCACCTATTTTTGACCGGAGACTTCTTCACAACCGGTTTCTTTACGATTGATCTCAGAAATGTGCAGCATCATTGCCATCATTATCCGCCGCGCAGCTTCAGGGTAATCGCGGATGAGCATATCCAGATCGTCGAGGCTGTAGATTTCGAGCACACTCTCGCCTATGCTGACAACCGTCGACTGATGCGGCACTTTGAAAAGGCCGTTTACAAATCCAAAAAACTCCCCGGGCTTGTCAATGCGCGCAACGCGCTTTTCGCCCATCCTAACCTCTAATCCGCCCTGAGTCGATACCAGCCTGTAAATTTCCGTCTCCCGCGCATTTGGGGCGATCACAACATCGCCATCTTCGTAGAACCTCACAGGCCCTTCATCAAGGCTTTGGGTATGATCTATAACTGCTTGGGTTGTTTGCGAGAGTTGTCGCAGAAATGATTTAAGAAGGCTGCCAACCATTCGCGGACTTTTGCGGATAAAGTGGTCGAGTGCGACTGGGCCGTACTTTGCGATCCGGCATTTCTCAAGCGCCACAACCGAGTAATCGGGAGCGCTTTTCAACACGATGCTCTCCAGCCCAAAAACATCCTGCTCGCAAAGCACCCTGATTTTCTTGCCGAAATAGGTGAGGCGGACGCGACCGCTCAGGATTACATAGAAATATGGTGATTCGCGGCCTTCATCAAGGATGCGATCGCCCTGGTTATATTCGCTGACTTCTTCGGCCTGGCAGGGGTCGCGCCTTTTAATGTCGCCAAGCACCTCTCCAGAATCTTTCATTCAGCCATTCCCTTCTGGAATCATACCCAGGTGAGTTTTCCTGGAAACCAGGAGCATAATTTGGATCCAATGAACTACTCGGTGTTTTTCCGGATACCATTAGAATTTTTAGCCAATACATCGAGTTATTGCAAGGAAATAGGAGGACGATTCTCAGTGTTCGGGAGGACCAACCCAAGGAGGGACGAGATTGTGGTTGATTCCAAGCTGGTCGAGTATGCGGGCGACTATGAAATCGGCGATATCCTCGACCGATTCGGGCTTGTTGTAGAATCCGGGCATGGCGGGCAGGATGATTGCCCCCGCATTGGACGCACGGAGCATATTTTTCAGGTGGATTGGACTAAGAGGGGTCTCTCGGGGTACCAGCACCAGTGGGCGACGTTCTTTAAGGCAGACGTCGGCGGCCCTGTGAATAAGGTTTTGCGAAAGTCCGGCGGCGATTGCCCCCAGGGTCCCCATTGTGCACGGGACAACCACCATTCCGGCGCTCGGGAAAGAACCGCTGGCAAAAGGCGCGGTAAAATCCGACTCATCCCACAGGACAACGCCCCGCGGGACATCACGAGACAGCGCCTGCCCTATTTCCAGTTCATAAACGATCTTTCCTGCGCCGGAGGCAACAAGGTAGACGTCGAACCTCTCCGATGGTATGGCTGACAGCAGGCGCCGGGCATAAATTGCGCCACTGGCACCGGTTATGGCTATTATGAGGTTTTGCTTCAATTCAGATCCAATCCTTGCTCAGCTTTCGATTGGGTGATCATGCAACCGATGCAAGGCGGCGGTAGATTTCCAGCCCTGGTGCCCTGTCCAACTCGCCGATCCGGAACAGATAAGAATAAAACTTCTCCAGACCAGCCTGCTCCTTTTCGTCGAGGTCGAACTGCAGGCAGCGGTAGTATTCGCGCAGCTCGCTCATGTCCAGCACGCCCGCCCCAGATGCCGCTTCGCAGATCCGCTCGACATTCGAGCAGCCCCACCTCTTGGATGCCAGGAGGGCATCGATTGCCGCCCCGATCCTGCCGTTTTTTTCCTCAATCGCCCGTTTGCGCACCACCCAGAGTGCAAAAACGAATGGCAGCCCCGTCCATTTGTACCACTCCGCCCCAAGATCGATCACTTCAGGATAAATCCCGCTGCGCCTCAGCCTGAGGGCCTCGTCGCCGATGGCCAGGAAGGCATCCGGATGCTTGCCGGCTTCCGCAAGCTCCGAAAAGGAACCCGCTTCGAACACGGGATCAATGTCGAAACGCATCCTGGCAAGTACCTTCAGAAGCCCTACGGAGGTATGCGACTGGGAACTCACCAGTATCCGACGCCCGGTGAGCTGTTCCACCGGATATCTGCTTAAAAGCAGCACGCTTTTAACTTCACCATAAGAGCAAATCGAGATTTCGGGCACTATATAATAAAGGCTCGAGCGCCTCGCGTATTCGATTGATGAGACCGGGCTTATATCAAGGGCCCCCTGTGCTACCAGGCCATTGAGAAATGAAGGCACGCCCGGAATTATGGTAAATGGATGGGAAACAATTCCGCTCTCCAGCGGGAAATAGACCGGCAGAACATTGAGATATCCGATTCTTCCGAGATTCAGCTTTTCGCTTGGGCTCTCACCCATTTCCATGCTCCTTTTTCACCGGATCTTACGAGAGCTTCAGAAAGAGTCGACTCCTTCAGCGGGGAATCGAGCGAAACAACCAGCAGGTCAGACTTAAGACCGGCGTTGAGGGCGCCAAAATCCTCATCCCGCCCGAGCGCCCTGGCAGGTGCCGCCGTAATCATAGACACAACTGCTTCGGGCCGGATTCCGGGATATTGGTCCAATACAAAACCGGCTTCGGCAAAAAGGTTAAGGTCGGTGTTGCTTGCCGTACTATCGGTACCCAGGCAGGCCGGTATGCCGCACGCGAGCGCCTTTTCGATATCAGGCCGTCCCACATTTACATATCGGTTGCTCCTCGGACAAAAACAAATGGTGCATTTTCTTCGAGCGGCAATTGCCCGATCAAAATCGTCAAAATGGACCGCGTGCACGAGAATCGTCAGGTCATCCAGGACATTCAGGCTATCGAGATACCTGACCGGAGATGTCCGGGGCGGCTTCCATTCCGGCTCCCACCGTCCGAGCCGCTCAAGCAGTTCGCGGCAAAAACCTGTGCCGCTTTGCAGGAACTCCATCTCCTCGGTATGCTCGGCCGTGTGGATGCTGAAGGGCAGCATGCGCAGGCGGCTAATTTCCTTGGCCCCGGCGATTACCGCCGGCGAAACGGAATAGGCGGAATGGGCAACGGTGGAATATTTGCCGCCGTTGTTTACTTCTATCCCGGCAGGCATTGCTGCCCCGACCCAACCGCAATTGAAGCCAAGCAGTTCAAGAAAAGTCACCCTTTCGGGGAGGCCGGCCGGCTCGGGCGAGCAGGCGAGTGCACCATTGGTTATGTCCCCGTAGAGCGCGGTACCAGTTTCGTGCATCTCTTTTCGGCCAAGGGATGCCGCTTCTGCCACGGCTTCCGGCCCGATTTCCGCCCTCAGGAGGAAAAACTCATTGATCCAGTCGGCAAATCCCTTTCGGGGAAGGTCTATAGCGCCCTTGAAAGCATATAGTTCGAGATGGGTATGAGCGTTTACAAGGGCCGGCATAATGGCTGCCCTACCGTGGTCCGCGATCCTGGTACCGGCGGGAAGATCGGCTTTGAGCCGGGAGAAAGCACCCACCGCGAGAATTCGGCCCTCTTTCACCAGCACGGCCCCATTCTGCACCGGATTCGACAGCACCGGGACGATCCACTCCGCCCTGTGCAGGACGGGCTCTGAAGGGATTTGAGGAAGCATTTTTTCCAAACTCATCCCTGCTTAGTCACTTTCCCACCCATTTGTATGCCATTGTTCTCTGGCGCGGATCGAAGCCGGCAGATTCTATTATCTTGCGTATCTCATCTATCGAAAGCCTGAAGCTCACACCGGCTGCCGCAACAACGTTTTCCTCGATCATGGTCGAACCGAAATCATTTGCGCCGAAAAACAGGGCCAACTGGGCTATTTTCGGTCCCATGGTGACCCATGAGGCCTGAATATTGTCAATGTTGTCCAGGACTAGTCTTGAAACGGCAAGTAGGCGAAGGTAAGAGACGGCCGTTTCCGGCTCTCGCGAAATGGCGGTGTTTTGCGGCTGGAAAGCCCAGGGGATGAATGCAGTAAAGCCACCGGTACGGTCCTGCAGGCCGCGCAGGGCAAAAAGGTGTTCGATTCTGTGGCGCGGCTCCTCTTCATGACCGAACATCATGGTAGCCGTTGTTCTAAGCCCTTGGTTGTGGGCCTCCTCCATTACCGCGAGCCACTCGCCTGCGGAGCACTTGCGAGGCGATACGCGCTCCCGCACGCAATCCACCAGGATTTCCGCGCCTCCACCGGGGATCGAGTCAAGACCGGCGGCTCTAAGGCGCGAAATGACCTCGCCAGTCGAGATTCCCTCCAGGCGTGCAAAATGCACGATTTCAGGAGGAGAAAAAGAGTGGACATGAATAGGAAAGCTCGTTTTTATGAATCTCAACATATCTTCGTAAAACGAGAGCCGCAGGTCGGGATGATGGCCGCCCTGCATCAGGATCTGAGTTCCCCCGAGGCTGAGGGTCTCTTCGATTTTGGAGGAGAGCTCTGATTTGCCGAGAACATAGCACTCCGGGTGCCCAGGTGGACGGAAGAAAGCACAGAACCGGCAGCCGCATACACATACGTTCGAGTAGTTTATATTCCGATCAACCACGTAGCTCACCACCGGCTCGGGATGCTTTTCGATCCTTACCCCGTGGGCCATTCGCCCAAGTTCATGGAAATCGGCATTATTGTACAGGTCCCAGGCCCTGTCGAAATCAAGCCGCCCGTTATCACTCATGAGCACCTGCCCCGGCCGTTTTCTTTTATGCTGTTGAAAAGACTGTCACGCTCGACCGGCTCGAAACCGGCATCCATGATGATCCGCTCAATTTCCCCACGGGTAAGGCCCTGCTCCGACTGGGCTCCAGCCATGTGCCCGATCTTTTCCTCTACAACCGTCCCGTCGAAATCGTCCGCCCCGTAATAGAGGGCGGCCTGGGCGACCTTGGCGGTCAACATCACCCAATAGGCTTTGATATGGGCAATATTGTCCAGCATCAGCCGGCTGATGGCGATCGTCTTGAGGTCTTCGATTCCGGTGGTTGGGCCCAGATGGCTGAGTTCCGAATTCGCGGGCTGGAAAGGAAGTGGAATAAAGCAGACGAACCCACCGGTCTTATCCTGCAGTTCGCGAAGCGCGGCCATGTGCTCCAGCCGCTCCCTTTCGGTTTCCAGATGCCCGTATAGCATTGTCGCATTTGTGCGAATCCCCAGTTCATGCGCCTGGCGCACCACGTCAAGCCAGCCCTGCCCGTCCAGCTTTTCCGGGCACAACATTTCGCGGATGCGAGCGCTGAATACTTCGGCCCCTCCACCGGGGAGCATCCGCAGTCCAGCGGCTTTCAAGCGCAACAGGACCTCACCAACCGTTATGGATTCCTTTTTTGCAAAATGTGCTATCTCAACAGCCGTAAAGGCCTTGAGAAAAGCATTCGGGCGAATTTCGCGGATTTTTCTCAGCAGGTCCTCAAAAAAAGAAAGCTGGAGGTCGGGATGACATCCCCCGACGATGTGCAACTCGGTGAGATCGTCTTTCTGCGTGGCTACTTTTTCGAGAATCTCGGGCTCTGTTAGCTCGAATGCCAGCGGGTCGCCTTTCTTCCTGCTGAAAGCGCAGAATCGGCAGCCATTTACGCAAATATTTGAATAGTTTATGTGCCGGTTAACTATGAAGTAGGCAGACTTGCCGTGGAGCCTGGTCCTGGCCGCATGTGCCAGAAAGCCCAGGGCATGTATGTCCCGGCAGACAAAAAGCCTCTCCCCGTCAGCAAGGCTCAACCGCTCGCCCGCCGCAACCTTTTCGCGGATTTCACCCAGATCGAGCCGGCTGAAATATCCAGAATCAAGCATTTCCAGCGTTCCTCCCGGCCGCGTGCCCCAACCCGGCCGCGCCATCCTGCTCTCCCCCTGCTCCCATTCCGGCCCTCAGCAGATCGATTAGACCTTCAACCCTGCGCTCGACTTCGGAATCCTCGGCCTGGTAAATCCCGGCTCCAGCATCGAGAAAAGGCACGCAATAAGCCTGCAGGAACCTGTCCATTAGCGAGTCCAGCAGGAAAACAGCCATTTCGGGATCGATGTCGGTCCTCAACTCGCCACGGATTATTCCAGCTTCGACGATGGGGCGAAGATACTCCGCCGAAAAAAGGTGTACCTGCTGCAAAAATTCGGCGCGCAGGGGAAAATCTTCCTGAAAGATCATCTTTAAATAAATCCGATAAACCCTAGGGTGTCGCCTTATAAAACGTATTCCGGCCAGGGTGCTTTGCCGGATGCGCTCAAAAAAATTAGCATCCGAGGTCTCGCGCTTAACCTGGCGAAGGGATTGCCGTACCAGCTCGACCGCATGGCTGAATATGACCTTAAACAACCCCTCTTTACTGCCGAAATACTGAAAGAGGGAGCCCTTCGCTATGCCGATCCGCTCGACCATACGGTTCACGCTCGCCTGACGAAAACCGTGCATCGAGAACTCATCGATAGCGGTATCCAGTATTCTGCTTTTCTTCGATTCTTCCAGCTTGTTGAAAATGTCGCGCGGGACCATCAACTCCCTTTCAAGCATTACCAGTACTGCTTACGGCCAAAAATGACCGGGTAGTCACTGACCAGGTGGTCATTATAGGCAAAGCTGTTCGCTTGTCAAATCTGAAAGGGGGGTCGGGCAACGGTTCTAGACGGGTTTTTTGTCGGGGAGGACAACTGTCCTGTTTGTTCACGATATAGTGAGACTATTCCTCGTGTTCGAAGAAGACGTATTCTCTATTGCATCGAGGGCACTTCAGCATGACGCTGCCTTGATGGTCATGCTCCACTTCAATCCTCGCTCCGCAAGAATCACAGCGCCGGCGCAGCAATACCCCTCTCAGTCTGGGAAGCGGTTCCGCATGATCTTTCAATGGTTGAAGCCTAACGGCGCGATCTTTATGCTTCGCGCCCAAGCGCAGAAATAATCTCCGTAACATAACTCCGAATATCCTGGGTCATAGGCCACGAAGGTCTACTCGAGTAATTATGACCTTCTTATTGTAAAAAAGTAAGGCAGGATTGACAGACTGTCTCGTCGAGGATGTTGGTTGGGTGAGCGCTAAAATGATGCAAAGACCCGTTTACCGCACACGAGGTAGACGGGTCGTGCTGTTTTGTGGTCAGGAATTTTTAATCCCGATAGGCCTTGATGGCCTTCCTGGCTTTCATGAATTCTTTCAGCTCGCGTGCTGCACTGTTGCGGCCGCGTTCGAGCACCTTGATACAGGATTGAAGCTCATTCTGGAGGTCCGCAATTTTCCTGACCATGTCCGATTCTACCGCTGTCGGATTCCCGGTGCTTTGGGCGCGGTCAATCTCAACGGCCCGGGGCAGCACCGCCTTGAGGTCTTCGAACCGTTCCCCACATGCATTTGAAAGGGCCATGATGTCAACGCTCGGATCCTCTTCCGATGTGGCGAGTTGCTGAACGTATTTTTGTAACTGGCCCAGGATTCCAGTTGCTTTCCTGGTAGTATCTGCAGATGAGCATTCTGCCATTTTCAATCCCTTTTAGAGGGGTCCGGTGCACTTAGACGGATGCCCGCCAGTTTCGTGATGCTACAGGAGAGACGGCTGAGACGCTTTGAGGCGGATTCAGCTTGATTTCTTCCCATGCTTCCTTCAATTGGGCGAGGATCTTTATAAGGTGGTGGTAAATAGAGGTGTCCTGGCGGCTGTTGATGCCGATCAGCTGTCTGAGAATAAAATTATAGAGCCGATTCAGGTTGCGGGCGATGTCTCCGCCCCTCTCATAATCGAGCCCCACAAGAAGTTCCGTGATGATGTCCTGTGCATGTCTTATCTTCTGGTAAGCTTCATCCATCGATCCTCTTTGGTGCAGAGATTCGGCTTCCCCTAAATCGCGAATGGCGGCATCGTAGCAGAGAATGACGAGTTGGAGTGGCTCAGCGGTTTCTACCGCCGTCTTCTGGTAAGTGTTCAATGCGTAGCTGTGAACCATTTCACCTCTCCTAAAAAGATCGAGTTAAAAATCCCCACTTCTGATTATTTAAACTGCTGGCTCAGATAAGTTGCCATTGACTGGACCTGCGTCACAGCCGAATCCATTGCCTCGAACTGCGTCTGCAATAAGGCCATTTTCTGGTCAATCTGATCCTGGGTTCTCGTTATTTTTGAACTCATCGCATCGATCAGACTCTGTGAGGCATTCTGCTGGAGCGTCAACTGACCGTTCGAAGCATCTGTCATGCTGTAAATTGCGCTGTCGATAAGGCTTGCTATCCCGCGGCTGAAGGTAAAAGTGGTGCTGTCGGATGCGCTGGTACCCGTATATGTGACTGCCAGCCCATTGGCGCCGCTTGCGGCGTTGCTCAGCGAGAGCACATTATCTTTAACCGTCGCGGCATACCCATCTATCGTACCCGCCAGAGGAGGCTGCGTAATATTGATGGTGTAAGTGTCGGAAGCGGTTGTGCGGCCGGAGGAGGAATATTGAAAACTGCTGTTGGTGCTCGCACCTGAATCGGAAAGAATATTTACTACATCGTTGAAATTGGTTGAGAGCGCCGATTCGAAAGTAGCCGTATTGAGTGTGTATTTGCCGTCGGAGCCTATTTGTACACCTATTTGCGACATGTAGCTGTAAGTGCCGGAACCAACTTTTTGCTGCATGAGGTTCTGGAGCTGCGACTTTATTGCCTTGAGCGAATTGTTTCCGAAGAGCGGCCCTCCGGTTTTCTTGGTGTTTGAATCGTAGGCCATCTGTGTTTTGACGAAACTCAGCACGTCGTTAAAGGCGCTTAGCATCTTGTTGACTTTGTCCTCGATGGCTTTGCTGTCTTGATCGACGTTGAGTGTAACAGTAGTGTTAGGGTCCTGGCCCAGAAGGTTAATCGTAACACCCGGGATTGCGGTTGTAATCGTGTTGGTCGAACTTGTCATTTCAACGCCGTCGATTGAGAAGGAGGCGTCCTGTCCTTGCTGGATCTCGTATTTGCGGACTGCGCCGACCGTACTGAAAGTACCGAAATCGAGTTTTCCGGGGTTTGCGCCCGTTAGGGTGGTCTGGAGCGATACCGAGAGCTGGCTGTCCCCGGTTTGATTATCAATTACCTGGATTTTGCCGTCCGAGGTAATCGATGCGGTAACAGAGGGTCCAAATAGAGTTTGTATTTGCGTCAGCAGGCTGCCCATGGTCGTGGTGCCGTCGATGGCCAGATCCGTTGCGGCAACGGTCGCCCCGCTATGCGTTTTGCCCGAGAGGGTGATCTTGTCTCCGGCGGTATTGGCCAGGTAACCATATATGTCGGTGATTTTAGTAGTTGAAGTGATCGCGGTCGTGCCGTCGGTTGTGTTGCCCACGCTTGATTTTACGCCGACTATATCGTTCCGGCTGCCCTGGATCACTCCAAGTGCCTGGAGCACGTTGTTCTCGTCCGTCCAGCTCGTCATCCCCTCTATTTGCAAGGAATTTTGGTCTCCGGCGGCATTTGATACTACTTTTGCATTTACACCATAGAGCGTTGTCAGGTCGCTTGCGATCTTGGTCAGGCTGTCGGAAAGATCAATAGTCGCAGTTTTTCCATCGATTACCACGTTTCCGGAAAGTGCCTGGCTCGATATCCCAAGCAAAGTATCGACCCCTGTTGAAGCACTCGAAAAGGAGTCGCTTTGCGCTCCGCCGGTTACCGCGTGCCTTAGTTCCGAGCCGGAAGCAGCGTTGAAACCAAGGCTCGCCAGCGTATCGCCCGAAGAGCCGTTTTGAAGGCTTATCCCCAGTGCACCCTCTATCCCGCTCGTCATGACCAGCCGGAACGAATTGGCCGATTCCTGCAATATGCTCGATGTGACATTCGACGGCGAGGTGCCGGTATTGACGGCATTTATCTTCCTGCTGAGGTCCTGCAGCGTGTCCGAGCTTCCTATAGATACCGCTTTTCCGTTTACAAGGATTGTGCCCGAAAAACCAAGGGCGGTGGTCTTGGAAGAAAAAGATCCCGAGGCGAGCTTTTGTACCTGGGCCCTGTTATTGACGACTACCTGGTACGTGCCTTTTGTTGCCAAAGAAGATGCGGTGGCCGAAAGCAGGCTGTCGGCGGAAACGTTTGCAGACGAAGATGTAAGCGTGGCCTTGAAAAGATCAAACCCGGTGGAGTACTTGAGATCGGCGGAGGCCGTCTGAAGTGCGCTCAGAGTGGTCCCAAAGCTGTTCCAGGCTGTGAGCTTGTTGCTGGCGGCCGTTTTCTGGTTGGTTAGTAGGGTAATTCTATTGTTTTCGACCTCGCGATACTTATCAAGTATGCTTTGCCAGTCGATCCCACTTCCCATTCCACTCACGTTGAAAGCCATTGCCGACTCCTTTAACTGTTCCAGACAACTCAAATATCGTCCTTTGGCGCCGAAACCTTTAGGTTTTTTTGGTCGGAAGGTCAGCGAAAAAGGATTTGAGAAAAGAGTGATATCCTGACCGGGAGCCAGTGTTCGAGCTAAATAGCCGGTCTGTATTCATTCGTTAAGACATCTTTACGCACTGGCCGACGAGCGGTCGTCCCCTACATATGTCTTTTACAATTGACCTCTTCTCGCGTGATTTACTAGACTGTGGCTCATGCGAAAAACACTTTTCATGTATTTGCTGCGAGAGCAGGCGGGAACCGTTTTTTTGTGCCTGGCCGGAGTTAGCTTTGTCCTGATTACCGGACAGCTTTTTCAGGTAATGCGCATACTGATTGCCTCTTCGTGCTCGCTGAGCGACGTTGGCCAGGTGATCGCCTTCGCGATGCCCAAGCTCACCCTCTATTCAGCTCCGATGGCGGTCATGCTGGGGGTAATGCTTGCCTTCGGGCGCTTGAACGGGGATAACGAACTGGTGGCACTCAGGGCCGCCGGCACGGGATTTCTCTCCTTCCTGCCCGCTGTGCTCTGCATTCTGATACTTACGACAACACTCGCCTTCGCAAACTCGATTCTCATTATGCCATTCACCAATGACGCCCTGGATATCAAGCTGCGGTCACTGGGGCGCACGTCCATTCCGGTGCTTCTCAAGGAAGGAGTCTTTATATCGTCTGTCCCAAAGCTGGTCTTCTTTTTCAAATCGGTTGACCATTCGGAACTGACAATGAAAGGTGTCTTCATCCAGGACCAGCGACAGCAGCAGGAAAAAGTTACCATAACTGCGGAGAGCGCCGAGCTGGTTATTCCACCAGATACCAAGACCATCACCTTTCGGATCAGCAACGGGATAATTTCGAGGACGGCGGAGAGCCTCAAGGACGCACAGGTCGTATCATTCAAAAATTACGATTTTACTCTCTTGATGGACGAACTTTTGGGCAGGGTCACAAAAGAAGTGAAAAGAAGAAAGGACATGACACTGGCCGAGCTGACCCAGCAGATCGAGAACGCCAAGGACGCGTGGAACAAACAGTTCTACGGCGTCGAATATCACGAAAGACTCTCTTTTCCAGCGGCATGCCTTTTACTTGGACTCCTCGGCCCACCACTCGGTGCTCTTTTCCGGCAAAACCGCATTACAGGCGCGACGATCGGGGTAGGGATCTTCTTGTCACATTACATAATCCATTCCGCTGGGACGAGTCTTTGCGAAAACGGCGTGCTCTCGCCCTTTATCGCCGTCTGGCTCCCCAATATGCTGGGGTTCGCTCTCGCCGTTTACCTCTGGGCCAAGATGCACACTGAAAAGCCTTTTACACTGATATCGAAACTGGAACCTTTACTTGAGAGGATCGTCTCGAAGATCGGCATGCGCAGGCGAACGGCATGAAGATAATACCCCGCTACATGCTCCGGCATTTCATCCCCATCTTCAGCCTTTCGATCGCGGCATTTACCATTCTTTATGTCGCGGTCGATTTTTTCGAGCGCATCGATCCAATGCTGTCCCAGAAACTGCCGTGGCAGGAAATTTATGGATATTTTCTCAGTAAAATCCCAATGATCCTTACCCAGGGGATTCCAACCGCCTCGCTTCTTGCAGCACTTATCACGCTCGGGATTCTCAAGCGCAATCGGGAATTGATAGCGATGGAAACGGCCGGGATCAACCCGCTCAGCTACGTGGCTCCAATAATTGTCGCCTCACTTGTCCTTTCCGCCGTGCATTTCGGGGTTAGCGAATTTCTGGCTCGCCCTCTCAATCAGAGGCTCGAAAATATATGGGACGTGAAGGTCAGGCAGCAGAAACCCGCGCCCTGGCTAAACCCGGAGAACCTCTGGTATCGAGAGGAACATACGATCTACCAGATAAGACTTTTCGATCGTCAGAAGAAGACGATGGAAAAAGCTTCCATTTTTTTTCTTGATCCGCAGTTCCGGCTCACCCAGAGGATCGACGCCCTTCGAATTATATGGACTGAAAACGGCTGGGTAGCTGAAAACGGCCTCATTGTCGTCTTTGGGAATTCCACAACTGAAAATGAGGAGCAGTGGTTCGAGCGCAGGCCGGTAGACCTCAATGTCACCCCCGAGGATTTCTCCGGCCGTGAAAAACTACCCGAGGATCTTGGCTGGGTAGAGTTGTATCAGTACGTCGAAAGAATCGAGCAGGAAGGCTTTACCTCGACACCATACCGGGTTGACCTGCACCAAAGGCTCGCCGGGCCACTGGCCACATTTATCCTTGCGCTCCTCGGAATCGCGGTGGCACTGAGACAAGGGCTTCACGGCGAAATTGCCGCATCGGTGGGGATCTCGCTTGGAGTTGCCTTTGCATTTCTTACCATATCGAGCATGGGAAGCTCCCTTGCATCCTCCGGTGTGCTCCCGCCATTCCTGGGTGTGTGGGCGGGAAACATACTTTTCTTCGCCCTTATTTGCTTCAACTGGATAAGAAGGCATGCTTAGGGTTGCGAGTTGCGGGTTGCGAGTTGCGGGTTGCGGGTTGCGGGTTGCGAGTCGTTGATAATCGGAGAGTACGGCTGGGTTTGGGCCCGCCTTTGCGTCCAATTGAGGTATTTCTGAGTTGAGTTTGAAATCTATATCATTCTTGAGCATCGCTGCAATTGCCGTCTGCCTGTTGAGCTACTTTTTTCTGGATGTCCCAATCGCATTGTTTTTTGCTTCGTCGGATGGACCGGTAAAATACTTTTTTGCGACGATAACCTATCTTGGTGAATCCACTGTTTACCTTCTGGTTTCCGCTACTCTAGCCCTTTGGTACAGGTTGGCGGTCAAAAAACCTGTTTTTTCCAATATGGCCCTGTTCGTTTTTGCCTCCATTGCGGTGTCGGGCACTTTTAATGCCCTCATCAAGTATATCGTCGGAAGGGGCCGGCCGGGGATTCTTGAGGACCATGGCATCTACGGGTTTGATTTTTTTTCCTCATCCTACGATTATTCGTCATTCCCCTCCGGACATGCCAACACTATTGCCGCTCTGCTCACGGCCCTTTACCTGATTTTACCCCGTCGCAATTACATCTACGTCATTGCTGCAATACTTCCGATTATGAGCAGGGTGGTAATAGGGGCTCATTTCTTGAGTGACATTATTTTTGGGTCTTACCTGGGGGTAGTTACGACAATATTACTGCGGCGGATTTTCAAGAAAAAAGGGATGTGGCGATCAGAAAAGCAGGACCCTTCGCCAGATAGTCCAGGAGTAAACCGAGAGCCGATCTCTAAAGCCCCGACAGCCTAATGAGGACGGGAATCCGGTGCCTCTGGCTTAAACTCCCTAATTTACAAATAAAGGCGCCGAATTCCCGCCTTTGCGGGCATGATGGCGTCTTTGCAATTTAGAGCTTTTGGTTTTCAGTTCTATTAAGTATGGGAAGAGTGGGAAAGAGCTTAAGACACAACAACATTTCCTTTCGACCCCTTGGTTGACAAAATGTTTCCGCATTTCTTACCTTCAGTAAAAGACTAACTTTTCCCCAATACAGAGTATCACAGTAAGATAGCGACATAGTTCGCACCAAGGAAGGAGTAAGCGATGAGAAGTTCACACTTCTATTGCATATTCGGAATTACATTGGCCTTCGTTCTCATTTTCGGCATAAACAGCGCAAAAGCCTTTGAGAGAAATGGGAGCATCGTCGCCGCCGGCCTCGATATAAATCTTGGCGATCAAGGGTTCAGTATTGGTACCGGCAACATGGATCCGCAGGAACGCGCCGCGATGATGGAGCTGACACCCGAGCAAAGGATGGAAATTTCCGCACTGAGTCGGGAAGATCGGAACGAATTTTTCGCGCTGAGCCGAGAAGACCGGCCGATATTTTTTACCCTCAGGCCCCGAGAGAGGCGCGAATTTTTCGCACTTCAGCCTGAATACAGGCACGATTTCCTGGCCTTTGAGCCACGTGAAAGGCACTACCTCATGGGTCTTGCGCCGTACCAAAGAGATGTGTTCTTTGCCCTAGGGCCCAACGAAAGGGCGATGTTTTTTACAATGAGGCCTCGGGAAAGAACTCGGTTTTTCTCGATGAGGCCTGAAGAAAGGGCGAGGTACTTCTACTCCTACCGTACAGATAGAAGCTTTCGTGACACGGACACGGGCTGGAGGGGAGAAAGATACAAATACCGCGAACACTACTAATTCGAACTGGGAGCGGAGGTACAGCCCGCTCCCAACTCCCTCCGATCCGGTCTATACACCCGCTTGGGGACAATTACCGGGTATTAACCTCCCGAGGTGAGCATCCGAAGCGTTGCGCCTTCTTCGGCTGCCGTGGCCAATCGCTCATAGAAATCCAGTGTCTCCTTGAATTTGCTGCTGTACCCAGCCCCGCCAATATGAATCCAGTTGCCATCTATTACATCAACCGGCCGTGGAGTCCCATTCAGGGGGTCCTCTATCTGGGCCAGGTGCCATGTGCCGAACCTCAGCCCCCATCTGTCATACTTCCTGTAGAGGGGCCGCCAGTTGCGTCCTCCGGTATCGAGGCCTATCGAAAAGTCATTCAGAAAATTGAGAGGAAGTTTTCCGACAGCGGAAAAATCGTAAGCACAGTATCCGGCCCAAAGCGACCATGCCCATTTTGAGTCATTTGGCAGGCCGTAAAAGGGCTGGTCCAGCAAAGAGCCGCCAAGTTCGATTTCTTCCATCGGGATCAGGTCATGGTCGATGAAGGTGAAGCTCTTCGGTTGTATAACGCGCACCACGTTGTGGAAAATGTAGGTCATCGCCATGCCGTGCGACCGGTTGGGATGCTTCGTTGGGCTTGGCGGCAGCCCCAGGTAGGGTACTCCAAATCCCCGGCAGACTTTCTCTATTTCCACCCGTGCTTCGGCACTGCGCGAATTATCGAATACCAGCAATGTGCCTTTGAGATTCCTGGCCGCCATCCGTATAAGCCAATCCAGCGCCCAGGGCTGCTCGTAGGCGACTACAAGCCCGATGTCTTTACCCTTCAAGTGCTCGGCATCTTTAATGAACCTGTCATATAATCTTGGCTTCCATTTGCAAAAACCAAACTGAAGCGCATCGTTGCATACCTCTATAAGGAAATGGTCCAGGGGTTTAATCCTGAAAAATTCCTGTTTCGAATAATCCTTCAACTTGCGCACGCGCCCGAGCCCTGTATTGACGTTGAAATAAGCCGTTCTTTAGCAGGGTGTTGAAAAAGGATGGAGTTTCCCACTTCAGCGTTCAAATAATAAGGGCGTCATTCCCGCGAAGGCGGGAATCCAGTGCCTTTACGGATAGTTGAGCATAGGCTGGATTCCCGCCTTCGCGGG